>JBAYVO010000300.1:0-3439 GCA_041674545.1 Candidatus Nanopelagicales bacterium | reverse complement strand
TCAAACACCCTGCCCGACAAGCTTGGCGAGGGAAGGTTCGCAGCAGACGACTTCCTGCGAGAGATCCAAGGTCTCGCACGGTCATTCGATGTCCTGCGCATCGATGGTGATGACTACCGACACCGTGGATTGCCGGTCGCGCCGACGCCGCTGCCGCGCGACGTAGTGATCAAGCGCGCCAACGAAGTTCCGGGCGCTTCCCTCGACGACTATGGCCAGTTGTTGTCGCATCTGGTGAACGTTCACCCATCCCGCTACGGAGCGATGCTCGACGGGGTCTCGACGGTGTGTGTCACAGACGTTGCTGCCTTGGCCGATCAAGCGCAAGCACTGCGACTCGTAGTCCTCGTCGACCGCATGTACGACCGGGACGTCACGCTGGTTGCTAGTGGTACACCAGTCGATGCACTCTTCAGTCCTGAGATGCTCGCGGGGGGCTACCGCAAGAAGTACCGACGTGCGATCTCACGGTTGGCGGCGATGGCGGCACCCGCCTAGCGCAGTGTCGCGTTAGTGCGGCGCGGCTCGTTTGATCACCGCGTTGACGTCGATCGCGGCATCAAAAGCACCGAACGTGCGTGGTGCTCCTGCCGGGTTCAGTCGGGTCGTCAAAAACGCGTCGGCGATCTCGTTCGGTGCGTTCTGAATCAAGATCGAGCCTTGCAGGAGTAAGGCCATTCGCTCGGCGAGACGACGTGCTTGAGCGTGGAGCTCGTCAGGGTTTCGGGCAAGTTGGTCCAGTACGTCGGTGACCGCGAGGTCAAAGTGTGCATCGCTTCCACGAACCGCACCGACTTCAGTCAGCCAAGCGTTGAGGCTCTCCGGTTCGCGGCCCAGAGCGCGCAACAAGTCGAGGGCGTTCACGTTGCCCGATCCTTCCCAGATCGAGTTGAGCGGCGCCTCGCGGTACAGCCTCGGCATGCCAGATTCCTCCACGTAGCCTGGCCCGCCAAGGCATTCCATCGCCTCGGCAACGGCGAATGCAGTTCGCTTGCAGACGAAGTACTTGCTCATGGGTAAGGCGATTCGACGCAGGGCCGCTTCATGGGAGGCATCCGCCCCAGGTTCCGCGCCGATTGCCCGGTCGGTCGCGGCGGCGAGCCGCATGGATAACCACGTTGCAGCTTCCACCTCAATGGCGAGGTCGGCGAGGACCTGGCGCATCAATGGTTGGTCGATCAGCTTCTTACCGAAGGCGGCACGGTGTTCGGTATGCCAGATCGCCTCAGACAGTGCCTTCCGCATGAGGGCAGTCGAGCCGAGTACGCAGTCCAATCGGGTGGACGACACCATCTCGACGATGGTCCTGACGCCGCGGCCTTCCTCACCGAGGCGCTGTGCCCAGGTGTTGGAGAACTCGATCTCACTCGACGCATTCGAACGGTTTCCGAGCTTGTCCTTCAACCGTTGGATGCGGAAAACGTTCCGAGTGCCGTCAGCCAGTACCCGCGGAACCACAAAACAGGTGAGGCCACCTTCGGCCTGTGCGAGGACCAAAAAGATGTCACTCATGGGCGCGGAGCAAAACCACTTGTGGCCGTCGAGGGTGTAAGCACCCGCCTCGCTCGGGATGGGTGTCGCCGTTGTCGTGTTGAGGCGGACATCTGACCCGCCCTGCTTTTCCGTCATCGACATTCCAGCAATCAGCCCGGCCTTTGTGTTCGGCGCACGCAAACCGAAGTCGTACGTGGACGACGTCAACCCAGGGACCCATTGCGCGGCAACAACGGGATCCACGTTTAGTGCAGGCACGGCCGCGTACGTCATCGATATGGGGCAGCCGTGGCCGGCTTCAGCTTGATACCAGGTGAGGAACCCAGCGGCTCGGGTCGCATGCGCGGACGGATCGTCACTTGCCCATGGGGCAGCGTGGAGCCCTGCAGATACTGCTTCGTTCATCAGGGAATGCCAAGCGGGATGGAACTGCACCTCGTCGATTCGGTGGCCGTACCGGTCGTGGGTGCGAAGTTCGGGATGATGTGAGTCCGCCTCAACCGCCCATTGTGCGACCTCGGCGCTGCCCGCGAGCTTCCCCAATTTTGCCAACTGCGGTTGTTCAGATTCGCTCCCAAACGCGGCCGTTGCTTCGACAAGCGCGGTATCTGTGGCGAACACGTCGTAGTCGACAAGTGGTGGTGGCTGGTTGAGCACGGAGTGCGTGTCGATGGGGGCTGACCGGTGAGTGGTCACGTCATGGGTGCGCTCTGAACTGCGTTCAACTGCCGACATGGCACTACCGTATTGCCGGTGTCGGCCGACAAACAGCATGGACCCACCGGTGCGGTCCATCGAGCGATCGACCGCGGGACTGAGTTCGTCGGGCGGCTACTGGCAGCGATTCCCGATCCCCTCACAGACTTCACCCTCAAGGTGTGGGCGATTTTGGTCGGTAGGCGCATCGCCGGATTGGCATCAGAGGCAGCATTCTGGATGATCTTCTCGTTGCCTTGGCTCATCCTGGCATTTGTCACCGGGCTCGGTGTGACAGCAAAGTATCTCGGTCAAGACGCGGTCAACGCCGTCACGGACTCCATCGAGGACGCGATCAATAGTGTTTTGACCCCGGAGGCGGCCGCGCAGTTCGCGGTGCCCGTCCTGCATGAATTGTTCAACGAGACACGGCCGGATTTGGGGTTGATCGGCCTGGTCATCGCGTTGTGGGCAGGCTCACGAGCGGTCATGACTTACGTGCAATCCATCATGATCATTAATGGCGAGTACGTTGAGCGCAGCTACCTTCGCCGCAGAGCACTGTCCCTGTTGCTCTACGCGGTGACCGCAGTGCTCTCGGTCTCGCTCTTGCCACTGCTGCTCGTCGGTCCGAGACGAATGTCGACGTGGCTTGACCTTTCTGAGACCGGCGTAACGATTGCCTACGTGGTTGTGGTGTTGGTGGTGGCCATGAGCGTGCTGCTCGTGCTCCTGCACCTGTCGACCGTGCGACGAGGTCCGATCTGGTCGGCATGGCCCGGTGCGGTGGTGGCGTTGGTCACCGGAATTGGGGCAGGACTGGCCGTGACCCTTTACGTGCGGGGACTGTTCAACGAAGCCTCGGTCTACGGGGTGCTCGCAACGCCAGTCGCATTGATGGTCTACGGCTACGTGCTGAGCTTCACGGTCCTCCTCGGTGCCGCCGTGAACGCCGTGCTGAGCGGACGCGAGATCTTTGCCGCGGACAACCATCCAGAGGTGTACTTGGAAAAGTCCACCAAGGTGTTGGCGCACCTGCATTCGTCCGTCGGACAGCCACCCCCCGGCACCAACGGCTCTGCGGGGGAGCGCCCGCCTCAGCAGTAATACCTGCACAGGCTGGGGTCAATGTCGGTCTGGCATGCGAGAGTGGCGCTGATGTCACGCGAACAACTCGACCGGGCCACGTCACTTCCTGAACTGGGCAGTGATGACACCGGGTGCGCGGTGCTCCATGTGGACATGGACG
>JBAYVO010000299.1:0-3443 GCA_041674545.1 Candidatus Nanopelagicales bacterium | reverse complement strand
TGATCGGTAGCGGACCACGTTGGAGATTGCGATAGCGAGTGAGTCGACGCGTACTACATCGAAGGTCTGATGCAGTTCTGAGCGATTCCTCTAGATGTTGACCATGTGACTTCGGTAGTAGATGATGATCATTGTGCCCGCGATCGAGGGCGCAAAGTGTGACCCAATTTGAGATCTCTTGTTATGGGATGTAAGCCGCCCTGGCGTGGAGCTCGCGGAATGCAAAGGAAGCCAATCTGTGAACAGATTCTCGCTAGGCGCCGCATGTTCAGTTGCGGCAATTGCACTATTGGGAACGGCTGTTCCCACCCAAGCGACTGCCGTAGCCCCTGCACCACCGAACTACAAGGTGCAATTCGTGCCGAAGACTCTCCTGCACTTCAATGCTCACAAACCTGCGTGCAGTCTCAAGCGGCACGTGAAGCCGTTGATCTTACTGACAGGCGCAGCGGCAAAGCGATATGACGAACGGGATGATGTGAACGCCGAGTACCTGGTGAAGGCCCCAAAGAGTGATTGGAAGCGGTCCTACAGTGCCGATCCGTTCGACCGGCCCGGCACACCAAAGTCGGCGTTCTTCGCCAAGAAGATTGATCGGCCCGGCGTATACCAATTCAAGTTTCGGAGCGTGGTCGATGGAGGTTCAACGTATGAACCGTTCGAGTCGCCGGACCCCGGGAACCCGTTGTATCCCACATGGATTGAGCACCAGCACCCGGACGTGGTCGGAGAATGGTCGACAGTGAAGCGATTCAAGGTGACGAAAAAGCACCTGAAGCGAGTTCAGACGAAGCATCTCAAGGACATGAAGGGCTGCCAGTAGTTCGCCGCCATCGCACTTCGTTCGCGCGCCTCGGTCACGCAGCGTGGTCGTGGGCTAGAGGAAGTGGGTAGGTCTGAGACCTGACGCGGAGTGGTTCTCGCCGTACCGTGAATCGAGGTTTGCGCTTCGTGCGCAGGCTCTCAAATCTTCGGACCCTTCACGGCGGTAGGTGGACTCTTCGATGCGCAATTCAAGCATCACCAAATTCGTGGCGCTCGCGAGCGCAATTGGAATCGGCGCTTCCGCGTTGGTGACTCCAACGGTTGCTGTTGCGGTCGTGCCGGCAAACCTGCCGCCAGCCAATCCTGGAACGCAGTTCTGCTATCCGACGGGTATGGCTGCAGACGTCAGTCTCGGTGATCCGAAGGTCGCACTCGGCGCGGTCGGTCAATATGACCGCAGTGCCTGCGATTCCCGCTACGCCAAGGTGCTGGCAAACAATGCGAAGCAGAACGGGAAGCTGCCGAAGGTGAAGCGCAGTACGGCGAAGTTTGTGGGAATTGGCAGCACGTACTTCTCGATGCACGACGACCTATACGGCTGGAACGTCTCGGAGACGCCGCGCAAGCTCGGGAGCACCGTGACTAGGACGTGCAGTCCAGCGGGTGCATGGGATGCGTTTCAGGCGAAGGCCGTTGCCCAAGATGCGTCCTACGACCCATCGAAGCCGCCCAAGTACGTGGTGAATCAGTGCTCAAACGGGACATACATCAACGATCTCGCGTACGGAAGTAACGGACTCTTCACCGGAAAGCAAAAGAACAAACTCTTGCGAGCGTTGCCATCGCAGGCCAAGGTCAAGGGTGTCGAGCAGACAGTTCTGACCTGGACTCGCGGGTACTTGCTCCTGAAATATGGAAACAAGTGCACGGACTGTGGCAAGCCGGGATCGCGTGAGTACCGGGTGGTCATTGACGCTGGCAGTAGCGGGACCAAGTTGTCTCTGTACCGCGTCCAGTACAAGCCGAACGGGTACCCGAAGATCACGTGGAAGCGCACGCTCAAGCGTGATGGCGCCGAGAACGGGATTGACGACTACGCCAATCCGGATGTCGCTGCGCGACCAGGCACAGGAAACGTGAACGTCGACGTCATTGATCCACTCCTTGAACTGCTGAACGACGGATACTTCGCAAAGCGCAAGCCACTTGCGAAGACGAAGATCAAAGTCGATTTGTTGGCGACTGCCGGAATGCGAGAAGCTCAGGCCAAGTGGGGTACAACGGCCGTCAACACGATGTACGCAGGCATCCGGACGAACCTCAATGATCCGGGGGCGCCCTTCAACGTCGAACTTCGAGCACTCAGTTCCGGTTCCAAGTACTCAGCTGGTTTGGTTCGCACGATCAATGGCAACACCCAAGAGGGTGTCTGGACGTGGGTCGACCTGAACGACTACTACTGCAACTACTTCAAGAACCCGAATGGCAAACGCAAGCGCGGTTGTCGTGGGGCAAAGAGCGGCAACGTCGGAGTGCTTGAGGTTGGTGGGGCGTCAGCTCAGGTCAGCTTCCCAGTCAAGGCTAAGAGCGCAAAGGGCCACAAGTACGTCCACCAGGTCACCCTCAACGGGCGGAACTTGCGGATCTACAACAAGACGTTCTTGGGGCTCGGTCAGGATTCTTCGCGCCGGGCAATGGTTCAGTTGTGAGCGCCGTCGGCGTTCGGCCCACTCGTCGGACGTCGGTGGCGGCAGTCGTGGGCGCCGTGGTGGTGGGAATTGGCGCCCTAAGCGGGTGCAGTCAAGACAGTGCCGAACAACCATCCGGCACGACTGCGTCGGCAACCAGGGTGGCGGCCGCTGCGATCACGTGTCCCGAGCTCGGCGGGCCCAAGGACTTACCGAGCTATGCAGACTTCAACACCAAATATGCCGTCCCAATTACGGTGATCAATTCAACGTCGGCGCCGTTGACGATCAATACCTCAGAGATCGACTGCTACGACTTTTCCGGCGTCGAGAACCCAAGCGTGCTCGATGGAGCGCAGATTGCAGCGGGCGCAACGGGTGGGCCTTACACCGTCATCGCACGGCGAACCTGCGCATACATCAAAGGCGACATCATCGGCAATTTTCAGGTGCGTAAGGCGCGGTGGTTGACCACTGTTTCCCTCACCGAAGATCCGTCGGCAAAGGGTGTTCTGCCGACCACGATCGAGTGTTCCTCGTATGAGCAGTCACCGACGATGTGCCGCAGCGGTGCAGGGCAAGACAGTGCCGCGTACACCGTGAAGTTGAGCAATGGTTCGGCTCTGCGCGCTGACTATGTGTGCGTGGGCACCGACACCACGTTGACCTTGTCTGATCTCTACTAGGCCCTGGAGTGGTCATGAAGCGCACGAAGCAGAAGGCCGCAATTCTTGGTGGGTTGGTGGCAGCCGCGGCGTTAGTCGCGGGGTGCAGTTCGAGCACAAGTTCTCCCGTTGAATCAAGTTCGGGTGAATCGAGCTTGAGTGCAACGCCGGATGTGTCGATTCCAGAGTCACCGTCTCGGAACGCACTCGGAACAAAGGACTGCGGTGGATCAAACGGTGGGACTTACGCCACAGTCGGGATCGCAAATCGGACTAACGGTGCTCTCTCCTTCAAGGCGATCGAGGTGGACTGCTACGACTGGTA
>JBAYVO010000298.1:0-3464 GCA_041674545.1 Candidatus Nanopelagicales bacterium | reverse complement strand
TTGGTCGACTGACCAGTGGTTGTTGAGAAGTTCTCGACGGGCAGCGCGAAGAACGCACGATAGGCCAGCGAATGGCCATCAACAAGTAACAGTTTGCGGTCCTGCTGCGGTTCAGTCACGCGCCCGATCCTAGGCTGGGCCCATGACGACGCCGAGCAGCGAATCCCCCGATCTCGACTTGATTGCCAAAGCCGTCCTTGACGGAGCGAATGCTGCCGTTGCTGGAAGCCTGATGGAACGAATGGAGATCACCCTCGACGAGGTGAGCCCCAACCGAATCGTTGCCTCGATGCCCGTCGCCGGGAACACCCAGCCATACGGACTGCTCCACGGCGGCGCGAGTGCAGTGCTCGCCGAGACAGTCGGTTCAGTTGGTTCTGGAATCCATGCAGCAGCAATCGGGAAAGTCCCGGTTGGCATTGAGTTGTCGTGTACGCATCACCGCGCAGCGAGGTCCGGCCGAGTTCGCGCTGTCGCAGTACCGCTGTCGATCGGCCGGACGTTGGCGACCTGGCAGATCACCGTGACCGATGACGAAGATCGCCTTATCTGCACATCCCGCCTCACCTGCATGCTGCGAGAAGCTCCGCCCGGTAGCTGAATGCTCAGTCTGACTGCAAAACGGGTGGGTCACCTTCGGCGTCAGCGATGACTGCCGCAGCGACCGCATCCATTGACATTCGGCGATCCATTGCCGCCTTCTGAAGCCACCGAAAGCTGGCCGGTTCGTCAAGCCCAAAGCGAGTCTGCAAGATGCCCTTCGCCCGTTCGATCGCCTTTCGAGCGGCCAACTTCTCGGCCAATCCACCGAGTTCTGCCGTCAACGACGCGCGTTCGGCAAAACGGGCCCGGGCGACTTCAATTGCGGGGCGCAAGTCTGTCGGATCGACCGGTTTAACCAAGAACGCCATAACGCCAGCCGCGTTCGCCCGATCAACGAGTTCCGGCTGACTAAACGCGGTCAGCATCACGATCGCTGTGTCACCGATTGCAGAGATCTGTTCAGCCGCGCTGAGACCATCGAGAACCGGCATCTTGATGTCGATCAGTGCTACGTCTGGCCGCAACTCTTGGACCAAGCGAACGGCTGTCGCACCGTCCGCTGCCGCCCCGACTACGTCGTAACCGAGTTCGGTCAAGATCTCTTCCAGATCAATGCGGATCAGCGATTCGTCCTCGGCCAGAACAATGCGCGTTCGTTCACTCACGCGGCTTCTCGCTGGATTCGGTCGAGTGTTCGTTCGCCGGCTCGTAGATCATGTCTTTGTCAGCGAGCTTACGCGCCGCGAGCAAGTCGGGAATCGCCATCGCTTGGTAGGCGGTGACCGTGCGCTCGGCACGAGTGCGGCCCAGAAATGCGACCGCCCAGTGCCCAAGTGTCGTTATTTGCTTGGTGAAGCCGACGAGATACATGATGTGCACAAACAACCACATCAGCCAGGCGATGAAGCCGGTGATCTCGATCTTTCCCATCTTCGTCACCGCGCGGAAGCGCGAGATCGTCGCCATGCTTCCCTTGTCGAAGTACTTGAATCCGGGTTCGTCCGCGCTTCCTTGCAAGCGGCGCTTGATCTGCTTCGCTGCGAACTTTCCGCCTTGCATTGCTACCTGTGCAACGCCTGGATAGTCGTTGAGGCTCGCCATATCTCCGATGACGAAGATCTCTTCATGCCCGGGCAACGTCAGATCTGGGTTTGTTGAAACTCTCCCGCTTCGATCAACCTCAGCACCTGTTTGGTCGCCAAGCAATTTAGCCAGCGGCGATGCCGCTACTCCCGCTGCCCACACCTTGCAGTGAGCATCGATTGTTTGGACGTGCCCTTCCCGATCGGTGAGCTCCACGGAGCGCACGTCCATGCCCGTCACCATTTGGCCGAGCATGATCTCGATTCCAAGCTTTTCAAGTGCCTTCTTCGATTTCTCTCCGAGGCTAGGGCCGAAGGCTGCCAAGATTTGGTCGCCACCATCAACGAGGACAACTCGAGCCGAACTCGGCGTGATCTTTCGGAAGTCATGCTTGAGCGCACGGTCCGCGAGTTCTCGGATTTGACCTGCGACTTCTACCCCGGTTGACCCAGCTCCGACCACGACGAAGGTCAGCCATTTCTTGACCTCTTCTGGATCGTCGAGTAGCTCCGCTACCTCGAACGCACCATAAATACGGCTTCGCAGTTCCAACGCATCATCAATGCTCTTAAGACCCGGAGCGAATTCCGCGAACTCATCATGGCCGAAGTAGGACTGACCCGCGCCAGCCGAGACGATCAGGCTGTCATAGGGGGTGTGGGTGACGAAGTCACCCACATGATGACTCACGATCTTCGCCTTCACGTCAATGTTCGTCACCTGACCAAGAAGTACCTTCGTGTTCTTTTGTCTGTTCAGGATCTCGCGCGCTGGCGGCGAGATCACACCCTGGGAGAGAATTCCGGTGGCCACTTGGTAGAGCAGGGGTTGGAACAAGTGCTGCACTGTCTTGTCGATGAGGGTCACCTCGACGGGCGCCTTCTTGAGCGCTTTGGCGGCGAACAATCCGCCAAATCCTGAGCCGATCACAACGACCCGGTGAAGTCGCTCTAGCTCACCCGTTGACTCAAACTGCTGCTCCATAACGGGAATACTCCCCACTTATCGCCGCGGTTGCAACGGCTCGGCAAGGATTCAGCACTGACTGGGCTGCACTGAGGCTGGTTTATGACTGTCCGTGGAGGTTGAAGCCGGCAGTCCACAGCTCGTTCTCGACGCCCTCGATGGTCAGGCGCCACATGTAGCGACCGGGATTCAACGCAAACGGAGGAACACCAATTGCGACCGGCACCTCTAGCGGAATTCCCGGGGTGGCGCCTGGCGGGCGCCCGACTTCGATCTGCCCTCCCAGCTCGATCCTCGTCGTTGAACCATCCAGCGACGGCAAATCCGTCACGCCGTCAGAGGTCTCGAGGTGCAACGTGTACGGGATCTGGGTGTTCGCTTGATCCCATGGGACATAAATCAGAACGGCAAGAGACGTGGAAACCCCGACTGGCACATTCGAAATACCTGCTCCCGAGATGAAGAGTTTGTTGCCTGCGACCTGCGCGTGATCGCACAGCAAAACGTGTGCCTGCATCGCTACCTCCTCAACCGTTCGCCGCGGCGAGATAGACCCGCACCGATCGAACACCACCCATGGCCACCACCCTGTGAGCCATGCTTATGACTCCGGAGGTGATGTCGCGAACTCTAGGCCACGCCAACAATCCCCGGCGCGTGGCGTGGGTGTGGCCCCTGTCTGGGCAGGGGTGTGCCATGACGCGGGGCGCGGTGATCAGGTTTGGCTGGCGGGGTTGAGGTCCACCCGTGCTCGCCCGTCAGCGCCGATCGATACGTGGTGCTTGTCGGCGTGGACCGCGTGGTGATGCGCCGAACACAACAACGCCGCGTTATCCAACGACGTCGTCCCACCATCGACCCAATGCTTAATG
>JBAYVO010000297.1:0-3473 GCA_041674545.1 Candidatus Nanopelagicales bacterium | reverse complement strand
GGACCTGCGTGAACTTGCGTGGGCGCTTGAGTCGCACAACATCAAATTGCTGGTCTCGTCGCGGGTGAAGAGCTACGCGACCGGGCGAGTGAGCCTGCAGCATGTAGCAGACGAAATTGTGATCGAAGTGGATCATTCTCACCAAGCATTGGGTCCGCGCGCAGTGAAGCGCCTGTTCGACATTGTGGCGTCTGCTGCGTTGTTGCTGGTGTTCTTGCCAGTGATCGCGTTGTTCGCAATCGCCGTCAAGGTCGAGTCTCGAGGTCCCGCGTTCTTCGTTCAACCACGGGTTGGCAAGAACGGTGAACTGTTCCCGTTCTACAAGCTTCGTTCGATGCGACCAAATGCGCACCTTGAACGCGCAGAGGTCCTCGGTGCAACAGACGAAGGTTTGCTTGAGCGCTATCGCAACGACAGTCGAATCACCCGCGTCGGCTCCTTTATTCGCCGCTGGTCGATTGATGAGCTACCTCAACTTCTCAATGTCCTCCTCGGGCATATGTCGCTCGTGGGTCCACGCCCTGTCTTGGAAGCTGAGTTGCATGACCTGCCGGTGAACGGCGAGCGTGTGCAGTTGGCAAAGCCCGGACTGACTGGAATGTGGCAAATTAGCGGTCGCAAGGAGATCCATTGGGAAGACCGGATCGACCTTGATCTGGAGTATGTCGATTCGTGGTCCCTTGGCCTGGATGCCAAGATCGCGGCAAAGACTGCGGGTGCCGTGCTCAAGGGTTCCGGCGCGTACTAGTCGCCAACGACCAGCGGGCTGCAACTGCGAGGTGCTCTACGTCGCTGAGGCGGCTCTAGACGGAATGCGGCCAGGCCTTGTACGCAGCGATGTCAGCAGGTGCTCCTCGCACGGCCCCTCGCAAGCGCTGACGATCTGCCTCCGGTAGCTCATCAACATGGTGGACGCGGGTGTCGATCGTGAAGATGAGGGCTGCCGGATTAGTGAATCGACGCAAAGTCTGGTGTTCGATACGGAGCCACGTGAGCGCATCGATGTCGTCGACGGGCACAGTCGCGTGGGCGGGTTCGCGAAGATGTAGTTCTGCAGTATTCAGCAACGTCCAATTGCTTCGCCGAAGTACGAGGTCGTCGGAGAGGCGAGCGATCACACGGTCGACGGCGCGGGCTACCCGCTGTTCGTATCCAGGCACTGGTTGATGGATCTCGCTGATCGATAGGCCCATCTTGCTTTCCAGATTCCAGCGCGAGGT
This sequence comes from Candidatus Nanopelagicales bacterium, assembly GCA_041674545.1. Classification (GTDB taxonomy): domain Bacteria; phylum Actinomycetota; class Actinomycetes; order S36-B12; family UBA10799; genus UBA10799. The sequence continues at coordinate 2,253 of JBAYVO010000297.1, read as the reverse complement.
GAAGCACACTGTGGCGGCCGTCAGATGCCAGGTGCTGCCGGAGGGTGTGAGGACGCAGAAATCCTGAGGCATCATGCGTGCCAGCGTCTCGAGGGGTGTCGTTCGATTGATCGCGGTGCGGCGACCTGATTCGAGATCAACTGCCTCGTCGTCAGTGATGGTGAAGTTGTGGTTGTGCCAAGCCGTCAGGTGGTCGCAGACAGTAGGCAAAAGGGCCCCGCTCGCATCGGACCCGGCGGGTGTTGTGATCACTGACTGGTCGAGGCTGTGGCCAAGTACCGCGTCTTTGGCTTGCATAGTGCGATGACGGCTTTGGTCGATGCTCAACCACTGGCTCAACGGGATCGGGCGCGTGCCGACAGACCACCGCAGAGGCTTGCCGTCGAGCGGTGGAGTCAGTCCAGCAAGTGGGCTGTCGACCATCCTCGGCACCTAGTTGGCGTGAAGTACCGAGTTCAATCCGCCCCATGAACTGCCGTCACGGTTCACTGCTTCGATTGCACCAGTCTGGGAATTGCGGCGGAACAGTAGGTTCTTGGCACCCGACAGTTCCTTGCCTTTGACAACCTCGCCGCCAGGCAAACTGATCTTTGATCCGCCTGTGACGTAGCAGCCAGCCTCGACCACGCTGCCGTCTCCCAGTGAAATGCCGATCCCTGCATTAGCGCCGATCAGGCACCCTTCGCCGACCGAGATCACCTCGGAGCCGCCACCGGAGAGGGTGCCCATGATGGATGCACCACCACCGATATCGGAACCGTTGCCCACGACGACGCCGGCCGAAATCCGTCCCTCGACCATTGAGGTCCCGAGGGTGCCAGCATTGAAGTTGCAGAACCCCTCGTGCATGACCGTTGTGCCTTCAGCCAAGTGTGCGCCGAGGCGAACTCGATCTGCATCGGCAATTCGGACGCCCGAGGGCACCACATAGTCCGTCATGCGTGGGAACTTGTCGACGCCGAGAACTGTCAAGTAGGCACCCTTGCCGCGTGCACGTAGGCGAGCATCATCGACTGCCGAGATCGGAACGGGTCCGAGGTTTGTCCAGGCGTTGTTTGGGAGCAACCCAAAGACCCCATCAAGATTGATGGTGCGTGGTGCGACGAGGCGATGGGAGAGCAGGTGAAGCCGCAGGTACACGTCGGCAACGTCCGTCGGCGGTGCAGACAGGTCCGCGATGACAGTTCGAATGGTCTCGGTCCTGACGTCGCGGACTGGATCGTGTCCGATTCCTGACCCGAGGTCGGCAACGTCCGTTGGCTCGGCGGAAAGCGTTGGGTTCGGGTACCAGACATCGAGGATGTCTTCACCTGAATAGGAGGCCAGGCCAAGTCCGGACGCGGGCAGGGATACGAGTTGTGGGTTTGAAGGGCTCACTCGGGCTACGGTACTTGCGTGGAATTCACTGCGGCAGACGACCTCGACCTTTCCGCTGATCTGGTATCGCTGACGGCAGCCCTGATCGACATACCAAGTGAGTCGTTTGACGAACTACGGCTTGCCGACGCTGTCGAGCGAGCCCTTTGCGAGCAGAGTCACCTCAGCGTGACTCGAGTGGGCAACACGATTGTCGCCCGAACGAGTCTTGGCCGGGCCGAACGGATAGTGATTGGCGGGCACCTCGACACCGTCCCTGCGAACTCGAACCTTCCGCACACGCTTCGCGACGATCGGCTGTACGGATTGGGCGCCTGCGACATGTTGGGCGGGGTTGCGGTGTCGCTACGTCTCGCGGCAGCGCTGCGTGAATCGGTGTACGACGTGACGTACCTGTTCTACGAGTGTGAAGAAGTCTCTAGCGAGCACAACGGGCTCGCAAAGCTCGCGAATTCGCGGCCGGAACTTCTCGAAGGTGACTTCGCGATCCTGATGGAGCCGTCAAACGCGAGGGTTGAGGCTGGGTGCCAAGGGTCGTTGCGGATCAAGGTCACGACGACCGGTGAACGGGCACACAGCGCGCGGTCGTGGATGGGGATTAACGCCATCCACAACTCTGCCGAGATCCTCGAGCGACTGGCTCGGTACCAGGCACGCGAGGTTGAGATCGATGGTCTGGTCTATCGGGAGGGTCTCAACGCAGTTGGGATTCGTGGGGGAGTGGCTGGCAACGTCATCCCGGATGAATGCACCGTGACGATCAACTACAGGTATGCCCCGAGCCGTAGTGCAGAAGAGGCCGTTGCCCATGTGAAGGACGTCTTCGCTGGTTTTGACGTGGTGGTCGATGACAACGCGCCAGGTGCGCTTCCGGGT
>JBAYVO010000296.1:0-3489 GCA_041674545.1 Candidatus Nanopelagicales bacterium | reverse complement strand
GGAACCGTCAATGTCGGCGTCGCGTTGAATACCACTGCCTACACCCCGAAGAACACAGTGGCGCCAGGCAGCGGCTCTGCCGCTGGCGGTACCTCGGTAACGATCACCGGCGCCAACTTCACCGGAGCAACCAGCGTGACCTTCGGCACCGCTGACGCAGCGGAGATGCGTGTGGTATCCGATTCGAAGATCACGGCCAAGGTGCCCCCTGGACCGGCGGGCCCGGTCAAGGTCACTGTGGCGACGCCTCTGGTCAGTGTGGCCACCGCAAGCGCATTCGCGTACACCGCACCCGCCGGGCAACCACAGACACTGCCACCTGGCACCGCCCCGAAGAAGCTGCGGAACTCGGGCAAGACGTTGGTTAATCCAGCGAAGTCGCGAACCACACAAGGCGAGCCCATCACGGCGAAGGTTCGCGCGCGCCTGCGCTCAGGGGCCGCCGTTCGTGGGGACATGTTCTGCTTGCGAACCATCAAGGGCCCAAACCGGAAGCTCACCGTCAAACTCAGCGGAAAGTGCGCGATGCGCGTCAACGTCACGTACACCGCACCCGGCAACGCAACGGATGCTCCGTTCACGTACACCAAGGTCTACACAACCAAACGTCTCCGCTAGTCCAGGAGCAGCCAGGATGTCTAACCAGCCAGCGCTCACGTACACGACGGTGTGGAAGCACGATGACGTTCAGGCCCAGTCCGCCGCAGTCGAGTTTTGGCGCACGCACAACCTACTTCCAGCCGGGATTGATCCGACTGAACGCGCAGAACAACTGTGCGTGTTGGCCTACGACGCGGACGAGCTAGTCGGGGTCTCCACCCTCGAGCTCGCCCATCTGAAGCAACTGCGGCGGGACTTCCTGTTTTTCCGATGCTCAACGGCCCCGGGCCGACGACACGAACACATCGCCACCGCACTCACCGAGGTCAGCGGACGCGTCGCCGGAACCTGGGCGCGCGCGAATCTCGATCTTGAAATAGCGGGATTCGCAGCCGTCATCGAAAGCCCCAACCTCGCCCCGTTGGCACAATTCCCCGTGTGGCCGGTCCGCGAACCAGAACTGACAAACAACGCGGGCCTCAACCTCGTTGGATACACGCGCGAAGGTCACCAAGTCCGCGTCGCGTGGTTCTACCACGTCACGGTCTAAGGATGAACCTAGGACCAGCCCACGTCCACCCACCACCATTCCACAGCGAATCCAGCGCACAACCGGACTAGCCTGACGTCTCGTGACGCTGAAGAGTCGAGTGACGGTGGTGGCTGCGGTCACGTTCGTCCTGCTGACCTTCATCTCTGCGTTCACCGCGAACCGGTATCTCGCGGCACAGTCCTCCGGTACAGAGATCGTCAGCAAGCTCGAACCTGCTGCGGCGAACGCCTCGAAGCTACTCCTAAGCACCGCAGACATGGAGCGCGGAATTCGTTCCTACGTAGCGACCCAGCGCGCAGCATCATTGAGTCCCTACGCCGAAGGCTCAAACGTTTCTGAAGCTGCGGTCGAAGAGTTGGAGGCCCTGCTCTCAGGTACCGATCCGGTACTCGAACGGCAAGTCGAACGCGTGGCGAAGGCACGGACGGACTGGATCGAGAGCGTTGCGACACCAACGATCGCACTCGTCCGATCGGGGCAACCGGAAGCCGCGGAGGTCCTGCTCGACAGCACCGCGAGTATGCGCAACTTCGAACTGCTGCGTGCCCGCGCGACGGCACTCAATACCCAAATTGACTCGCGTCTTGCTGCCCAGTTCGCGAACTTCGGAAACCTCGCGAACAGCCTCGGGGTAGTGCTCATTGCAAGCGGACTCCTCATCATCGTTGGGTTGGTCCTGCTGTGGTGGCTGTTGCGCAGGTGGGTGCTACGCCCGCTGCGACAACTAGGCGCGCAACTGCGTCACGTCACAGGTGACGATGGAAACAAGAACGCCGAAATCTTCCCGATCGGTCCGCCAGAGATCGCACAGGTAGCCACCGATGCCGAGGACATGCGCCAACGCCTCGTGCGCGAGACCGAGAACGTTCACCGCGCCTACGAGAGTTTCGACAGCGAAGAGCCCGTGGTCATTGCGCTCCGGGCAGAGTTGAGCCGCGAGCCGCACGTCTTTGCCGTTGGCCTCAATATTTACGGCGAGATGGAATCCTCGGAGTCCGAGGTTGCCGGTGATTGGTGGGATGCCGTCGCGCTACCTGATGGGCGCACTGCGGTGATCATCACCGATATCTCCGGACACGGTCCACAAGCCGGAATCGCGGGTCTTCGTCTCAAACTTGCGTTGATCGGAATGCTGGAGGCAGGCAGTTCATTGGTCTCGGCTTTTGATCGGGGTGTGAAGCTCTTCGCCGACACGCCAAGCCGGTTTGCCACGGCCGCCGCGGTCGCCATCGATCCCCGCACGCACGAACTCGAATGGGTAAATGCTGGCCATTTGCCGCCGCTGGTGATTAGCCCGAATGGAGTAGCGCGCGAGCTCACCATCACCGGGCCGTTACTGTCCGCACTCGGTGGCAATTGGACAAGTTCACGCACGACCGTTGCCCCGAATGACATCGTGGTGATGTGGACAGACGGAATCACCGAGAGCCGCGACGCAGCCGGTGACGAACTGGAAGTCTCCGGGCTGACCGCGATCATCACCGCGGCCCAAACAAACGCGCAGGTGGAACCGGTGCAACTTGTACGCAAGGTTCTGGCCGCTGGGCGCGCCCGCTCAGTCAACTGGGGCAACGACGATCGCACCCTCGTCATCGCCGCATTCGACGACGCGCGGGTCAGCGACAACTGACGCGCCATTCCCGCCGAACCGCCTCCCGCGCGAGCGAAGTGGCCCACGTCACGCTCAGCAGGACATACCTGAAGGTTGTAGGGAAGCATCCCTCCCGGCTCGCTGCATAGCGCGCCGCGACCGCGTGCGGGACACCGCACGTATAGCCCTGCGGGAGGGGAACCATGGCGGCGACGAGCCCCGACACGGAAGACAAGAAGAAGCTTCCGAGAACTGCGATCGTGGTGGCAGCTACTGCCGCGTGCCTCGGCATCATCTACGGCTACGACAACGGGATCATCGGTGGCGCGCAGGATGTGTTCGCCGAGGACCTTGGGCTCACAACCCAGCAAACCGAGTTCGTGGTCGCCGCGATTGTGTACGGCGAGATCATCGGTGCGATCGCAGCTGGCTTCTTGGTCAACTTCTGGGGCCGCAAGAAGTCGATGATCATCCTCACCGCTGGGTACGTCCTGTTCGGCCTGCTGAGCGCGATCTCGATCGACATGTGGATGCTCGCCGGATCGCGGATCGGCCTCGGCCTCGCGATCGGTATCTCGCTGATTGCGGTGCCCGTCTTCGTCGCCGAATCAATCCCTGCTCGCGTCCGTGGCGGCACCCTGGTGCTCTATCAAGTAATGGGTGTCTGCGGCATCATCCTCGGCCTCCTCTTCTCGCTCGCACTATCGGGCACCGCCTGGCTCGATAGCTGGCGCATCATGCTCGG
>JBAYVO010000295.1:0-3513 GCA_041674545.1 Candidatus Nanopelagicales bacterium | reverse complement strand
GTCTCAGGACTCCGAAGCCCCAACGCTCTCGCGTCGACTCAAGGTGGGCGCGGGAGGCTGTTTGTCACCGACTGGACTTGGCAAACGGCATACGAAGCCCTTGGAAGTTCAGCGCTGATCAAGTGATGTGGGAAATCTGGGTAGCTCATCGTGGTCAAGGCAAATACGAAGAAGTGAGCGTCGTTATCCCGGTACAGGGGAAAGGCCCCAGATATTTGCCGCTCCTTCGCCAGTGTCACCTGATTGGCCCATCCTGCCTGACCGCTACCCGCCGATGTTCTTAGGAACGGGCGATTCCTCGCTCGCGGATTCTGCGTTGGTGAGGTGCGTCGCTAATGGTGAGGACAGGTGTCGCTGGCGTTTCGTCGCGAACGGGCGTGAGCCGGATGTTCGCCACGTTGATTGTGCTCGGGCTCTCACTGGGACTCGTCGGTATGGCAGGAGCGTCTCCGGCACAAGCAAGGACGTCTGCGAGTGCGAGTGCGAGCCAACAACCGCCAGCACCACGATTTTCGAGCAGCTATGACAAGACCTTGCTGCGCCTAATGAACGAGGCCCGCGCGTCACGCGGAATCGCACCTTTGAAGACAACAAAGAAGCTCTCGAAAGCCTCAAAGAAGTGGTCAAAGAAGATCGCCGCGAAGCGCAAGCTAAGCCACGACCCGAACCTGCGTGCGAGCGTCTCGGCGAAGGCGGGGTGTACGAGTGTGCGGTCATGGGGCGAGAACGTTGCGTACACCTCCGATGGCGCGGGATCGATGTTCTCGATGTACATGAACTCGCCAGGGCATCGCGCGAACATCCTCAATAGCGGCTTCACCCACGTTGGCGTGAAGAGCCTGAAGCGGGCGTCGAATTGGGGCAGCGTCTACTGGAACACCATGAAGTTCGTGACCGCACGCTGCAAATAGCCGGTGAATGCAAGGCGATCTACACGCCCGGCCGGCCAGCTAGTCCCGCCCTATCGCGTCCGATATCCGGCAATTCAGGCGTACGGATCACGCGAGAATCCCACCTCGCAGATAGGCTCACCGGGTCTGCGCTGCGCGCGAGGCGCACAATCACTTTTCTTGGGAGTTGGGGCATGGCTTCGGTCAAGGTTGTAACGGCTGCACAGGAGATCGAACAATCGATCTCCGATGAGGCCCGGGCAGCGGATTTGTTTGACGATCGTGCGGTCGTCGTGGCGCGCATCAATGGCGAACTGCGCGATCTAGCCACGCCACTGGCTGATGGTGATGTTGTTGAACCAGTGACGATCGATTCCGATGAAGGTCGTGCCGTGCTGAGGCACTCAACCGCGCACGTGATGGCGCAAGCGGTTCAGGACCTATTCCCTGGAACCAAGCTCGGAATCGGGCCGCCGATCAAAGACGGCTTCTACTACGACTTCGATCCAGCGGAACCGTTCACGCCTGAGGATCTCGCCGCACTGACCAAGCGGATGCAGCAGATCGTGAAGGAGGGGCAGCTCTTCTCTCGGCGCGTCGTGAGTGAGGCGCAAGCACGTGAAGAACTAGCCGAAGAGCCGTACAAGTGTGAGCTCATTGGGCTCAAGGGCGGGACGCCCGACGACGACGTGATGGAAGTTGGCGGCGCTGAGCTGACCATCTACGACAACCTGCATGCCCGCACCAAAGAGACCGAGTGGTCCGACTTGTGCCGCGGTCCCCATATCCCTTCTACGCGCGTGATCCCAGCATTCAAGTTGATGCGCACTGCTGCGGCGTACTGGCGGGGGAGCGAGAAGAATCCTTCCCTGCAGCGGATTTACGGAACTGCGTGGGAGACCAAGGACGCCCAGCGTGACTACTTGCACATGCTGGAAGAGGCAGAGAAGCGCGATCACCGGCGACTCGGCGTCGAGCTTGACCTCTTCAGTTTCCCGGACGAGATCGGTTCAGGCCTCGCTGTTTTCCATCCAAAGGGTGGCGTGATTCGGCGCCAGATGGAGGACTACTCCCTGCGCCAGCATGAGCGGGCGGGATACCAGTTCGTGAATACCCCGCACATCACGAAGGCCGCGTTGTTCGAGACGTCAGGCCACCTTGACTGGTACGCCGAAGGTATGTATCCGCCGATGGCGCTCGATGAGGAGCGCGATTCCGACGGCAATATTCGTAGGGCCGCGGCTGAGTACTACCTCAAGCCAATGAACTGCCCGATGCACAACCTCATCTTTGACTCTAGAGGTCGCTCGTACCGAGAATTGCCGCTGCGGCTCTTTGAGTTCGGGACGGTGTACCGGTACGAAAAGTCTGGCGTTGTGCATGGATTGACCCGGGCGCGCGGGTTCACGCAGGACGATGCGCACATCTACTGCACCAAAGATCAGATGCCGAACGAGCTCGATTCGTTACTCAACTTCGTGCTTGATCTCCTGCGCAACTATGGGCTTGATGACTTCTACCTCGAACTCTCCACTCGCGACCCCGAGAAGAGCATCGGCTCGGACGAGCAGTGGGCAGAAGCGACGGAGGCGCTGCGGGAAGCTGCACAGCGTCAAGACCTCGAACTCGTCCTCGACCCCGGTGGTGCGGCGTTCTACGGTCCGAAGATCTCAGTGCAGGCACGTGACGCGATTGGCCGAACCTGGCAGATGTCGACGATTCAGGTCGACTACAACTTGCCGGAACGATTCGACTTGGAATACCAGGCGGCAGACGGCACCCGTCAGCGGCCAATCATGATCCACCGGGCACTGTTCGGTTCGATCGAGCGATTCTTTGCGGTCTTGCTCGAGCACTACGCGGGCGCGTTCCCGCCCTGGCTCGCACCGGTTCAGGTAGTAGCGATACCGGTGGCAGACGCTCATATTGATTACCTGCAGGCGATCGTCACGCAGCTAAGGGAACGCGGAATTCGGGCCGAGGTTGACGTGGCCGGTGACCGTATGCCGAAGAAGATTCGCAATGCTCAGAAGCAGAAGATTCCCTTCATGCTCATCGCCGGCGACGATGACATCTCGGCCGACGCGGTCAGCTTCCGCTACCGGGATGGCACTCAGAACAACGGAATTCCGGTGGCCGAAGCAGTCGACATCATTTGCCGCGCAGTTGAGGATCGGGTGCAGGTATAGCGATGGCTAACCCCGAGGACTGGGATCGATTGTGGACGCCTCACCGGATGGCGTACATCAAGGGCGAAGGCAAGCCTGATGACGCGTCCGAAGGTGCCCACTGCCCCTTTTGTCGAACTCCTGAAGCGGCGGCAGCACAGACGAGTGCGCGAACCGGGGGAGCGGGGGATGGACTGGTCATCGCGGCGGGGAAACGTGTCTACGCGGTCCTCAACAAGTTCCCCTATAACTCGGGCCACTTGCTGATTTGCCCGTATCGTCACATCGCCGAGTACACCGATTTGACCGTTGACGAGACCGCTGAGTTCAGCGCCTTCACTAAGACTGCGATGCGAGTGCTTCGCGAGGTATCGGGTGCGCAAGGGTTCAACATCGGGATGAATCAAGGCTCGATTGCCGGGGCCGGGATCTCGGCGCACTTGCATCAACATGTC
>JBAYVO010000294.1:0-3513 GCA_041674545.1 Candidatus Nanopelagicales bacterium | reverse complement strand
CGTCATGTGCCGCCGCAAGCTCATCGGTCGTCGGCCATGTGCTGGTGTGTACGAGCCCGTCTTGCCACCACGACCACACTTCCTCGGTCACGAAGGGCAGGAACGGAGCGAACAAGCGAAGCTGCACCGAGAGCGCGAGTGCCAACGTTGCCTTGGCCGAGGCCGCGGCTTCCGGTCCGCGAGCGCCGTGCGCGCGCTCCTTGATGAGTTCAATGTAGTCATCACAGAATGACCAGAAGAACGTCTCCGTGACCTCGAGGGCGCGCGTGTAGTTGTAACCCTCAAAGGCGCGAGTCGCGTCCTCAACCACTTGGTGCAAGCCTGCGAGCAAGGCCTTGTCGACCGGGTCCGTGATCGCCGCATCGTCGCGTTGCGCGCCGAGCATGAGCGCGAACTTCGAGGCGTTGAGAATCTTGATCGACAGGCGTCGCCCGATCTTCATCTGGCCAACGTCGTACGCGGTGTCGGTGCCCGGTCGTCCCGATGCTGCCCAGTAGCGGACGGCATCGGAGCCGTATTCATCAAGCAAGTCAGCAGGCGTGACGACGTTGCCCTTGGACTTACTCATCTTCTTGCGATCAGGGTCCAGGATCCAGCCACTGATCGCGGCGTGCTTCCAGGGCAGTTCGTCGTCTTCCAAGTGTGCGCGCACGACCGTCGAGAACAGCCAGGTCCGGATGATCTCGTGAGCCTGCGGCCGCAAGTCCATCGGGAACACTCGTGCCCACAGATCGGGATCGCGCTCCCAGCCACCGGCAATCTGCGGTGTCAGTGACGAGGTAGCCCAGGTGTCCATGATGTCGGGATCACCCATGAAGCCACCTGGCTTGCCGCGCTGTGATTCATCGAACCCAGCGGGAGCTTCGGCGGAGGGATCAACCGGCAGGATGTCCTCGCTTGGGACGATGGGGGAGTCGTAAACCGGTTCTCCGTCCTCGTTCAGCGGGTACCAGACTGGAATCGGAACTCCGAAGAATCGCTGACGCGACACGAGCCAGTCACCGTTGAGGCCCTCAACCCAGTTGTTGTAGCGAACCTGCATGTGAGGCGGATGCCAATCGAGTTCCGCACCTCGGGCAAGCAGCTTCTCCCGCAGCGCCAGATCGCGGCCGCCATTGCGCAGATACCACTGCCGGGTCGTTACGATCTCCAGCGGCTTGTCGCCCTTTTCGAAGAACTTCACCGGATGGCTGATGGTCTTAGGTTCACCCACGAGGTCGCCCGACTCAGTTAGCAGCCCGACCATGCGCTCCTTCGCGGTGAACACCGTTGCTCCGGCGAGCGCTTCGTACGCTGCGCGGGCGGAATCATCAACGATCCACGGCGGCGTCTCGCGAATGATCCGGCCGTCCCAACCCAAGATGGGGCGAGTCGGCAGATCCAACTCACGCCACCAGGTGACGTCGGTCGTGTCGCCGAAGGTACAGATCATCGCGATGCCGGAACCCTTTTCTGGGTCCGCAAGTCGGTGTGCCAGCACGGGCACGTCCACGTTGAACACCGGCGAGGTGACGTTGGTGCCGAACAATGGTTGGTACCGCTCATCATCTGGGTGCGCCACGAGTGCGACGCAGGCAGCTAGGAGTTCTGGCCGGGTCGTCTCGATGTAAATTGGGTCAGCACCATCGGGGCGCTTGAACCCGATTCGGTGGTAGGCACCGGGTCGATCTCGGTCCTCGAGTTCCGCTTGCGCCACCGCGGTCCGGAACGTCACATCCCACAGCGTCGGTGCTTCGGCTTGGTACGCCTCGTCGCGAGCAAGGTTGCGCAAGAACGCCTTCTGCGACGCGGCGCGCGCGGAGCTGTCGATTGTTTGGTAGGTGTTGGACCAGTCCACAGAGAGTCCGAGCTGGCGCCACAGATCCTCAAATGCCTTCTCATCCTCAACCGTCAACTCTTCGCACAGTTCGATGAAGTTGCGGCGCGAGATTGCGATCTGGTCCTTGCCAGGCTTTTCCGGCGGGGTGAAGTCAGCGTCGTACGGCAGTGACGGGTCGCAGCGGACGCCGAAGTAGTTCTGCACCCGACGTTCGGTCGGCAGGCCGTTGTCGTCCCACCCCATCGGGTAGAACACCGCCTTGCCCTGCATTCGCTGGTATCTCGCGATGCAGTCGGTATGGGTGTAACTGAACACGTGACCGACGTGCAGCGAACCACTGACCGTGGGCGGCGGGGTGTCGATCGAATAGACCTCGTCGCGTGACTTCGTACGGTCGAAGGTGTAGGTCTGCTGGTCATTCCAAACCTGCGCCCACTTGGTCTCAATGCCATCGAGGGTGGGCTTTTCTGGCATGCGTGAAGACGCGAGATGCTCCGAGGTCATTGGGTCAGTCTAGGAACCCGCCAGAAGGTGCGCAGCGTGGTGCCTAGACTGAGGCACATGCCCGGCTCTGATGACACTCGCGCTGACTTCGCTCGCGCCGAGTCCGAACTGCTCGCCCGTTGGCCGGAGAACAAGGTTGCGCCTGACCTCGGCAGGATCTCTGCCCTCATGTCTTTGCTCGGTGAACCGCAGCTGAGCGCACCCGTAATTCATATTGCCGGGACCAACGGCAAGACCAGCACAGCGCGGATCATTGAGTCATTGATGCGCGAGCACGGGCTCAAGACGGGGCTTTTCACCAGCCCGTCACTCGAGTCGATCACCGAGCGAGTGCAGATCGATGGCGAACCCGTTTCACCTGAGCGATTCGCCGCGACCTACAACGACATCGCGCCGTTGCTCACGTTGCTCGACGAACAGGCAGAGTCCGTCAACGGACCGCCGGTCACGATGTTTGAGGCGATCACTGCGCTGGCCTTTGCGTGCTTCGCCGATGCGCCGGTCGACGTGATGATCATCGAGTGTGGCATGGGTGGCGCGTGGGACGCGACGAACGTCGTCGAACCCGCAGTCGTGGTGGTGACGCCGATCGGGCTCGATCACACCGACTACCTCGGTGATTCCTTGACCGAGATCGCGACCGAGAAGGCCGGCATCATCAAGCAGGGCACCTTGGCAGCATTTGCGCGCCAGGAGCCAGAAGCCGCGGCCGTGCTGATGGCTCGCTGTGCTGAGTTGGGCATCATCCCGGTCCGTGAGGGTGTGGAGTTCGCGGTGGTGAATCGCTCACTCGCGGTTGGTGGCCAAATGCTCACTGTTCAAGGCCTCGGCGGGGAGTACGACGACCTGTACCTGCCATTGCACGGCGAACACCAATCCGCCAACGCCGCGCTTGCGCTCGCCGCGGTCGAGTTGTTCTTCGATTCCAACCCGAACAGCAAACTCGACACCGACGTCGTCCGCGGGGGTTTTGGCTCGGCGACATCGCCTGGGCGCCTTGAGCGGGTTCGTACAAGTCCGACCGTCATCATCGACTCGGCCCACAATCCACATGGTGCTCGCGCCGTCACTACCGCGCTTGCGGAGTCATTCGACTTCAGCAAGCTCGTCGCCGTGGTCGCAGTGCTCGAAGGGAAAGATGCCCGAGGCATTTTGACGGCCCTCGAGCCAGGGTTTGACTCGATCGTCGT
>JBAYVO010000293.1:0-3524 GCA_041674545.1 Candidatus Nanopelagicales bacterium | reverse complement strand
GATATTTTCGCGGCTAGCCGCAAGATTCGAGTGACCGTCAGTCCCAACGTGGACCTTGCCAGCCTTAGCGCCGGTCAAGAGGTCATGCTGAACGAGGCGATGAACGTGGTTGCCGCCTGTGGGTTTGAGCGCCAAGGCGAGATCGTCACGCTCAAGGAAGTGCTTGAAGACGGCGAGCGTGCCCTCGTTGTGGGTCGTACCGACGAAGAACGCGTGGTCTTACTCGCCGCACCGCTGCTTGGCGGCCCGATGCGAACAGGCGACGCGCTGCTGATGGAGGCTCGCTCTGGGTACGTGTACGAGCGAATTCCTAAGTCGGAAGTCGAGGAACTTGTCCTTGAAGAGGTTCCCGATATCGACTACCACGATATTGGGGGACTCGGTTCGCAGATCGATCAGATCCGTGATGCCGTCGAATTGCCCTACTTGCATGCGGAGCTGTTCGCTGAGCACAAGTTGCAAGCACCCAAGGGAATCCTCCTGTACGGCCCGCCTGGTTGTGGCAAGACCCTCATCGCCAAGGCCGTCGCAAATTCGCTCGCGAAGAAGGTTGCCGCGCGCGAAGGAACTGATCAACATCGTTCGTTCTTCCTCAATATCAAGGGCCCCGAACTGCTGAACAAGTACGTGGGCGAGACCGAGCGACACATTCGTCTGATCTTCCAGCGCGCTCGGGAGAAGGCCAGCGAGGGAATGCCGGTAATCGTGTTCTTCGACGAGATGGACTCACTGTTCCGCACCCGCGGGACTGGTGTGAGCAGCGATGTTGAGAACACGATCGTCCCGCAACTGCTCAGCGAGATCGACGGCGTTGAAGGCCTTGAGAACGTCATCGTGATCGGTGCATCAAACCGGGAAGACATGATTGATCCCGCGATTCTGCGCCCCGGCCGACTGGACGTGAAGATCAAGATTGAGCGGCCGGATGCACAAGCCGCGGCTGACATCATGTCGATCTACCTGACCCCGGATTTGCCGCTGCACGCTGAAGATCTTGCCGCAAATGGTGGGGATCCCGAGCTCACGGTCAAGGCGATGATCCAACGAGCAGTAGAGCGCATGTATACCGAGGACGACGACAATCGGTTCCTCGAAGTGACGTATGCCGATGGCGACAAAGAAATCTTGTACTTCAAGGACTTCAACTCAGGTGCGATGATCGAGAACGTGGTCGCGCGCGCAAAGAAGTCAGCGATAAAGGACTTCCTGGATACCGGGCAGAAGGGCATTCGGGTCACCCACCTGCTCTCTGCGTGTGTCGATGAGTTCCGTGAGAATGAGGACTTGCCAAATACAACCAACCCGGATGACTGGGCGCGTATCTCCGGCAAGAAGGGCGAGCGCATCATCTTCATTCGCACATTGGTGCAAGGTAAGAAGGGCACTGAGGCCGGAAGATCTATCGATACCGTGGCAAACACTGGCCAGTATTTGTAGCCAGGGAGGTCACGCAGTTAGTGACGCGACCCGGTGTGTGGATCAACGGTTCCGGCACGTCGTTTGTGTTGTCGTGTGAATCTACTCCTCCAGACCGGTGCAATCTCTGCGCTGGGTTTGCGGGGTCGCATTTTCGGACCCGGATCTGCTAGACACACACCTGCGCAAGTTGCGCTGATAGCCGCGTCGGGGAGTTCGAGTGGACACAATCATCTTCATCGTTCTACTGGTGACAGCGATCTTCGCTGCCAAAGGTGCGCCACCCAAAGTTGTGTTGCCGCTGTTCTTTGTGGGGTTTGCACTAACTGCCTTTGTGTTCAACCACCACGTAACGTCCTCGTTGGACCTGAACTTCTAAGGCGGCTGTGATGAGTAGCGAAACCCCAACAGAACAAGTTGATACTTCCGACGCAACAACGCGGAACCCAGACGTTCCAGCGGTTCCGACGTTCTGGAACTACATCGGATTCTGGTTCCCCCACATCGTTGCCGTCGGGTACGCCTTCGTTATCTTGGCGGCTATCGCCACCCAGTTCATCGGCGACGAACTTCCGTGCCCGTTGTGCGTTCTGCAGCGGATGGCGATGATGTTGATCGGCATCGGAGCTATCTGGGTCATCGGTCAAGCACACAAGAGCACGCTGACGATGTCCGCATACGCCCGCTCGTTCGGACTGATGATTGTCGGAGCGCTACTCGGCGCCACTATGTCGGTCCGACAAATCGAACTCCACATCCTGCCTGGCGATCCTGGCTACGGCGAGGCGGTGTTCGGCCTACATCTCTACACGTGGGCCCTTATCACCTTCATTGTGGTCATCCTTTACAGCGCAATCATGATGATGTTCTTCCGCGCAACGTTCCCGGTTGTACCCGGCGGGAAGGCTGCGCTGTGGACGAGTCGGATTCTCGTGTGGGCGTTCATCGCGATCATCATCGCCAATGTCGTCCTGGTCTTTGCCGAGGAAGGCTTCAACTGGTACCTGCCAGACGACCCAACGGGCTACAAACTGTTGAACCCTGACCTGCCAGAATAGGTTCAACAGGGTGTAGGAACACCGGCCGCACGTAGAGTGACGTCATGAGTGTTGTGCGGGTCATGGGGATCGAGACCGAGTATGGAATCTCCGTCCCTGGACACCCGAACATCAATGCCATGCTCACGTCTTCGCAGATCGTCAACGCCTACGCGAACTCGGTTGTGTCTCGCTCGAGCAAGACGCGCTGGGACTATGACGAAGAGACACCGCTGCGGGATGCTCGCGGATTCGATATGACACGGGCAGAAGCTGATCCGACTCAACTGACCGACGCCGACCTTGGTTTGGCGAACGCAGTGCTGACCAACGGTGCCCGGTTCTACGTCGACCACGCCCATCCCGAATACTCGAGCCCCGAGGTCCTGACTCCGTTTGACGCATTGGTCTACGACCGCGCTGGCGAGGTAGTGATGAGTCGCGCTGCCGAGCTCGCGCGTGCGATGCCTGGAGTTCCCGAAATCCGCCTATACAAGAACAACACTGACAATAAGGGCGCGTCGTACGGCACGCACGAGAACTACCTCATGTCCCGATCAACGCCGTTCACCGACGTCGTGGCGGGTCTTCTACCGTTCTTCGCCACCCGCCAGGTCATCACTGGCGCGGGGCGTGTCGGTGTTGGCCAAGACGGACGTGGAGAGGGCTTTCAGATCTCACAACGTGCGGACTTCTTCGAGGTTGAGGTCGGGTTGGAAACGACTCTCAAACGACCAATGGTCAACACCCGAGACGAGCCACATGCCGACCCTCAATTCCATCGGAGACTGCATGTGATTGTTGGGGATGCGAACCTTGCTGAGATTCCTACGTATCTCAAAATGGGGATGACCTCACTCGTCCTGAGCCTCATCGAGGCCGGGGTCGACCTCTCAGACCTTCGTCTCAGCAAGCCTGTTGATCAATTGCATCAGGTCTCCCACGACTGGGCACTGCAGCACAAGATTGAGTTGGCAGATGGCCGGGCAATGACGGCGGTAGAGGTCCAGTTGGCGTACGCGCAACGCTGCGCCGAGTTCTGTGACCGGGAGTACGGAAGCGACCTTGATG
>JBAYVO010000292.1:0-3533 GCA_041674545.1 Candidatus Nanopelagicales bacterium | reverse complement strand
GGGATCGCCAGAACGATTTCTTGCGGTGTTGACTCTTCGATTCGTACCGAAACGCCATCGGGCACATCGAAACCCGCAGACCTGAGGGTCTCCTTCGCGTCGGCTACCAAGCGTGCCCGGAACTCGGGATCTGTGGCGGCGGCAAGCTGCAGTTCTTGGTAGTCCATCTGTTCCTCCGTTTGGGAAGGTTGGTCGCACTATGAAGGCCTTTGCGGAATCGAGGTCAGCCAATGATTGGTCTGCGGCCTTGCACCTTGGGTTTGTAGTCGGACGTCACGATGTTGTAGACGCCCACGGCCGTCACCGCGGCGGCAGCGGTCGCGGCTGTGAGGCAGACCGGGGTCGATCCGGCAGCAGTCTCGGCGAGTGCATCCTCATCGAGTTCAACACCTTCGGTGAGCATCGGCGGAATCGATACGACGAATTCTTCCGGCGTCGATTCCGCGACCCTCACGGCAACACCAGCGGGAACTTCAACGCCGATCTCCGCAAGTGTTGCCTCGGGTTCAGCGATGAGTCGGTTCCGGAAATCTGCGTCCGTCGCGGCCCGAATTTGCCAGTCAAGGTAGTCCATGATGTTGCCCCTCCGATTCAACATGCGACGGCGCGGTCGGCGTCATGTCGAGTATTGACCGAGTCGGGGGCGTGCGTGCATTGGAGAGCAGCGGGAACGATTGCGCAACAACGTTCCGTCACTCAGATGGCGGAACGTTGTTGCTTGGACCAGTAATGGCTTAGAAGAAAATCATGGTGACTCCCGGGCGTTGGTTGAGTTTGTGCGACACAGGAAGAATGCCCGGACGGTGTCCATAATAAACCTCAAGCGGCTGGACCGTTTGGAGAATCTTTGCCGTCAGTCCTGACGGCTCGGTGCTACAGCAGGTGCGGCGTGCGAGCTCCGACCTAGCCATTCGATGAATGCAATGACCGCGACCGAGACCGTGAGGGCGCCCTGGAGCCACGCGAGGTCACTGACTTCAGGCCCCACCTCAAACTCGCCGGACCGGACCATCTCGAACAGAAATTGGACAGTGGCGATCAACAGGATCGTTGATGCGACCGTCACTTTGAGGTTCCCGGCGTTTGTCTCGCGCAGCCACTTAGACGGTGCGACTCCGTCGCGGTCGTGGATGGGTCCGATGAAACTCTGGTAGCCACCGATCAGGAGGACAACAACCAGACCGGCTGTCAGTACGTCGCTGATCACCTGCAGTGATGCGAGCATCATTGCGTCTTCGTGAGCCCCGCCGAGATCGAGAATCTGTTCGAAGTAGGGCGCGAGGTCGATCCAGGCGAATGCGCATAGGTAGGCAATGAGTGCGATCAAGAGCCCGGCGTACATGGGGAGTTGGACCCATCGGGTCTTGTAGACAGCGGTAGCCAAGGCCGAGCTTGCCGGATGTTCATTGCGCTGGTGAAGAGTCCGGCCGGTTGGTGTTGCGTCATCAGCGGCATGGTTCGAATGCTGGAGTCGGTCAACCACAGCAAAGGCAACCGCTGCAGCGAGCAGGAGCCCTTGGAAGATCACGAGCCACGTTGTCTCAGGAGCACCGTCGTTGTCTTCGAGATCAATGAAGGCGGCCAAGAGTTGGATCATTCCGATACCCGAGACCGTCAGCAGCACCTTCGTTTTCAGTGAGTGAGCATTCGCGTGGCCAAGCCATTCCGGTAGGTAGTCGCCATCGGTGCGGACTTCGCGGACATAGGTGTGAAACGTACCGATCAAGATCATGACCATCAGATTGACGACGAGCACGCTATCGATGAGGCCGAGAATCTTCAGCGTCCATTGGTCCATGCCGCCACTGCCGTTGCTGAGTTCGTTGAAGTCGGTAATCAGCGGCAAGACGCCCTCAACGATGAAGTTCCACGCCAACGCGAGGATGGCAACGAACAAGCCCAGTAAGAATGGGACGAACAGCCAACGCAACGAGTACACCGCACCACCAAGGCTAAAGTCACGTGCACCCGAGTCCTGTGGCATACGACCAAGCATGCCGTTCTCGCCTGTGGATATCTCGGTGACGGCGCGACATTCGAGGCGCTCGCAGGTCTGGTCTCGGCCGGGGCGTGCTCATCCGAAGGTGTGATCTAGCTAGATGTTGAGCCCGGGCTTGCGCGCGACTCGCACACCGGCGAATGTGTCGTCAGACTGTTCTCCATTGGCCAATTTGAGCCGCACATCCGCCGGACTCGTTCCGGCCGCCGACCTTGGAGTCGCCATGAACGAAGCCTCCTACTTCATCAAAGGCGGGTCCGTTTACACAATGGATCCCGGCCAGCCGTGGGCCCAAGCAGTCGTGGTGCGGGGAAACAAGATCGCCTACGTCGGCACGGAACGTTCCGCGACCTCGTATCTTGATTCCGATACTCGCGTCATCGATCTCGCCGGTGGAATGTGCTTGCCTGGCTTCATTGATACGCACATCCACTTCGTGACGGGGCCACTGACCAAGGTGGGGTTCTCCCTCGCGGGGGTCCGCGGGCGCGAAGCCGTGCAAGACGTGATCCGAACGTGGATGGCAGAGAATCCCGATGCGCCGTCTGTGCGCGGGCACGGTTGGATGCCAGACAGCTTCGACAACGTTTCCCCTAAGCGGGAATGGCTCGATGAGATCACCGGGAGCAAGCCAGCACTCGTATTCTCCGCTGATGTCCATGACGTGTGGTTCAACACCGCGCTCATGGAAGCCGCCGCGTTGACCGATGCGCCGGATCCGATGCCGGGAGCGTCGTACTACTGGCGTGATGACGCCGGTGTTATCGAAGGTCGGGCATCCGAGGCCCCGGCGATCTTGCCACTGGCCGTCGCGATCGGAGCTTTCTCTCGTGAGGGCATTATGGCGTCATTGGAACTCGGATTGATGAAGGCACCGTCGTACGGGATCACCGGGTACATGGATGCGGCTATCGCGATGGGTGCGACGCCGAAGAGTGCGGCCACGGCCTACGAACTATTTGTCGAGCTCGATGCGGCGGGCCAAATGCCGTGCAGGCTGGTCGGTACTCACGTGTCGTTCAGCCCCAATGACGACCACAACGACACGGTGGCAACCCTGGTTGAGTGGAACAAGAAGTTCCGGACCGATCACGTCCAAGTTTCCATCTGCAAGATCCTCGCCGATGGGGTGTTGATGAGTGGGGGAGGTCTACTCCTCGAGCCCTTTAGTCACAGCCACGATCATCCGGAGGAACCGTGCGGACACATGACGTGGACGAAGGCCGCGATGGTGGAATTGATCGAGAAGGTCGAAGACGCCGGCTTCGACATGCACATTCACACCGACGCGGACGGAACCGTGCGAGCGGTGCTGGACTCGATCCAGGAGGTGCGTGGCAAGCGCACAGATGCGACTCGTCGTCACACGATTGCCCAC
This sequence comes from Candidatus Nanopelagicales bacterium, assembly GCA_041674545.1. Taxonomy (GTDB): domain Bacteria; phylum Actinomycetota; class Actinomycetes; order S36-B12; family UBA10799; genus UBA10799. The sequence goes on along the minus strand of JBAYVO010000292.1, from coordinate 156 downwards.
AACAGCGTGGTTCATCCCGACGACATCGGCCGCTACAAGGACATGGATCTGATCGCCAACTGCACGACGATCTGGGGCACCAACTACAACGGCCAATATGCCGAGATCTACAACCGCATCCTGGGTCTGGAGCGCGTCGAAGCGGAACTGTTCCCG
>JBAYVO010000291.1:0-3537 GCA_041674545.1 Candidatus Nanopelagicales bacterium | reverse complement strand
CGCTGGGTCGTAGGCCACGACCGCCGGGTTCGTTGAAGCGAGCAGTAGCGAGTGTCCGTCCTGGTGCTGCAGGCCCTCGCCGTTGAGAGTTGTTCGACCGGCCGTTGCGCCGAGTAAGAACCCGCGGACCATCTGGTCCATCGCCGCCCACAGCGAATCCGCGGTGCGCTGGAAGCCGAACATTGAGTAGAAGATGTAGACCGGGATCATCGCTTCGCCGTGGGTCGCATAGGAAGAACCCGCTGCGAGGAACGAACCAGTCGACCCGGCCTCGGTGATCCCTTCATGCAGGATCTGCCCGGAGGTGCTCTCCTTGTAGGACAGGAACAGTTCACGATCGACCGACAGATACTGCTGGCCCGCAGGGTTGTAGATCTTTTGCGTCGGGAACATTGCGTCCATGCCGAACGTGCGTGCCTCGTCAGGGATGATCGGCACCCAGCGGGCACCGATGTTCTCGTCCTTGAGCAGTTCCTTGAACAAGCGGACAAAAGCCATCGTTGTAGCGACAGGCTGCTTGCCCGAGCCGCGGGTGATGACGTCGTAGACCTTGTCGCCCGGCAGGACGAGCGGCTTGGCTTTGACCGTCCTCGCCGGCATCCCGCCGCCGAGTTCCGCGCGACGCTCCCTGAGGTATTCGATCGATTCGTGATCCTCACCGGGGTGGTAGTACGGCGGTAGATCGGGGTTCTCCAGTGCGGCATCGGGAATGTCGAGGTAGAGCCGGTCGCGGAAGCCCTTGAGGTCGTCAGCGGTGAGGTGCTTCATCTGGTGCGTGGAGTTGCGGCCTTCAAAGTGGGATCCGAGGGTCCAGCCCTTGATGGTCTTCGCCAAGATGACAGTGGGTTGCCCTTTGTGCGCGACAGCAGCGGAGTACGCCGCGTACAACTTCTGGTAATCGTGGCCGCCGCGCTGAAGCGCCCAGATTTCCTCGTCAGTTTTGTTCGCAACGAGCGCAGCGGTTCGCGGGTCGCGGCCAAAGAAGTGCTCGCGAATAAACGCGCCGTCCTCGCTCTTGAAGGTCTGGTAGTCGCCATCCTTCGTCTGGTTCATCAACGCCACGAGTGCACCGTCTTCATCAGCAGCCAGGAGTGGATCCCAACTGCGACCCCACACCACCTTGATGACGTTCCAACCGGCGCCACGGAATACGGACTCAAGTTCTTGGATGATCTTCCCGTTGCCACGCACCGGTCCGTCGAGGCGCTGCAAGTTGCAGTTGACCACGAACGTCAGGTTGTCGAGGTTCTCTCGGCTTGCGAGCCACAGCGCCCCGGTCGATTCCGGCTCGTCCATCTCGCCGTCGCCAAGGAAGGCCCACACACGCTGGTCGGAGGTGTCTTTGATTCCGCGCGCGTGCAAGTAGCGATTGAACCGTGCCTGGTAGATCGCGTTGAGCGGGCCAAGGCCCATGGACACGGTTGGGAAGCGCCAGAAGTCAGGCATCAAGCGTGGGTGCGGGTAGCTCGGGAGTCCGCCGCCGGGGTGGCTGAGTTCCTGACGGAAGCCATCGAGCTGGTTCTCGCTCAACCGGCCCTCGAGGAACGCACGTGAGTAGGCGCCGGGGGAGGCGTGACCCTGCCAGAAGATCTGGTCTGCACCGCCTGGCGCGTTGGGTCCACGGAAGAAGTGGTTCATGCCGACTTCATAGAGCGAGGCCGACGATGCGTAGCTCGAGATGTGCCCGCCGACGCCTACGCCTGGGCGTTGCGCCCGGTGGACCATGATCGCGGCGTTCCAGCGGATGTAGGCCCGAATCCGCCGTTCGATGTGCTCGTCGCCGGGGAACGTGGGCTCGTGCTCGGGGGCGATCGTGTTGATGTAGTCGGTTTGGCGGACGTCCGGGACGCCGATTTCACGCTCAGCGGCGAGGCGCTGAAGTTCGCGCATGAGGTAGCGCGCACGGGTGGGGCCAGCAGCGTCGATGACGCTGTTCAGGGAATCCCGCCACTCCGCGGTCTCGGTAGGGTCTGAGTCGAAGTACTGACTCGGCAGGCGGCTACTGGAATCGTGTTCCCCGTGCGCCATCCGTAGTCCCCTTTGATTGCCGTGCTTCAGGTTGATCGCGCCACCTTGTTAGATCGCGCTAACCCAATCGAACCTTGCCCGCCGCCCCAACGCAATAGCAGCCCCCCGTCCGCTTTCCTCTGCGAATTTGGTGCGACTTGCCGACAGGCCGCGCGATTCCACCAAATTCGTGAGGACCTACTTGGAGCGGGCGGCGCGGGGAGAGACTAGGCGCGTTCCCTGCCACTCACTCGCGGCGTTCACTGTGCTCGTCGGTTGGAGTCCGGCGGTCGGTGCGGCTTCGGCTACGTCCGCTGGTTCGACATGGCCCGCCCGGCCCGGCTTCGGGGTCAGCAGCCATACCGTGCCGTGGTCAGCGAGGGGAGTGATGGCGTCGACGAGGGCGTCGACAAGGTCGCCGTCCTCGTCGCGGAACCACAGGAGGACGGCATCGACGACTTCGTCGGTCTCCTCATCGAGTAGTTCTTCACCAGTGACCTCGACGATCCCGGCACGTAGTGCCTCGTCGCAATCGTCGTCGTAGCCCAGCTCCTGGACCAACTGACCGGTCTCAAAGCCGGCCAGGAGATTCCCGCTCACCCATTCCTCCGTTACTGAAATTCGCTGTTTGAACACAACCTTGTGGGTGTAGTTCATCTGACTCGCGCCCCGCACGCAACCACAAACGGGCGGTTCGGCAAAGATAGACCCGAAATGTCACCGCGATGTAACCCACGCGCAGACGATGTGAAGTCGTTTCGACGCCCGACAAAGGAGCAGACATGGCAGTAGAAGTTGGCGAACAAGCCCCAGATTTCGAACTCACGAACCAGTTTGGCGAGACGGTGAAGCTCAGCGACTTCCGTGGGAACAAGAATGTCGTGCTGATTTTCTTCCCGAAGGCCTTCACCGGCATTTGCACCGCGGAACTCTGTGCGATCCGAGACGAGAAGTCCGACTTCGTCAGCGACGACGTCGTGACGTTCGGAATCTCGTGCGACGGCGATGCGTCCCTCAAGGCTTTCGCTGAGGCCGAGAACTACGGCTACGACCTGCTGTCGGACTTCTGGCCACATGGCGAAGCATCGAAGGCCTACGGCGTTTTCATCGAAGAGCGTGGCTTCGCCACCCGCGGAACCTTCGTCATCGACAAAGAAGGTGTTCTTCGCTGGAAGGTCATCAATTCTCCCGGTGAAGCCCGCTCGAACGACGACTACCGCGCGGCCCTAGCCGCCCTCTAGTCCCGTCTGCTCACCCGCAGGCCCCTTCCTCCCGATTGCCTTCCCCCGTTTGGTAAACACGCCCGCCTGGCCGGGCGTGTTTACCAAACGGCGAAGGCGCCGGGCGGATTGCGAGGCTAGGTGGGATACTTCTAGCGGCCGTTGGTTTGTGACGGCTTCTCGGGCGCATAGCTCAGTTGGTTAGAGCACCTCCCTTACAAGGAGGGGGTCAGGGGTTCGAGTCCCTTTGCGCCCACCCAAGGCCGCGCGGCTTCGGAAGTCACCGATGCCGCGCGAAGGTGAGCACCGG
>JBAYVO010000290.1:0-3538 GCA_041674545.1 Candidatus Nanopelagicales bacterium | reverse complement strand
TACTCGTCGTCGGAGGAGTCGTCGCGGGCTAGCCAGGTGGCGAAGCGCTCGAGCGCGTCTTCGAACTCCGGGTGTGTGTCGACGAAGACGCGCATTCGGTCCGCGAGGTACGTCGCGGCGAATTGTTCATCGCCGCGACGGGTTTCGAACTCTTCGATTCCGCGGTCAGTTGCGTACATGAGCGGCTCCGGTCCGGCTATCGCGCGAAGGCGCTGTTGACGATCTCTGCTTGCTCGCGTTCGAAGACGCTATGTAGCCCGACGGCGGGTGAAGCCGACGGTGGCCGACTGATGCAGTCGAGCACTCGGTCAAGGTGTCGCACGAGGTTCAACAGCATGTACGGCCACGCGCCCTGGTTCTCTGGCTCTTCTTGTACCCAGGTGAATGTTGCGTCCGCGGGGAATCGGGACAACGTCTCGATGATCTCATCAATGGGCAGCGGATAGAGCCGTTCCACTCGCACGATCGCAACGTCGTCGCGCTCGCGGGCGGTTCGCGCCGCCATGAGGTCCCAGGTGACCTTTCCGCTGCACAGCAGTACTGATGTCACCTTTGCGGCGTCAACCACGTGGTCATCGATAACCGGCTCTAGTTGGCGATTGGTGAAGTCTTCCTTGCGCGACGCCGCGGCCTTAAGTCGAAGCATCGACTTCGGCGTGAAGATAACCATCGGCTTGTGGTGTGGCGCGAGCGCTTGCCAACGCAGGAAGTGGAAGTACGACGCAGGTGTCGACGGCATCGCAATCGTCATGTTCTCTTGCGCCGCCATCTGCAGGAACCGTTCGGGCCGGGCAGAAGAGTGGTCCGGCCCCTGGCCCTCGTAGCCGTGGGGCAGCAGCAAAGTGACGCCGCTGAGCTGACCCCACTTCTGTTCACCCGAGGTGACGAACTCGTCGATGATCGTTTGAGCGCCGTCAGCGAAGTCGCCGAACTGCGCTTCCCACAACACAAGTGCGTCCGGGCTGGCAACGGAGTAGCCGTATTCAAAGCCCATCGCAGCAAACTCACTAAGCAACGAGTCCCACACGTAGAACTTGCCTTGGTCGGGGGAGAGGTTCTTCAATGGCGTGTATTCGGTGCCAGTTGCGCGATCGACGATCACGCTGTGGCGCTGGCCGAATGTTCCACGCCGAGAGTCTTGGCCCGAGAGCCGCACTGGTTGCCCGCCTAGCAGGATCGACCCAAACGCAAGCGTCTCGCCCATTCCCCAGTCGATGGTGCCATCTTCAACCATCTGTGCTCGGCGTTGGAGCTGGGGCATGAGGCGGCTATGGACCACCAAACCCTCGGGCAAATCAGTCTGGCTGGCGACGATTCGCTTGACGGTCTCGTCGCTAATCGCGGTATCGATTTTCGCAGGGAACGCGACGCCAGCTTCGAACTCGTGGTGGTCGTTGGTGTCAGAGTCCTCGCGGGTCTCGGCAAATACCCGCTCGAGTTGGCTTTGGTAGTCCCGCAGTGCCTGTTCAGCTTCTTCGACCGTGATGTCCCCACGTCCGATGAGTGACTCCGTGTAGATCTTGCGGACGCTGCGCTTGGCATCGATGATGTTGTACATCAGCGGCTGTGTAAGCGAGGGGTCGTCTGCTTCGTTGTGACCGCGTTTGCGGTAACACACCATGTCGATGACGACGTCTTTGTTGAACCGTTGCCGGAACTCAAATGCCAAGGTTGCGACCCTGACGCACGCTTCCGGATCGTCGCCGTTGACGTGGAAGATCGGCGCCTGCACCATGCGAGCTACGTCGGAGGCGTAGACGGTCGATCGACTCGAATCAGGTGCGGTGGTAAAACCGACCTGGTTGTTGACGATGAGATGGATCGTTCCGCCCGTGCGGTATCCACGTAGCTGCGACAAGTTGAGGGTCTCGGTGACGATTCCCTGCCCAGCAAACGCGGCGTCGCCGTGCATGAGTACCGGAAGAATCGGGAACTCGTAGCTGCGGTCGAGCAAATCCTGCTTCGCGCGAGTGATGCCCTCGAGGACGGGGTTCACGGCCTCAAGGTGTGACGGGTTTGCGGCCAGGTACACCGCACACGACTTCCCTGATGGCGCAGTGAACGTGCCCTCGCTTCCGAGGTGGTACTTCACGTCTCCAGAACCCTGGACAGAGTCGTCGTCAACCGCGCCCTCGAACTCGCGGAAGATCTGCGCATAGGATTTTCCAGCGATATTCGCAAGCACATTGAGACGCCCGCGGTGTGGCATCCCGACGCAGACCTCTACGAGATCGGCATCGGCTGCGCACGTCAGGATTTCGTCAAGGATGGCAATCGCTGATTCGCCGCCTTCGAGGCTGAACCGCTTTTGACCCACGTATTTGGTCTGCAAGAAACTCTCGAAAGCTTCAGCGCCGTTGAGTCGACGCAGCACTGCGAGCTGTTCATCTCGATTCATCGGAGTCCATCGACGCTCGATGTGCTCCTGCATCCAGCCGCGTTCGTCGGGGTCCTGCATGTGCATGTACTCGACGCCGATCGTGCGGCAGTACGAGTCACGCAGCACACCAAGGATGTCGCGCAGGCGCATGAACGGTTGCCCGCCGAACCCGCCGGTCGCGAACTCGCGATCAAGGTCCCACAGGGTGAGGCCGTGCGAGCCGATGTCGAGGTCCGGATGTGAACGCTGGTGGTACTCAAGCGGGTCGATATCGGCCATCAAGTGACCGCGCACGCGGTACGCATGAATCAATTGCTGAACTCGCGCAGTCTTGGATACCTGGTCGTCGTGCGCGTGGGCAATATCGCGGGCCCAGCGAATCGGCTCGTATGGAATTCGCAGCGAGCGGAAGATCTCGTCGTAAAAGTCGTCCTCGCCGAGGAGGAGTTCGTGAATGCGCTTGAGGAAATCGCCACTCTGAGCGCCCTGGATGATCCGGTGGTCGTACGTAGACGTCAGCGTCAGAATCTTGCTGACGCCATGCTTGGCTAGAGTCTCGGCAGCCGCGCCCTGCCATTCGGCCGGGTATTCCAGCGCTCCTGCGCCGACGATCGCTCCTTGACCAGGCATCAGTCGTGGCACCGAGTGCACAGTCCCCAAAGTTCCGGGATTCGTGAGGCTGATTGAGGTGCGTGCGAAGTCGTCGACGCCAAGGCGTGCCTGACGTGCTCGCCGAACCAGGTCGTCGTACGCCGTCCAGAACTTCGAGAAGTCCATCCGTTGGGCGTCTTTGATGTTCGGCACCAATAGTTGTCGTGTGCCGTCGGGTTTCGGGAGGTCGATCGCCAACCCAAAGTTGACTACATCGTGATGGACAATTGCGGGCTTTCCATCAACCTCGACGAACGCTGCGTTCATCTCTGGATGGGTGGCGAGCGCTTTGACGATGGCATAACCGAGGAGATGGGTGAAGCTCACCTTGCCGCCGCGACGGCGGGCTAGGTGGTTGTTGATGACGATGCGGTTGTCGATGAGGAGCTTTGCTGGCACGGCCCGGACGCTCGTGGCGGTTGGGATCTCCAGACTCGCGTCCATATTCGCGACGATCCGAGCCGCAGGGCCGCGCAGGATCGAGGTTTCGTCGGACTCGTCCCCAGC
>JBAYVO010000289.1:0-3538 GCA_041674545.1 Candidatus Nanopelagicales bacterium | reverse complement strand
TTTAGAGCAGTTCGAGGATGGTGGCGTTGGCCATGCCGCCGCCCTCACACATCGTCTGCAGTCCGTAGCGGATGTTGTTGCGCTTCATGTGGTGGATCAGCGTCGTCGACAAGCGCGCACCGGAGGCACCGAGCGGGTGGCCGATTGCCATGGCGCCACCGTTGGGGTTCGTCAACGCCGGATCTGCGCCGGTCTCGGCGAGCCAGGCGCCGACGACAGAGGCGAAGGCTTCGTTGACCTCGAAGGCACCGATGTCGCTGATGCTCAGGCCCGACTTCGACAGAACCTTCTCCGTCGCTGGGATCGGTCCGGTGAGCATCATGACCGGATCGGTTCCGGCCATGACGCCAGTGTGGAAGCGCACGATCGGGGTGAGGCCGAGTTCGGCTGCCTTCTCGCTCGTCGTGACGAGCAGTGCGGCGGCACCATCGGAGATTTGCGAGGCGTTGCCGGCGCTGACCACTCCGCCTTCTTTGAACGGCGTCGGCAGCGTCGCGAGCTTCTCGACGTTCGATCCGGGGCGGATTCCCTGGTCAGCAGCGAAGTCACCAACAGACACGATCTCTTCAGCGAAGATGCCCGCGGCGGTGGCTGCGGCTGCACGCTCGTGTGAGGTGACGGCCATCTCGTCGAGGTAGGTGCGGCTCAGGCCCCACTTCTCGGCGATCATCTCGGCACCGACGCCCTGGTTGAAGATGACGCCTTGGTAGCGCTCCATCAGCTTCGGGCTGAACGGTCCATCGCCACCGGCGAGGTTCGATCCCATCGGGATGCGCGACATCGACTCGACGCCACCGGCGACGACGACATCAGTCTGGCCTGACATCACACTGGCAGCGGCGAAGTGCAGTGCCTGCTGGCTCGACCCGCACTGACGGTCGATCGTGGTGGCCGGCACCGATTCGGGGTAACCAGCGGCGAGGACAGCGTGACGACCAACGTTGAAGCCTTGTTCACCAGTCTGGCTGACACAGCCCCAGAAGACGTCATCAATCACGGCGGGGTGGATGCCGGTGCGCTCAAGGAGGGCTTGCAGCGGAATGGCGGCGAGGTCCACCGCGTGGATGCCGGATAGGGCGCCCTTCTCGGGCTTTCCGACGCCGATCGGGGTGCGAACGGCGGCGCAAACGACTGCATCACGCTGACTCATGTGGGGCTCCTTCGTACGGGGCATATGAACGGGCGTTAATGCCCGGTGAAACTAGGGTGCCTGACGGTTGCTCGCTCGCGACCACCGGGGTCACGACAGGTTCGGTGAATTGGGACTGAATGTCCGCGGTGCGCCAGCCTGCGAGGGCCGCGAGTACCACCACGATTGCAGCGATGCCGGCGACTTGGAACAGCATGTTGTTCCGCTTCGGGGAGTAGGCGAACACCGCTGCAACTGCGCCACCCACCACAAGGCCGCCGATGTGGGCGCGCCAGTCGATCGAGCCGCCGGGGATGAAACCGATCACCAGGTTGATGCCGAGCAGGATGACGATCTGCGTGATGTCTGCGTTGAGCTTCTTGAAGGCGACGATCAGGGCGCCCATGAGGCCGAAGATTGCCCCACTGGCTCCCACGGATGTGGTGCCCAGGGACGAGAAGCAGTAGGAGGCGACGGCGCCGCCAAGCCCGGCGAGGATGAAGAGGATCACAAATCTGACGTGCCCGAACACGGTCTCCAGCGTTGGCCCGAGCATGAACAGCACCAGCATGTTGAAGCCGATGTGCAGGATCGTCCAGTGCAAAAACACCGAGGTCAGCAAGCGGTACCACTCGCCATCGAGGCCGATCGCGATCGGATTCATGCCGTAGTTGCCGGCGACTGTTGAGATTCCGACGCCCGAGAGCGCGATGAGGAACGCGGCGACGCAGATTCCGATCAGCACGTACGTCACATACGGGCGATCACCTGCAGTCCCGCGCATCGTCGGGATCGGTGCGGGCGGAGTTACCTGAGCGGAACCCTCGGCCACACACTCGCGGCATTGGAAGCCAACCGGCGCGGCGACCATGCAGTCATTACAGATGGGCCGCCCACACCGGGTACAGCTGATCCGGGTCGCCCGGTCAGGGTGCGATGGGCACACTGCGGGCGGTGGTTCAACTGGCGGTGGGGGCGGCTGCACCTGGCTCACTAGTGCTAGGACTCCGTGCGTTCGATCGTGACCGAGTTGATGACGACGTCTTCCTTCGGACGGTCGCCACGGCCGGTCTCGACCGCGTCGATCTTGTCGACCACGTCGCGTGAGGGCTGGTCAGCAACTTCACCGAAGATCGTGTGCTTGTGGGTCAACCACGGCGTCGGAACGGTGGTGATGAAGAACTGCGATCCGTTGGTGCCGGGGCCAGCGTTTGCCATTGCGAGCAAGTACGGGCGGTCGAATTGCAGTTCCGGGTGGAACTCGTCAGCGAACTTGTAGCCCGGTCCGCCGGTGCCGGTACCGAGCGGGTCGCCACCTTGGAGCATGAAGCCTTGGATCACGCGGTGGAAGACGACGCCGTTGTAGAGCGGTCCTTCGCCCTTGGCACCGGTCTTCGGGTTCTTCCACTCCTGGGTTCCGTCGGCGAGGCCAACGAAGTTACGCACCGTCTTGGGTGCGTGGTTCGGGAACAGGTTCAGTTTGATGTCGCCCTGGCTCGTGTGCAGGGTCGCAGTGAGAGTTTCAGCCATTCTCAGATCCTCACATGCCCGCAACCCACCATTCCATGGACCCCACACTTGGCCAACCGAGCGTTAGCGCCGTAGACGTGTCATTTACACGACCTGAGTTGTGTAAATGACACGTCTACGGCGAGGTGGGGGTGGCGGGGTACGGGAGGACGGGTGGGGTGAAGGTGCAGGTGGGGGTGGCGGGTTTGTTGGCGAAGCGGGCTTGGATCCAGTCGGTCTCCATCGGCCAGGCGGCGTAGAGGGTGTCCTCGTGGGTCTGGGCCGATGCCAGCGGGCCGGTCGCGAGCTGGCCAAGCCAGTTAAATTGCACGTTCGACCCGGCAGCGCACCACTTCTCTTGAGTCAACGAGTTCGTATTCGCAAGGACGACGCCGTCGCCGATCGCCTGCGTGATCATCGCCGGCATAGACGGCGGGAGCGGCGCGGGTGTCTGATCCTTCATCGCGGCCGCCCACGCCGGGACCTTGGCTGGATTCTCCGCGAATAGGTTTTTGCCCATCGCACTCTCGATTGCGCCCTTCACGCCCGCGGCCTCAAGGCATTCGTACGCAAGGTCCTTGTACATGTCGATTCCGGTGGAGGTGAGGACCTGGTCAGCGGAGAGGTTCGGGTAAACCAGCGGCCACGACAGCGCGACCTCCGGGCCAATCGCCCAGCCGATCAACGAGTTCCACTGCTGATTGAGAAGCGGCTCGAGCTGAGTTGCGGGAGCGCTCGCGGCAACGCCGACCAGGTCGAGTTCGGGCGCGATCTCTCTACTCAGCGCGCCCGTCCAGATCGCCGAGTGACCACCCTGCGAGTGACCCATGACCGCGTAGGTCGTTCCGGCGTTGCTGCCTGGGAAGTTCCGGGCAGCACGAACGGCGTTCACTACGTCGG
>JBAYVO010000288.1:0-3541 GCA_041674545.1 Candidatus Nanopelagicales bacterium | reverse complement strand
CCAGTCTCGCCCTTCAAGATCCGCGTGAGGCCATCACGCAGGGCGGTACCGGGTGCGACTGCCGCCAACGTGTCGATGAAGAGCGCCGTGTCATCTGAGCTTGTCAGGTATTCATTCAGCACTCAGCCAGTGTCTCACCGATCGCCTGCCGCGACGATTCGATGACATCCGATCGCAGGTATCGCCGTCGGCGCCGTCGGGAGCAGCGCCACTGCTCAGACCCCGCGGAGTCGGGGCACCCGGAAGGCTGCATCGATCGCATGGATCAGGTCGCTCGCCTCGTAGACCTTGATGCCGGCCGGGACTGTGCCGGGATCGTTCGCCACGATTGCGTGGGTAAACCCCAACCGTGCGGCTTCGGCTAGACGACGCGGAGTTGCGGTGACGCGGCGGACCTCACCAGCGAGGCCGACTTCGCCGATCAGCACGGTGCCTGCTGGAACGGGTTGCTTGCTCATCGCGCTGGCGACAGAAACCGCAACGGCAAGATCGGCGGCTGGTTCGGTGAGCTTCACGCCACCGACGGTCGCGGTGTAGGTGTCGCACGACTTCAGTCCGATTCCAGCGCGACTCTCGAGGACCGCGAGCACCATGGCGACTCGGGATGCGTCGAGGCCCGTCGTTCCGCGTCGGGCGTTGCCTGGTGTTGTGGGATCGACCAAGGCTTGAACCTCGGCGACGATCGGACGAGTGCCTTCCATCGCGACCGTGATTGCGGTCCCCGATACGGGTTCGTGGCGCCGAGAAATGAACAGCTCGCTTGGGTCGGTGAGTTCTTTGATGCCTTCGTCCGTCAACTCGAAGCAGCCGACCTCGTCGGCGGGACCGAACCGGTTCTTGTGTGCTCGTACGAGGCGTAGACGTGCGTGGCGATCACCCTCGACGTTGACGACGACGTCAACCAGGTGTTCTAACGTCCGAGGCCCGGCAACGTTGCCGTCCTTCGTCACGTGGCCCACCAGGATCATCGTCACCCCACGCTGCTTGGCCGCGCGGATGAGAACACCCGCGACCTCGCGTACCTGTGACACCCCGCCGGGTGCGCCGTCGGTGCCAGCGGCGGAGATGGTCTGAATCGAGTCAACGACGACTAGCCGTGGCTGTACCTGATCGATGTGGGTGAGTACGGCACCAAGGTCGGTCTCAGCAGCCAACATCAACTGATCGTGCATCGCGCCAACCCGTTGTGCGCGCATGCGCACTTGCGAAGCGGACTCCTCACCTGTCACATACAACACAGGCCCGTTCTCCGCTGTGCGCGCAGCGACTTCAAGCAGCAGCGTGGACTTACCGACACCGGGCTCGCCCGCAATGAGGATGACCGCCCCGGCGACCAACCCGCCGCCGAGTACACGATCAAGCTCACTCATGCCGCTCGGTGTTGAGACGGCCTCGCGCAGGTCTACCGATGTGATGGGTACGGCCGCCGTCGTCACGGCGCCTGGCTTCATCGAGGCGGCGCTAGGAGCACCAACCTCGGAAACAGAACCCCAGGTCTGGCATTCGCCGCAGCGTCCTACCCAGCGCAAGCTGTCCCAACCGCACTCGGTGCAGCGGAATCCAGCTCGGTCCTTGGTGCTGTTTTTTGCCATGGCCAGACCCTATGTCGACCGACTGACATCGAGCGGCGCGTTCCGCGAAGAGTCGACGCAAATCAGAGTCCCGCAACAGTTGTGGAAAGAAACTCGGAAGTTCTCTTCAAAAGGTGTTGGGAATCGCGGTGCTCGGCCCTCATGGAGTCACCAAGGGCGGCCAGCCCGCCAACAACGAACCAAGGAGACAGCCGTGAATGCAACAACGAAGCAGCACCTAGTCCGGTTTGTCGTGGTTGCCAGTGCGGCCCCGATCCTGAGTATCGGAGCGACACTTGCGGTCGCACCCGCCGCTCATGCCGGGCCCGCTCCGGAGGCCGTGCCCACCCAGGTCGCAACACCAGATGTTCTGCCGACGGGACCCGAGCAACTGTCGGCGGGTATCGGCGGCACGACCGAGGCGGGAAGCGTTCCGGTCGGTCTACTGCTCGCTGGTGTGGCCACGTTGGGTGCACTCGGCGCGGGCGGCGTTGTGGCGGCCCGCCGCCGGTCCGCACAGACCGGTAGGTGAAGTGGCTCCTCGTGGTGCACGCCAGCGGGATTGGTGCGAGGGGGCGCCAATCCCGCTGGCTGTGTTCCCGATGGCCGGAGGCGGAGGTCGAGATGAAGGTCAAGATGAAGGTTTCGTATTCACCCCACGAGGACGTACCCTCGCAGGCATGGGTGATGCGGATCAGGCTGTGCTTCCGTCAGGGGGCGACGACACTGACCTCGCGGCGAGGATTGCGGCAGGGGATCAAGAAGCGTTCGCTGCGCTGTACGACCGGTACAGCGACAGGATCTACAGCTACTGCGTCAGTGTCTGCCGCAACCCGGAACACGCGGCAGATGCGATGCAGGACACGTTCTTGCTCGCATTCGCGCGCATCGGGCAACTCCGCGATCAGAGCAAACTGCGGCCGTGGCTCTATGCGATTGCCCGAAACGAATGCCTCCGGCAGATTCGCGCTACCAAACGCACGGTTGACCTCGAACTCGCTGGCGAGGTGGCGGACATGAATGCCACCTCGGACACCGCCCTCAATGCGGCCGACGCGCGCGCGCTCATCGACGACGCGTTCGAAGGAATGAACTCCACGGACCGCGAAGTGCTCGACCTCGCGTTGCGGCAAGACCTCGACAACAGTTCGATCGCCGCGGTCCTCGGCGTCTCAGACAACAATGCGGCCGCGAAGGTCTCGCGAGCGAAGTCACAACTAGAAAAGTCGGTGGGTGCGCTACTGCTGTTTCGCAGCAGAGCCTCGGGCTGCGAACGCCTTGATCGCGAAATCGGCACGGACACTGCCTACACGCCTTTGGCTCGCAAACGAATCAGTCGCCACGCAGAGGATTGCGCCCAGTGCTCCAAGTCGCGTTCCAAGTCTGTGGCTGCGATCGCACTTGTCGGTCTGCCTGTGCTCATGGCGCCGAGTTGGCTGCGCGACTCGTTGTTGAACTCGGTCGTGCCGCAGACGGGTGCTGGTACGACAGCCTCGCACGGTGGGCCGACACCCGACGTTGCCCACGGTTCGGAATCTGCGATCCAGCCGGCATCACCAATTGCGGACGGTGATGACTCCAGCGAGACATCGCACGTCGAGCCAGACGCGAGTCAGGATGCGGTTTCGACCGAGCCGGGCGGCCACAATGACGGTTCGGAATTGCACGCCCCGCAGGATCAGGTTGCTGCCTCAACGACCAGCAGCGATGGTCCGATCTTTGTTGCGATGTCCAACAGTGAAGTTCCGCCCCTACCGCTGAAGGACAAGGCTGCGCAATTGGCCAAGGTTCGTCCGCCATTCGACAAGCACGGATGGCCACTCGCGGGCCAACACAAACCCAAGCGTTGGCCGCTCATCGCGGGGATCGCGGCCGTGCTCGTGTTGATGGGGGTGGCAACAGGGTTGGCGCTCACCTCGGGCGAACCGGAACCGGTCGTTGCTGAGTCAACGAACTCCACCGCGCCGATT
>JBAYVO010000287.1:0-3544 GCA_041674545.1 Candidatus Nanopelagicales bacterium | reverse complement strand
TCGCCTCGTGACTTCTTGCCACTACCCCATCGTCGCGGGCAAATCGGAACGGCAGATTGCGCATGTGTGCAGCGCAGGTTAATTGCGACTGCGGTAGATGACGCTCAGATGTCGAGCTTCCCCGAATGGAGCAGCTCGCGAATCTGCGTGCTAGGCCGAAGTGTCAGGCCTGGTCAACGGGAACAGCACTGATTCACGGATGTTACGTCCGGTCAGCAGCATCAGCAGCCTGTCGATTCCCATACCCTGACCACCTGCTGGCGGCATTCCGTACTCAAGCGCACGGAGGAAGTCCTCATCAACTTCCATCGCCTCGGAATCGCCCGCGGCTGCCAGCAGCGACTGAGCCGTCAAGCGATCCCTTTGATCGAGCGGATCAATCAACTCGGTGTACGCGGTACCAAGTTCAGCGCCCCACGCGACGAGGTCCCAGCGTTCAGCCAAGCGCGGTTCGCTTGGCTTCTTGCGGGTCAGCGGCGAGACCTCCGTCGGGAAGTCGGTGTAGAACACCGGGGTGGTGGTGCGGTCCTCACAGAAGTGTTCGTACAGCTCCTCGATGAGCTTCGCCGTGCCCCAGTTTGGGTTCCGTGGGATGCCTGCCTGATCCATGATTCGCGCCAAACTCGCGAGCTCGGTGTCGACTGTGACTTCCTCGCCACACGCGAGCGAAATGCCGTTGTGAACAGTGACGACCGGCCACTCCCCAGATATATCGACCTCTTCGTATCCCTGCGATCCGTCGTAGGCGCCGGCGATCGGCCGTAACACCTTTGGCGACCCGTGGACGGCAGTCGCGGCAGCCAGGATCAACTCGCGGGTGAGGACGCGCATCGTGTCGTAGTTGCCGTACGCGTCGTACATTTCCATGCTGGTGAACTCAGGATTGTGCGTCGAATCTGCACCTTCATTGCGGAAGTTCCGGTTGAGCTCAAACACCTTCTCGACGCCGCCGACTAGGAGCCGCTTGAGGAACAGTTCCGGCGCAATCCGCATGTAGAGCTTCATGTCGTAGGCGTTGATGTGCGTAATGAAGGGACGGGCGTTCGCGCCGCCGTGGACGCGCTGCATCATCGGCGTCTCAACTTCGAGGTACTCCCGCGACCACAGTTGCTCGCGGATCGCACGGACCATCTCTGAGCGCATCGTCAACATCTCGCGCGCGTCCGGGTTCACGATCAGATCGACGTAGCGTTGACGCACGCGCGCTTCGGGGTCGTTGAGCCCTTTATGCTTGTCTGGCAGCGGCACGAGACACTTCGACGTGATGACGAAGTCAGTCGCCAAAACCGAAAGTTCGCCGCGCTTAGACGTGATGACCTGCCCTGTCACGCCAACGATGTCGCCGAGGTCGACGTCGGACTTCCAGGCCGCCAGGTTCTCTTCACCCGCTTCATTCAGCGAGATCATCACCTGCAAATCGCCTGTCCAGTCCCGCAACGTCGCAAAGCACAACTTCCCGCCGACGCGATTGAGCATCACGCGCCCAGCGATGCTCACAGTCTTGCCAGTCTGCTCGTCCGGACCGAGATCGCCAAACTCTGCGCGGACCGCCGAGTTACTCGCGGTGCGCGTGAAGCTCGTCGCGTACGGATCGATCCCTCGTTCGCGCATCTGAGCGAGCTTGACGCGGCGGATCTTCTCTTGCTCGGGCACACCCGCGTAGGGATCGGCGACGTGCGCCGCAGCGACCTGCGCCGCTGATGCAGCGAGCACCTTCTCTTGAGCTGCCCAAAGTTCCACCGGAGAGTTCGCGCAGGCTTCGCGCAGAGGCGACAGCCCCTTGTTGCGACGCGCCTTGAGCCATTCCTGCAGGCTCGGAATCGTCATGAAGCCTTCCGCAGCCGAGGATGCGATACCGACCCGCGGCAGGTCACCGGTGTTCTCGAACATCATGTAGCGCGGCACCCAGTCCGGGTCATACTTCGCGTTCGAAAGATAGAGCGATTCAAGCTGGAACCAGCGCGAGGCGAACACCAGGAAACCGCGGGTCGCACGGACAACCGGGCCAGCGCCGAGCTGCTCACCCTCGGCAAAAATTCCTCTCATCACGGCGAAGTTGAGGGAGAGCTTGTCGGCACCGATGCTCGGACCGCCTGCAACAAGACTGGCGACCATAAACTCCATGACACCGTTGACCGCGTCGCGTTCACGTCGCATCAGGTCAAGGGAAACACCGGTTTCACCCCACGGCGAGAACGACAACATTGCCACACGTTCGCCGTCTTCGTTGAATGCCTCAACCAACACACAGCGACCATCGAGCGGGTCGCCGAGGCGACCGAGCGCCATCGAGAAACCTCGCTCATTTTCGGTATCGCGCCAACGGTCGGCATCGGCGATAGCGCTATTCATCTCGTCTTCAGGAATCTCAGCATGTCGGCGAACCTTCGCCGTGTAGCCAGCGCGCTCGACTCGGCTCACAGCTTGGCGAACAACACGCATTTGCCGACCGTCGAGCCCGAAGTTGCGGAAGTAGATGATCGCTTCATCGCCGAGTTCAACCGCGCCAAGTCCGGCCTTCGCGTAGGCCTGCGCGCCTTCCAGGCTTGCGCCCATCACGGCCGGCGCCCACGCGTGGCGGTGCGCTTCCTCTAGCCACACCTCAATGGCGGAGTCCCACGCCTGCGGATCGCCCACTGGATCTGCACTCGCCAGGCTCACACCGAGGACAACGCGATACGTCACCACTGCTTTACCGGATGGCGACCACGCTGCGGACTTGTCGCGCCGGGTTGCGAAGTAGCCAAGCGAGTCGCGCGCCCCGTGTTCGAGTAGGAGCGAGCGGATGGCAACTTCGTCGTTGCCAGAGAGCATCAGATCCTTGCGGCGCGAGCGGAACAGCGCGTACGCCGTCGCGATAAACGTCGCTGCCGCGAGGAAGCTCAGCGTGAACGCTGCGGCGAGCGGAGGCTCTAGCCCAACCTGATAGCCCGGGTTCTGTCCTAGGACGCCAAGGAACTGGCTGACGGCGTAGCTGATTCGTTCCGGCCTCAGCGCCTCATCGCCAAACAAGCTCACCAGCAGTGCACCAATCGCGACCGTCCCAGCCATCCCGATCACGAAAGTCGCGGCGGCGCGCCACCCGTTCCCCTTTTGCGAGATTGCAAAGAACTCGCGGCGACATAACAGCAACACCACGATCACGGTGGTGTCGATGAGCAACGGGGTCAAAATTGAAGGGTAGGCCGACGGAAACAGCGCCCACGATCCCAACAACAATGCAATTTCAGCGAACTCTAAGACCAACAGCAACACCCACGCCGCACGCTTTCGCTTTCCAAGCGCGCTAGCAAGGATGATCATCAGGACGGCCCAAGCAAAGTTTGGTGGCGCCGCGAGGAACAGCATGTCGATCGCACCGCGCAGCCCAGCGAACGGGCCACGCATGAACGGGAAGACAGCGGTGATCAAGCTGACGAACGCGACGCCGTAACAAACCCACGCGAGAATCCGCGGAACGCGGGCTTCCCAACCCTGGCCGGGAACGAATCGTCGGTCAATCTGGCCGTGGGGTTGTGTCGGCATCAGCGCTGTGTCGGTCACG
>JBAYVO010000286.1:0-3549 GCA_041674545.1 Candidatus Nanopelagicales bacterium | reverse complement strand
TTGGGCGACGACAAACTCGTCTGCACCGATCCGCGCGACCGTGCCGTTGGTGTCGCTAATGCGTTCGAGCCGCGCGCCAACCTCTCGCAACAACGCATCTCCCACGTCGTGTCCGAACTCGTCATTGACGGCCTTCAGTTCCGTGATGTCGCAGCAGAGAACAGCGACCATCCGGCTTTCCCCGTGGGTCAACAGGCGCTTGAGCCGGTCCTGAAGCAAGGCCCAGTTCGGCAGCCCGGTGATTGCGTCTCGCAGCGCCTGTTCGCGTAACTGATCCTCCATTGCCGCTCGGCTGAGAGCGGCGCTGAGCACTAGCCCGACTCCACGAACGAACCCAGGTTCGTTGGGCTCAAGCTGGCCGTAAACCGTCAATGCGCCAACTACTTGGCCGCCAGATTCGATCGGCACGGTCAAGGCAGGTTCACCCGTCACGCGGGTCCCATCCCCGGCCTTCGCGACCTCACGGAGTCGGCCCGATGCTTGTTCGGAGTAGACGCTGCACACATCGGCGAGTTCGTTGGTCACGAGGTCCACTGCCGCCTGACCGGGCACCACCCCGCCTGGGGTCAACGCCTCACGACCGAACTCGGCGAGGCGCGCGTCGCGAATGCTTCGCAGCTTCACCTCCCGGTATTGGCGCGCCAGAGAACTCAGCATCGCTGCTTGGACCACGATCACCGGAAGGGCAAGGATGAGGACTAGGAAGTAGTCCAGCGTCGTGCGAGCGACGAACGGCATCGCAAGGGTCAGCGCGAGGGTTGGCACGAGGGACCAGGCACATGCTCGGCGTGCTGTGGCCGAACGCCACGGCTTGAGCAGGATCAACACGACGATCGTCAACGTCAGTCCATTGATCGCAACAACCAAGGGCACCGCGAGAACCCCCAGGACCGGCATTCCTGATGGATCGAGCGAATGCGTCCAGATGAGGTCAGTGGTGAACCACAAGATTCCCCTGAACACGATCAGACCAACGACCACTCCCGTCAGCACCTTGCGCCAGTTGCCAGAGATCGCCTGCAGGACCCAGAGGGCCGAGATCATCGAGACTCCGAAGAGCAGATGCCGCAACGACGCCAGCGCCGTGAGCGAATCGACGCTTGGGTTTCCGACTTCGATAATGACAATGACAATGCAGAGGACGGCCACCGAAAGCGCCCACACTGTGGTGGCGGACCACACTCCAGGTGCGTCATTCCGCGACACGAAGAAGGCACCGAGGAGGGCAGGGAACAGCACAAACCCTGCAAGCACCAGCAGGCTTGCCTCGCCGACCACGTCCACCTAGTCAGGATCACCCAATTGCCACGGGCGTCTCCACCCATCTAGCCCATCTGGTGGCGCCTAGGAGAGGGGCACTACTCGTCGGAAACGTCACCCGAATGCTCGGCGTGATCACGTTCGTTCGGGGTGGTTTCAAACGGGGCGGTCAGGCCAACAAGGGATCGTGCAAAGAACTTCGTCATGGGGTGCTCCGTTGTCTAGTGTCTCGCCGCTGTGACGACGGTCCCGCACCAGAGGTTCCCCACGTGGTGGCCTTTTCACGATCCTTACGTTCCCCTCACTCCTAGGGAGTAGATCAACATGGCGAACATCACTCGCGCGTTCTGCCTAACGCCAACCGCTGGCATGGACGGGCGTCAGCAATTGCTGGCATCTTTGCGCCATGAACTTTGATGCCATCGTTGTTGGAGCAGGCCTCGCGGGCCTCGTCGCTACCCATGAACTTACGTCCAAAGGTAAGAAGGTCGCCGTTGTCGACCAGGAGAACCTGAACAACCTCGGAGGTCAAGCGTTCTGGTCCTTCGGCGGCTTGTTCATGGTTGACACTCCGGAGCAGCGGCGACTCGGGGTGAAGGACTCCCTCGATTTGGCGTGGCAGGACTGGAACGGCAGCGCGCAGTTTGACCGCCTCGACGATGAGGACACCTGGGCTGTGAAGTGGGCACGTGCGTACGTTGAGTTCGCCGCGGGCGAGATGCACGACTGGGTCAAGGGCCATGGCCTGCGGTTCTTGCCGACCGTCGGCTGGGCTGAGCGCGGCGATCTACGAGCGAACGGGCACGGCAACTCTGTTCCCCGCTTCCACGTCACGTGGGGAACCGGTACCGGCGTCGTCAAGCCGTTCGCCGACTATGCGATCGAGGCCGAGAAGACCGGGTTGGTTACGTTCTTCAACCGCCACCGGGTCGACGAGCTCGTGATCACCGATGGTGCAGTGAAGGGCATCAAGGGAGTTGTTCTGGCACCTGACGATTCACCGCGCGGCGAACCCTCGAACCGCGACGTGGTGGAGGACTTCGAACTCAACTGCGACATCGTGATCGTCACCTCCGGCGGCATCGGCGGCAACCACGACATCGTTCGGCAGTACTGGCCGGAGCGGATGGGCACGGCGCCGAAGACGATGGTCACCGGTGTTCCCGAGTACGTCGACGGGCGCATGTTGGACATCAGCGCTGACGCGGGTGTCCGCCTCGTGAACCGTGACCGCATGTGGCACTACACCGAGGGTGTCCAGAACTGGGATCCGATCTGGCCCGGCCATGGAATCCGGATCTTGCCAGGCCCGTCGTCGATGTGGTTTGACGCGATCGGACGACGCCTACCAAACCCGTTCTTGCCCGGGTATGACACGTTGGGCACTCTTCGCCATCTGCGCACCGATCCCGACATTGCCCAGTACGACCACTCGTGGTTCATCCTCACGCAGAAGATCATCGAGAAGGAGTTCGCACTTTCGGGCTCTGAGCAGAACCCCGATATCACCAATGGCGACAAGAAGGAGTTCCTTAAGGATCGCCTGTTTGGCAAGGGTGCACCCGGACCGGTCGAGGCGTTCAAGAAGTACGGCGCGGACTTCGTCGTCGCAGACAACCTTGAGGACCTCGTCGCCAAGATGAACGGCTTGACCGATGCTCCGCCGCTGGACATCGAGACGATTCGTGAGCAAGTTGACGCTCGGGATTCACAGGTCGATAACGCCTACGCCAAGGACGCTCAGGTACAGGGCATGCGCAACGCACGCCGCTACATCGGCGACCGTGTCGGCCGCGCCGCATCGCCTCACAAGCTGACCGATCCGAAGGCCGGTCCGCTCATCGCGGTGAAGCTGCACATCCTGACGCGCAAGACTCTCGGTGGGATCCAGACGGATCTCGATTCGCGTGCGCTCGGCCACGATGGCAATCCGATCACCGGGCTCTACGCTGCGGGTGAAGTTGCCGGGTTTGGTGGCGGCGGAGTGCATGGGTACAACTCGCTGGAGGGCACGTTCCTCGGCAACTGCCTGTTCAGCGGTCGGGCCGCTGGCCGACACGCGGCCCGGACTGCGTAGCGGTCGTAGTGGGCGCGGCGGGTACTCGCAACTGCTCATAGACGAAGGAGATCCCCACGCATTGACGCGTGGGGATCTCCTTCGTCTATGTTGACTAGCTTGCGTGGCTTGCTGACAACCCTGCGAGGTACTTGTTCATGTTGACCATCTCGTCGCCGCCGGTGCCGTCGAAGCCGGAGAGGCGGATGTAGTCGACGATGCCGCGGAACAGC
>JBAYVO010000285.1:0-3550 GCA_041674545.1 Candidatus Nanopelagicales bacterium | reverse complement strand
CTTCGGCTTCGGTGGGGTTTGTGCGCTGCAGTCGCCCTTTGAGTTCGACAATTCGTCGCGTTGCGTCCATCTCGAGCAACCGTGCGATGACGGCGGTGCCATAGTCGCGAAGCTGTTCGTCGTCTTCACCTCGGGCATGTAGCGGGTCGACGGCGAACTCTCGCACATACGCCCGCAAGGCATCATCGGGACATGAGGCGAGGATCGCTTCGATCCACTGGTGTCCGTCGGCGATCGCGCCCGGTGAACCCGCGTCGACGATTGCGGCGTGTACCGCTGCATGGACTTCCGCGGTGTAGGCCTGAGGTTCGACGGACTCGTACCACGGTGCAACGTGTTGCGGAATCTGAACGGCGCACTTGAGCGACTCGCGTTCAACCGCGGTCGAAGTCAGCTTCGGGTCCGGGCGATGCCAGCGTGGCTGAGGTGCTGCGGAGTGGTCATCACGTTCGGTCGGGGTGCGGCGGGCTTCCTCACGCGCGCTGGTGCTCTGGCGGGAGTTCGCGTTCGCACCTGAGGACTTAGCTGTTGCTTGCCTCACAGCATCGCTGACGGCTCCCGGTTCCATCCCGAGCCATCCTGCGACCAGACGTGTGTACTCGGGGCGAAGCGAACGGTCCCGAATCGTCGCAAGTACCGGTGCGACAGCCCGAAGGCCGGCAACCCGCCCTTCGGCAGTGTTGAGGTCATAGTCATCGAGCGTCGCCCGGATCACGAATTCAAACAACGGCGTCCGGCGGGCCACAAGTTCGCGAACGGCCTCTGGCCCTTGTTGCAGGCGAAGTTCACACGGATCGAGTCCCGTCCTCTCGATCGCGACAAAGGTTTGGGAGACAAATCGTTGGTCTTCGTTGAACGCGCGCAGTGCTGCTTTGCGGCCGGCCGCATCACCGTCGAACGTGAAGATCACCTGCCCGCGAAACTCATCCTGATCCATGAGCAGGCGCCGCAGCACCTTGATGTGATCCACGCCGAAGGCAGTCCCGCACGTGGCAACTGCCGTCTCAATTCCTGACAGGTGTGCCGCCATCACGTCGGTGTAGCCCTCAACAATCACCGCTTGCTGGCGCCGGGAGATTTCTTTGCGTGCAAGGTCCACGCCGTAGAGGACCTGCGACTTCTTGTACAGCGGGGTCTCGGGCGTGTTGAGGTACTTCGGGCCGTCGTCATCTTCGCGAAGCTTGCGCGCACCGAATCCAACGACGTCACCGGACAGGTCACGGATCGGCCACAACAGACGACCTCGAAAGCGGTCGTACGGGCCGCGTTTGCCAGCAATTGCCAGCCCGCCGGTGATGAGTTCCTCATCGGTGAACTTCATCGCCCGCAGGTGTTTGGTCAGTCCGTCCCAACCGTTCGGCGCAAACCCAACGCCGAACTTGAGCGCCGCATCTTGATCGAATTCGCGTTCCTTGAGAAACGCGCGGCCGATTTGCGCATCCGCAGAGTTGAGTTGCTCGGCATAGAACGCCGCCGCCGCCTTGTGCGCCTCGACCAGGCGAGTGCGCACGCCCTTGAGTCGATCTGGTTGAGCGGAACCGCCCTCTTCGTATCGAAGTTGGGTCCCGGTGCGTGCGGCCAACTTCTCAACAGCTTCGGCGAAGCTGAGGTGATCGATCTTCCTTACGAAGTCGATGACGTCGCCGCCCTCTTGGCAGCCGAAGCAGTGCCAATAGCCCTTGGCGGGCGTTACGTGGAATGAAGGGCTGCGTTCGTCGTGGAATGGGCAGAGCCCCTTGAGTGAACCGCCGCCAGCGGACTTCAATGCCACGACATCGCGGACGACCTCGTCGATGCGAGCTCGTTCACGCACCACGACGATGTCGGCATCCTTGATTCGTGGCATCTGCTCATCCTATGCGGCCTGCTTGATGGCCCTGCCGGAATCCACAAATCGCGTGGGGCAGACTGCTGATATGGCGATCGATGTGGCAAAGGCCCGCGCAGACACTCCCGCGGCAGAGTCAGTGACCTTCCTCGAGAACGCGGGTTCAGCGTTGTCGCCTGCGATCGTGACGTCGACGGTCATTGCCCACCTCGAACGCGAGCAGCGAATGGGTGGATACGCCGCGATGGAAGACGTTGAGGAGCAGTTGGCGCAGGTGCCCGCAAGCGCCGGGACGCTTGTTGGTGTGAAGGCGGAGCAGATTGCGCTCATGCCATCGGCGACCGCCGCGTGGTTGCGCGCCTTTGGCAGTGTCCCCCTCGAACGCGGCGACCGAATCTTGACCACCCGCGCCGAGTACGCGAGCAACGTCCTGCCGATGCTGCAGGCAGCGCGGCGGGTTGGCGCGACCGTCGAGTTCATCCCCGACGGCGACGATGGATCAGTGGATCCCGACGCGTTGGGCGAGATGCTCGATGCGCGGGTGACGGTCGTCGCGATCACACATGCTGCCAGCCAGAACGGCGTCACCGCGGATGCGGTCGGAGTCGGGCGGGTGCTGCGCGAAGCAGACTCGAACGCCTGGTACCTACTCGATGCGTGCCAGTCGGTCGGGCAGATGCCGGTTGATCTGACCGAAACGGGAGCAGACTTCATCGCAGCGACGGGACGCAAGTTTCTGCGCGGGCCGCGAGGTACCGGCTTCTTGGCGGTATCGCCGCGGGTCCTCGCTGAGATCGAACCGGTGCCAATCGACATGCACGGCACCACCTGGGACGGCAACCTCGGATACACCGTCGGCCCCACCGCGACGCGCTTCCAGAGTTTCGAGACGTCGTTCGCCGGTGTACTCGGCCTCGGAGCCGCGATTGACTACGCGCTGGCGATCGGAATCGACGCGATCCGTGAACGACTCGTCACGTTGTCCACTCAGCTGAGGCAGGAGCTTGCTGAGGTCGATGGCGTCGAGGTCCACGACCGTGGCGCGCAACAGTCAGCGATCGTTGTCTTCAGCTGCCCCGGTTCAGACTCGTGGGAGGCGGTTCGAGACCTGCGGCGCCGCGGCGTGATCGTCACGGCCATCACCGAACCCACCAACCCTCGCGACGTCGCGACCTACAACTCCCCCTGCGTCCTGCGCGCCTCCCCCCACTACTACAACACCCACCCCGACCTAACCGCCCTAACGACCGCCCTCTCCCGCTAGCGGGATACGAATTTGGTGCGACTGGCCGGCAGGCCGCGCGATTACACCAAAATCGATGCTGTTAGCGGCAGAAGGTGGCGTGCCAGCGCAGGATGGAGCGGTCGGTGAGGGAGGCGACCTGGTCGATGACGATTCGGCGGCGGGTCGCGTCGTCGTCGGCTGCCCGCCATGTCGGTGCGAATGAGGCATCGAGTCCGTCGGGGGCGCGGCGATTGAGCGCGTCCACGAGCTCCTGCACCACCTCGCGCTGTCGGCTATAGATCGCGGCAGCGTTCGGACGTTGGAAAACGAACACATTCGCCAACGCCTTCAGGACAGCCACCTCGCTGCGTTGGTCCCCCGGAACCACAACATCCGCCCGGTACCGCGACAGTGGGCGCTGCCCAAATCGCTCGCGGGTCGCCACCATCGTCGGCATCACGAAGCGACCGGTGAGTTGACTCGTCATGTTCTTGAGG
>JBAYVO010000284.1:0-3551 GCA_041674545.1 Candidatus Nanopelagicales bacterium | reverse complement strand
GCTAAGTGGACCTCTTTCACCAATACGTCCAAGCGGTACCAGAGCAACAAGGCAGTGAAGCAATAGTTTAGATAGGACACTGTCCGGGTATTACTGCCGCGTCGCTCAGTCGAGCGACAACGCGCTACCCGACGCGGAACGCCCGAGTAAGAGTTACGAGATCGGATCGATATATGAAACCAACCAAACTCCATCACTACCGCGGTTCTGCTGCGCTGGCCGGCGGACTCGTCATAGTGGCCACATCGTTGGTGGGCTGCACTGCAGGTACGGACTCAGAGACCTCAGCTTCGGAACCGGCCGCCACAAGAGGTGCGGCGGGCACGGTCACGTGTCCAGAGCTCGGCGGTCCGAAGGACGCGCCGAGCTATGCGGACTTCAGTACCCGCTACTCCGTCCCCATCACCTTCGTCAACGATTCGTCGATCCCGCTCGTCCTCAACGCTTCCGAGATTGACTGCTATGACTTCTCCGGTGCGCAGAACCCGAGTGTTTTTGACGGTGCGAAGGTCACGGCCGGTTCATCAATTGGGCCGTACACCGTGATTGCTCGACGCACGTGCGCGTACGTTCAAGGTGACATTATCGGGAAGTTCCAGACGCGCGAAGCCCGTTGGAAGACCACCGTTTCCGCATCGTCAGAACCAGGCATCACGGGCACGATCCCGACGGTCATCGACTGTTCGAGCTTTGGTCAATCCCCGACCATGTGTCGCAGCGGTGCTGGACAAGATCGAGCCGCGTACACGGTCAAGCTCACGAACGGCTCAGCGCTGCGCGCAGATTTCACGTGCGAAGACAACGCAACCACCATCACACTTTCTGACCTTTACTGACTCGGAGAATCTAATGAACCGGATGAAAAAGTCTGTCGCGGTATCGGCGTCGACTATTGCAGTGGTTGCGCTCGTCGCAGGTTGCGGCGCAAGTGCGCAAGGATCGGGGGCTGAGCCCGCGAGTTCAACAGAGACCTCGTCGGCACCCACCCGAAACGCGGATCGCGTCACTGATTGCGGCGGGTCTGATCGTGGCACTGGCGGCAGCGTCAGCATCGCGAACCGCACAAACGCGGCGCTCTTCTTTTCAGCGGTCGAGGTCGACTGCTACGACTGGTACAACACGAAGAACCCCACCCAATTCAACGGAACATTTGCTTCCCCCGGCACTGATCTGGGTCCGTACAACATGTTGATGCGGGACATCCCGGAATGGGGTGGCCAGATCCGCCCGTGGAACTTTCAGGTCTCGGGGAGGGCAGATCAAGGACCATCCTTGACGGGCGAACTTGTATCCCGCCCGACGTACAAGTTCGCGAAGGGAAACTGCTACACCGCAAACGGCGGGATGACCGCTTGCAGCGGCTCCAGCCTGTGTACCGACGACCCAAACCTCAAGAAGGTCGAGACGACGGTGCGCATGCGCAACAAAGCGGGCGAACTGGTCACCACCCTCAACGTCTCGACGGTCTGTACGTTGACGGACAAGTCTGCGGTCATAGTGTTCAAGGGGACGCTGCCGACGTCGTAGGTGCGTGGTTACTCGGAGAACCTGTCGGCGCCTGCTTGCAGAATCAACGCGTTCACTGAGGCGCCCCAGATTTGGTGGAGGGCAACGAGGCTGCCCGTGACTTCACTTGGGCTGCCTTGGGTGACAGCTGCTGATTGGACACCCCACGTTGCCAGCCAATTGGCAAGTCCTGCGTCGACGTTGCGTTGGGCAAGTGTGGCGACTGTCCCGTCCACGGTTGCCTTTCCGGTGGCGATCGAATTTCGGACTGGGTCAGGGTTTGGCAGGCGTCCCGTGGTCGCTCCGAGCTGCTCCCCGCGGATCTCGAAGGCTTGTTGGTCAGTGACGAGCGCGGTGCTGAAGATGAAGTAGGCCAACGCCTGCGATGACTGGATGAACTCGGTGCTCAGGTCTTGTTCGTCGATGGGAATCGCGGCGGCTTCTTCCCCGAGGGTTTGAACCAGTTGCGACAAGCTGCCAGGTGCTACCTGTTCGATTCGCTGACCGCCGAGCACCTCAGTGAAGTACTCGGCGTTTGCATTGCCTGCGTTGACGAGAAAGTTTGTGTACCCAGACAGCAGAGTGATGGCCGGTGCGTCGACGTCGCTCGGCGCTGACGGAGTTGCCGCGACGATACCGAAGGACGTTGGCGACGCGCTGTCGATGGTGGCTCGCTGGTCAGCGATGACCGTCGCTGCAGTGAGGAGGGTGTCACGCTCGGAACTCGTTTGGATGACTCCCTGGGTGTCCTCCAGAATCGCGATTGCGTACGTGAGGGGGGCCAGCGCAGTCGGAATCGCGAGTTCCTGGTAAATCCCGAACTGCGTCGTAGCGGCCTGGTCCTGGCGGGTGGCGCTCGCCGTTTCCGTCAGTGCAGTTGCCTCAGCGAGGAGTGCGGATTGAACTTCGGCAGCCCCTGAATCGGCGAGCATTGAACGTGCGGCAGTTCGTGCGTTGGCGCGCAGCACGTTGCGGTATCCAGCGATCGCGAGTGCGTAGCCCTTCGCAGTGTCCCCAGCAGCGACTGAGCTCTCGGCAGCTGCGAAGTCTGGTGTGAACGCACGACGGACCTTTGCTGACGTTTTGGCAGACTTCAGGGCCTGCCGGAATCTCGTGATGAGTGCGCTTGTCGCTGAGGTCGCTGCTGCTGCCACTGGCGTTGACAACGGCGTCGCGGCACCTGCATCGGTCGAGAGTGGCGTACCCGTCATCTGCTCGTACGCATCGCCAATGTCGGCGGCCGGGACGACCGAGAGCCCAAGGGTCTTGCCAAACTCCGCCATCGACTCGGATGTGTCGGTAGACGTTCGATCAGTCATGTTCTCCGGTGGCAAAAGGACTGTGTCGTACCCGGCGGCCGCTGCGGCGCGCAGCTTCGCTGGGATTCCGGAAACGCGTCCGATCGTGCCGTCAGGGGCGATTGTGCCCGTCATTGTGACGCCGTCGACCAGGGGCTGGTTTCGGGTTGCCGCGATCACCCCGACGGTGAGCGCAGCGCCGCCCGATGGCCCGTCGATCGGTCCGGTGATCGTGAATCTGATTCCCAGAGTTGTCGGGTCTACGGCGCTAAAAAACGCGCCGACGGACGCCGCAGTTCCGGATGCGGCTCGCCAGGCAGCACCTGCGCCTTGCGCCTCAATGTCGCCTAAATCGATGGAATATCCGGGCGTGCTGTCGTCCCCGGCCCAAACACCGGCCGATTCGATCCCGCCGGTCGGGAGACCGTCAGTTCCTTGGCCGGCCCACAAGACTGGAACCGTGAGGCCGTATCCGTCACCTTCGGAATTGATCACGCTGCCGCAGCCGGCCAAGGGTGCGACGATCACCAGGCTGCCTGCCAGTGCGACCAGGCTGCGGCGAGCGGCGGGCGCGAGAACTCTCATTGTCGTTCCGGTGACTGTGCGATTCCGAATTCGACTGCACGCTTGTAGAGATCGACGGGGCCGGGCGCAGGCCGATCAATTGCGGCGAACTTGGCGCGTATTCGTTTCAGATGGACGTGCACCGTGGCCGGCGATAGGTCGAGCAGTCGCGCGATGGCCGCG
>JBAYVO010000283.1:0-3577 GCA_041674545.1 Candidatus Nanopelagicales bacterium | reverse complement strand
CTCGATGAACTGAAGGCGGACTTGCGGACCAGGGTCGAACGGATGGCCCTCGTTGAGCAGGGGATGGCCGCACGGGAGAAGGTGCTCGATCACCTACTTGAGGTCATTGACTTCCCACTACCAGAGTCGCTGGTCGCAGCCCAGACCGATGAGCACTTCCAAGACGGTCACGGCGACGACGAACATAAGGCCGAGGTCGAAGAGACAACCCGCAAGTCCATCAAGACCCAGTTCATCCTCGACAAGATTGCTGACACCGAAGCACTAGCTGTTGGACAGGAAGAGCTCAGCCAGTGGCTGGTCACCCAGGCCCCGCGTTACGGAATGACGCCCGACCAGTTTGCTCAGGCGCTCGTTGAGGCCGGTCAGGTCCAGATGGCAGTGGCAGACGTTCGCCGCGGCAAGGCGCTTGCGTTGGTCCTGCAGAAGGCAGCCGTCACGGATGCCTCCGGCAACGAGGTCAATCTGTCTGCGCTCGACGAAGCCGTCGAAGAAGAGATGCTTGAAGAACTCGAAGAAGAGCTCGAGGAAGAGCTTGACGAGGCACTGACGCAGGCCGAACTCGACGAAGCAATCGCCAATGACCCAGAGCTTCAAGCGACGGTCGACGCAGTAATGGCGAAGGCCGAAGAGCTTCGCGAAGCTGCCGAAGAAGCGGCCGACTCCGAGAAGTAGACCTGACTGAACACAACCCCCGTCGTTCCACCCTAGGCCCGCTGCGGCTTGAGAATGGTGGGAAGGCGGGGGTTTGTTCATGCGGTCGGGCGATCGGCGTTCACCTGTTGGCGAACACACGGGCATCGGGGGACTGTCGGGGAGGGTTTAGGGGTTAGGGTCACAGAGCCACTAAGCGAAAGGGTGCAGAACTGACATGACTTCCGAACTCGCGGCGCGAAGCGCTGCTCCGGCAGGATCCGGCCACGACCAAGCCGTCTACCAGCGACTCCTTGAGGAGCGCATCATCTTCTTGGGCGCGGCAGTGGAGGATCACAACTCGAACCTCATCTGCGCCCAGATCCTCTTGCTTGCCGCAGAGGATCCAGACGCAGACATTTACCTCTACATTAATTCCCCCGGTGGTTCCGTTACCGCGGGTATGGCGATCTACGACACGATGCAATACGTCACCAACGACGTTGCGACTGTCGCCATGGGCCTCGCGGCTTCGATGGGACAGTTCCTGCTGAGCGCAGGCGAGCCGGGCAAGCGTTACGCGTTGCCACACGCGCGCATCATGATGCATCAGCCATCTGGTGGTCTTGGCGGAACCGCGTCAGACATCAAGATTCAGGCTGAGCAGATGTTGCTCATCAAGAAGCAGCTCGCAGAACTGATTGCCGAGCACACCGGTCAGAGCCTGGAGCAGATCGAAGCCGACTCCGACCGTGACCGCTGGTTCACGGCCGAGCAGGCATTGGAATATGGATTCATCGATAACGTGGTTCGCAGTGCGGGCGACGTTGCCGGTAAGGGAGGCACAGCATGAACCTCGAGCTACCAACCCGCATGACCGGCGCAGCGCCCGCGCAGCCGCAGTCGCGCTACATCCTGCCGGAGTTCCGGGAGCGCACCGCCAACGGTGAGCGCGTTCACAACCCGTACACGAAGCTCTTCGAAGAGCGCATCATCTTCCTTGGTGTACAGATCGATGACGCGAGCGCCGACGACGTCATGGCGCAGCTGTTGTGCCTCGAGTCGATGGACCCAGATCGCGACATCTCGATCTACATCAACTCGCCAGGTGGCTCGTACACCGCGATGACGGCGATCTACGACACGATGCAGTTCGTTAAGCCGCAGGTTCAGACGGTGTGCCTTGGGCAGGCTGCTTCGGCTGCCGCGGTGCTGTTGGCCGCAGGTGCGCCGGGCAAGCGATTCGCACTGCCTCACGCACGGATCCTCATCCACCAGCCGTACTCCGAAGGCGGCGGCCAAGGTTCGGACATTGAGATCCAGGCGAACGAGATCCTGCGTATGCGTACCGAGATGGAAGGCATCATTGCTCACCACACCGGTCGTGCGCTGGAGGACATCGAGCGCGACATCGAGCGCGACAAGATTCTGACCGCGGACATGGCGAAGGAATACGGCATCGTCGATCAGGTCATCGAATCCCGCAAGGTTGCGCCCAAGTAACTCAACGGGGCGTATTGCATCCATTGGGTTACGAGCAATACGCCAATCGTGGAGGCGTTAGCCAAAAGAGTCGATGTGTCTTTGTTTGTAGCAAGCCGATTCTCGATTCCTCAGGTAACGTCGTACATGTCAGCAACAGAGGGGACCTAACACAGTGGCACGGATTGGCGAAGGCGGCGATCTGCTCAAATGCTCTTTCTGCGGAAAGAGCCAGAAGCAGGTCAAGAAGCTCATCGCGGGCCCAGGCGTCTACATCTGTGATGAGTGCATCGACCTCTGTAACGAGATCATCGAGGAAGAGCTCAACGAGGCGACGGACCTGCAGTTCGATGAGCTGCCGAAGCCCAAGGAAATCTACGAGTTCCTCAGCAACTACGTCATTGGCCAGGATCAAGCTAAGAAGGCCATGAGTGTTGCCGTCTACAACCACTACAAGCGGGTGCAGGCGGGTGCGTCAGAGCGTGCGCGCGACGACAAGATCGAGCTAGCGAAGTCGAACATCTTGCTGTTGGGCCCGACTGGTTCGGGTAAGACGTTGCTGGCCCAGACGTTGGCCCGCATGATCAACGTGCCAATCGCGATTGCTGATGCAACCGCGTTGACCGAGGCTGGATACGTCGGCGAGGACGTCGAGAACATCCTGCTGAAGCTGATTCAGTCGGCTGACTACGACGTCAAGAAGGCTGAAACCGGGATTATCTACATTGACGAGATCGACAAAGTCGCTCGCAAGAGTGAGAACCCGTCGATCACCCGCGATGTCTCCGGTGAGGGTGTGCAGCAGGCGCTGCTGAAGATCCTTGAGGGCACGACTGCAGCCGTTCCGCCGCAGGGTGGCCGCAAGCATCCACATCAGGAGTTCATCCAGATCGACACCACGAATGTGTTGTTCATCGTGGGTGGCGCGTTCGCTGGACTTGACCACATCATTGAGGCTCGCACGGGTAAGAAATCGCTTGGCTTCACGTCCGAGGTTGATGCTGAGGAAGAAGATACGAATCCCGGCGACATCTTCAGCAAGGTGATGCCCGAGGACCTACTGAAATTCGGCATGATTCCTGAGTTCATCGGTCGTCTGCCGGTGTTCACCAGCGTGGTCGCGCTTGATCGCGAGGCGCTGGTGAAGGTACTTAGCGAGCCGCGCAACGCGTTGACGAAGCAGTACCAGCGCTTGTTCGAACTTGACGGCGTCGAGCTTGAATTCAAGCAAGATGCGCTCGATGCCATCGCGGATCAGGCGCTGCTGCGAGGCACCGGCGCGCGTGGGTTGCGAGCGATCCTTGAAGAGGTGCTGCTTAACGTCATGTACGACGTGCCGAGCCGCAAGGATGTTGCCAAGGTCGTCATCACTGGCGAGGTCGTCAAGGGTTCTGTCAATCCGACACTGGTGCGCCGTGATGCGAAGTCACGCACGCCTCGTGAGAAGAGCGCGTAGGTTTCT
>JBAYVO010000282.1:0-3586 GCA_041674545.1 Candidatus Nanopelagicales bacterium | reverse complement strand
TGGTGTTCGGGTTCGCACGTTCCACTCCGCAGCATTGCGACAACTGCGGTGGGCGTGGCCGCAGGCGATTGGCGGGGATATGCACGACGTCATCGCGTCGAAGTCGAGCCTTGTTGCCTCTGCGGCGAGCCAGTTGCGGCTGGGTTCGGACTTTGCCACGGTGAGGGATCTCGCGACCGAGATCGAATGGGCCAAGGTGATGCAGATTGGGCCCGCAGAGTACGCAGGCATCGCGAGCCTGCATGGGCGAAAGGGTCCCGGCGGTCTTACCATCGAGCAGGCAGGTGAGGTCTATGAGGGCTACGAGCGGTTGAAGCGCTCGGCGGGGCGGATCGACTTCGAGGATGTGCTACTGCTCACGGTCGGGGTCTTGGAAGATCGCCAAGACCTGCGGCAACAGGTGCAGAACTCGTTTGCACACTTCACCGTCGACGAGTATCAAGACGTTTCAGCGGTGCAGCAACGGCTACTTCAGGTGTGGCTCGGTGACCGCGACGACGTGTGCGTTGTGGGTGATGTCGCCCAGACGATCTACAGTTTCGCCGGTGCGGACCCGAGTCACTTGCTGCAGTTCGGCAATCAGTTCGACAACACCACTGTTGTCTCGCTCGCCCGGTGTTACCGCTGCACGCCGCAGATCGTGCAAGTCGCGGAGGACGTTCTTGCCGATGGTGTTGTCAGTGCGCAGTTGATGGCGACCACGAAGGCGCGCAGAGTGCCGTTGCAGTCGCAGGTCGCGGATGGACCGCCGCCGCGCGTTGTTCAGTATTCCGACGAACCAAGCGAAGCGGCCGCGGTGGTAAGTCAGATTCGTAGATTGATTTCCGCGGGAACACCGCCACGCGAGATTGCCATTCTGGTACGGATCAACGCGTTGACCGAACAATTCGAGGCGGCGCTTGCAGATGCTGGAATTGCGTATTCAGTTCGTGGCGGGCGCCGATTCTTCGATCGACCGGAAGTTCGCAAGGGCGTCAGTTTATTGCGGGGTGCGGCCCGAGGTGCGGCGGACATCGGGCAGGCGCCTGACGATCCAACCAGCCTCGTGCGAACCGTTCTGTCGGCGGTGGGTTGGAGTGAGAAGCCCCCGGCGGCGACGGGTGCAGTTCGCGAGGCGTGGGAGTCGTTGGCAGCGCTGGTGAGTCTCTGCGACGAGGCGGCCGCCGCAGATTCCTCGGCCGGGCTCAACGAGATCATTCGCGAGATCGCTCGCCGCGAAGAAGCGCAGGACGCGCCCAGTATCGACGGTGTGACCTTGGCTTCGCTGCATGCGGCGAAGGGGATGGAATGGGATGCGGTTTTTCTCGTGGGCCTAGTCGACACGATGGTCCCGATGAGTCACGCCGAGACACCAGCTCAGATCGAGGAGGAGCGCCGACTCCTGTACGTCGGGATCACTCGGGCCCGTGCGTTCCTTCAGTTGTCGTGGGCGGATGCCCGGTTGCCCGGTGGTCGAACACGCAAGCCGTCCCGGTTCTTGGCGCCGATCCCGGGGCACGCAGGGTCGGACCGCAACCGCAAAGCCGAATCCATCAGCGCAATCAAACGTCGCGCTCGCAAGCCAGCCAACTGCAGGATCTGCGGCAAAGCTCTGGTGACGGCTAAGGAGCGATCGGTCATTCGATGCCGCACATGTCCGAGTCAGGTCAACGAAGAACTCCTGGCCGCGTTGCAGCAATGGCGAACCGACACGGTTGCGACGCTGGCGGCCGAGCGCGGAGCATCGATTCCCGCGTACGTCGTCGCCACTGACGCCACGTTGGAGGCGTTGGCAGAGCAGGTTCCGGCCGACTCTGCGGAACTCTCCGCGATACCTGGCCTCGGTCCAGCCAAGCTCGCGGCCCACGGGCAAGCCTTGATGTCGCTCCTCGATCAGCACCGCTGAGTTTCGCGGTGGCGGTCGCGGACGCTACAACTTGAGCGTCAGGTAGCTAACCGCGAGCGGTCCGCCGCCCTTGCTGTTGAGCGCTTCGATTCGCACCTTGTACTTCAACTTCGCTGGGAAGTCGCCCCGTGCACGGAAGGTCTGCTTGAGCAGGAACTTACGCGTGACGGTGTACTTCGTGGTGCTCGCCTTCAGACCCTTGCGGAAGATCAGTTTGTTGGGTCCGCGCTGAATGATCGTCAGGCGGTATGCCGCGACGGGTCGGCCGTTTGCTGTTTGAGTCGGAACCCGCCAATTGATCAAGAACTTCTTCGCGGTGGGTTTACCAGTGACGGTCAGGTCTCGTGGCTTGTTTGGTGGTGCGCTCGCTCCTTGCCCAACGTAGGTGTAGGCCCCGGTGAGTGTGACGACCCCTCCGGATGTGGTCACGACGACGTCAGTCACGCCGGCTTGGGGACCCGCGGCGACGGTGCACGTCAGGGAGGTGCCCGATTCGTTGATCGTCACGTTGGTGCAAGTGCTTCCGCCGATCGTGACGGCCGCGCCGTTGAGGTTTGTTCCGGTGATCGTGACGGTGTTCCCACCAGCGAGCGGCCCGGTTGCTGGGTCGATTGCGGTTGCGGCGGGAACAGGCACGTAGGTGTATCCGTCAACGACGGTGTCGGTTCCTGCTGGGGTCGTAACAGTGACGTCGACGAGGCCAGCGGTGCCTGGCGGCACAACGCAGTCGAGCGTTGCGTTGTTCGAGTTCCACGTGAAGGACACACAGTCTTGCCCATCGACCTGCACCTCGGTTGCGAACTCCAGGTATTCACCGGTCAACGTGATCGTGTTGCCACCGGTCAGTGGGCCCTGGTCCGGCTCAATTCCGACGACGACGGGTGCTGCGTAGTAGGTGTATCCGCCAGTTGTTTCAACGGAGCCACCCGCGGGAGTAGTTATAAGGACGTCGGTTGGGCCGACTTCGTCCCCCGCTGGAACGGCGCACGTCACCGTTGTCCCGCCTTCCCCAACGAGGGGGTTCGTGCACACGTTCCCGCCGATGGTGACGGTTGCTCCCGTGAGGTTGGTGCCGGTGATTGTGACGCTTTGCCCGCCGGTGAGTGGCCCGATATCAGGGTCGATTGCAGAGACTGTCGGTGCGGGCACGTAGGTGTAGTTCGTTGTGGTGGTGCCCCCTGGTGTCGTGATGAGCACTGTCGTTGAACCAGCGGTTCCAGGGGGAGTGGTGCATGTCAGTTCTTGTGCGTTGGCATTCCACATCAGGTTGGTGCATGCGGTGCCACCGATCGTGACGTCGGTGGCAAATTCAAAGTTGGTGCCCGTGATCGTGACTGTCTGACCGCCAGCGGTGGGTCCACTTGAAGGAGCGATCACCGCGGCCGACGGCAGGCCAACGTAGGTGTAGCCGCCAGTAGAGGTTGTTGTTCCACCTGCGGTCGTGGTCACGGTGACATCAACCGCGCCCGGAGCTGTACCGGCTGGGACGGGGCAGGTCAACGATGTTCCCGCGAGGTTCACCGTCGCGGGGGCGCAGCTATTCCCGTCGATCTGCACGGTTGCAGCGGTTAGGTTCGAACCGGTGATGGTGATGGTGTTGCCGCCTGCGACGGGTCCTTTGTTGGGGTCGATGGTGGTGATGGCGGGGAGGGGGTTGTAGGTGTAGCCGCCGGTGGAGGTTGCGGTGCCGCCGGGGGTGGT
>JBAYVO010000281.1:0-3619 GCA_041674545.1 Candidatus Nanopelagicales bacterium | reverse complement strand
GTCGAACTATCCAACAGCGATCGCGCTCAAGGACTTCGATGCCGATGGCAACATCGACATCGGTGTCTCTGACTACTACGAGAAGTTCACCGTCATGCTCGGGCTCGGCGACGGCACCTTCGATCCAGAACCCATCGTGACGAGTACCTCTGGCTTCTCGCCGGACTACCCGACTCAGTCGATTGGAGTCGGAGATGTCAACGGCGATGGCAAGCCCGACATCGTCACCTCGGTCAAGCACATGTACGGAACCGTGCTCATCAACGCGGGCGACGGCACGTTTACGCCAACGCAAGCCCTCGACGGAGCGCTGACGGGTGACTCATATGGCTCGGTTCTGAGCGACGTTGATGGTGATGGCGACCTTGACATGTTGCGGACGCAGAGCGATTTTAAGGTGTACGCCGCGCACAATGACGGGACCGGAACGTTTGCCGACTTCGTCGCGGTCGGCGACGCGAGCCCCGACGGATCGATGGGACTCGCGCAAGCCGACTTCAATGGCGACGGCATCGATGACCTGACCCTCGGCAGTTCCCAGTTCGCGGTCGTCTCGGCGTTGTCCGGAGACGCCGATGGCACCTTTGGCACTTTCACTGCGCCGGTTTCGTCGCCAATGATTGGGACGTTGGCAGTCGCCGCAGCCGACATGAACGGCGATGGAAAGCCGGACATAGTTACCGGAGGAAATTCTTCAAACTATGTGGGCGTGCTTCTCAACACGTCAGACTTCCCAGCGCCGGCAATCACGGCTGTATCGCCGTCGACCGGGACCGCTGCCGGGGGCACCACAGTTGAACTCACAGGTTCGGGCTTCAGCGATGTCACGGACGTGAAAGTCGGTGGAAAGTCTGTGCCCTTCACAATCAACGGGCCAGGAAAGATCACGATCCAGATGCCTGCTGGATCTCCCGGATCCGTCGACATCGTGGTCACGTCCCCGTTCGGCGAGGGTTCGGCAAAGTTCACCTACACCAGTGATGGCCCAGCATTCACGAAGCCGGTCACGATCGAGGCGGGACCGGTCAAGGGCAAGGGCACGAAAAGGCACGTCTCACTCAACGGCACCACGCGCAAGGCCCAGAAGAAGGTGTACGTGTACCGAGCATCAACTCGGAACGGTCCCGCCAAACTCATCAAGGTGACAAACAGCCGCAAACACCTGTGGAAGATCGGGCGAGCTTCTCTCGGCGGGAAGTCGTCCGCGTTCTTCTGCGCACGGGTAGGCAGTCACTTCTCGAATACTGTTCGTGTGCCGAACCGCGCAAAGACGATCACCTACGCCGTCCGTGGCGACATCGTCAGGTGTAAGTAGCGCCAGTCCCTGCCGATTCTGGCCTGAGCGGGAATGAACGTATCGCCAGTCCCGCGGCTACCCGTCCACATCGATCGCTTCGATCCCTAGCCGTTGCGCAAGGCGCAGCATGTCCCGCTGTGTGGTGGCACGGGTGCCGGCCTGTTCGGATTTTTGCCGGATCATCCGAAGGTGATACGAGACGGTGTTGGGTGATATCCGCAACTGTCGCGCAACAGTCGCGAGCTTGAGCCCGGCTGCGTAGCGACGAAGCACCTCCACCTGCTGGGCCGACAACGCGAGACCCGATCCAGGCGGTCGAGTGTCTAGCGAAGAGCTCATCCAACTATCGCCATGCGCGACAGCACGGACTGCGGCGAGGAGTTCCTGGTAGCCGGTCGACTTTGACACAACTCCGGCAACTCCGGCTGCGATGAGCGGTTCGAGTGTTAGATCATTGGCTGGGGTTGCACACAGCAATACTGCTGATCGTCGCCGAATAACTTGCTCGATGTCGGAGGCCTTGAACCCGTGTCCGATGTGGTCGAAGTCGACGACGGCCACGTTGAATTCGACCGGTGACGCGAACAGGTCTGTGACCGAATCGCCGACCCACGCCACGGTGATCTCCGAGTCGCTGAGAAGTCGAACGATGCCATCTCTCATCAGTGATGGTGCCTCGACTAGCGCTACCCGGATGGGCGCCAAAGAACCCGCGCCGGGTTCGTCAATCTCGTCCAATTCATCGCCGATGCGGGTGGTTTCCAACAGGTCTGCGCAGGCTAACCAGCGCAGCCACTGTTGCGCTGACTCAGCGACCAACACGCCGCAAACCTCCACCTTGAGTGCCACTACTCCAACCTCGCCTACCTATGGATGTAGGGGGAGGTGACTCTGTTGGCGGTGCGGCAATTCCGACGTTCTCACTAGCTTGAATCCACCGGCAACTGACGACGATTGGACGAGGTCATGAAACGCAAAATTCTGTACTCACTAGGGGCGGTAGCGGCGCTCGTAGTTGCCCTCTTGGGCACCATGTTGGTCGCCGTACCTGCGAACGCACATGGCTATATCAACGGCCCGATCAGTCGGTCGTTGGCCTGCCAGAAGGGACTGCATTCCGGCTGCGGTCAGGTCCAATGGGAGCCGCAAAGTGTTGAAGGCCCCAAGGGTTTCCCCAACAGTGGACCGGCCGATGGAAAGATTGCCTCGGCGAACGGACTGTTCCCTGCGCTAGACGATCAAACTCCTACCCGCTGGTACAAGAACAACGTCACCACAGGCCCACTGACGCTCAAGTGGACCTACACCGCGGCTCACTCGACGAGCGGATGGCACTACTACATCACCAAGCCAGGCTGGAACCAAAGCGCACCGTTGACGCGGGCATCGCTTGAGCGGATCGCGACCGTCTCGCACAACAACGGTCCGGCCGATCAAAACCCGAACCATGTGGTGACGATTCCAGCTGACCGCTCCGGCTACCACGTGCTGCTGGGAGTCTGGGATGTTGCGGACACGTCGAATGCGTTCTACCAAGCGGTCGATCTGAACGTGACCGGTTCTGGCGTGGCTGACACGCAGGCGCCATCGGTTCCGGCGGGATTGACGGCCTCTGGCGTCGCAGCCACTTCAGCGAATATCAGCTGGGCCGGGTCGACTGACAACGTCGCCGTCACTGGCTACAAGGTGTTCCGCAACGGCACGCAGATTGCATCGCCGACGATGAACAGCTTCCAGGACACGGGGTTGTCGCCAAGCACGCAGTACCGGTACACGGTTGCGGCCGTCGACGCGGCTGGTAACCAATCAGCGAACAGCGCGCAACTGACGGTCACCACCGCGGCATCACCTGCGCAAGACACTCAGGCGCCGTCAGTCCCGACTGATCTGCACTCGATGTCGACAACGGCAAACTCGGTCACGATGATGTGGTCCGGCTCAACCGACAATGTGGGTGTCGCCGGATACCAGATCTACCGCAATGGCACACAGGTTGGGACGAGCAACTCCACGTCCTACACCGACACCGGGCTCACCCCGGCTACCGCGTACAGCTACACCGTGCGTGCCAGGGACGCCGCAGGCAACCTGTCGGCTGTGTCGCCTTACGTGATCATCACGACGGCTAATGCGCCGGTGACCCCAACCCCGACACCGACGCCGACGCCGACCCCCACACCGACGCCGACACCGACCCCCACGCAGCCAGTCGGCAAGTACCCAGCGTGGAATGCGAAGGGCAAGTATGCGAAGGGTGCAAAGGTGACCCACGCGGGCCAGAACTACCAATGCATCCAGGCCTACCAGGGCTGGGGCGACCCC
>JBAYVO010000280.1:0-3624 GCA_041674545.1 Candidatus Nanopelagicales bacterium | reverse complement strand
TTGCTTTCGATGGGTGCTAAGGATGTGGCTGTCCTGCGTGGTGGTGCCGGGGTGACGGTCGAACAACGGATTCCGATCGAGGAACTGGTTGTCGGCGATCACTTTGTGGTGCGCCCGGGTGAGAAGGTCGCGACGGATGGGGTCGTCGTTGCGGGCGAATCTGCCGTGGACATGTCGATGTTGACCGGCGAGCCAGTCCCGGTCGATGTCGGCCCAGGCGACGACGTCGTCGGCGCGACAGTGAATACGTCCGGACGCCTTGTGGTCGCGGCGACCGGCGTTGGTGCTGATACTCAACTCGCGCAGATGGGTCGCCTAGTCGAGGATGCGCAACACGGCAAGGCTGACGTCCAGCGCCTTGCCGACCGGGTGTCAGCTGTGTTCGTCCCGATTGTGCTGGTGTTGTCCGTGGTGGTCTTCGCGGGCTGGCTTTTGACGGGCAATTCGGTGGAGGCGGGACTGACCGCAGCTGTTGCCGTTTTGATCATTGCGTGCCCGTGTGCGCTGGGGTTGGCGACGCCAACCGCGTTGCTCGTGGGAACCGGGCGGGGTGCGCAACTTGGCATCCTGATCAGGGGTCCGCAGGTCCTTGAGTCCACGCGCAGAGTCGACACGATCGTGCTCGACAAAACCGGAACCGTGACGACCGGCTCGATGAGCGTGGTTGAGGTTGTCACTGCCTCGACGGTCGACCGTGCGGACCTGGTGAGGATTGCTGGTGCGGTCGAGTCGGCGTCAGAGCACCCCATCGCCGCCGCGATCGCCGCGCATGCGGCGATCGACGGCCCACTGCCCGCGGTGAATGGTTTCGCGAACCATGGCGGGCTCGGTGTGTCCGGGATGGTTGCGGGTCACGACGTCGCCGTGGGTCGCCGTCAGTGGCTAGTGGATGACCACGCGATGAGTATCGACGTGGGGCTGGCGGCCAGCGCACAGGCCCAAGCCGACCTCGGGCGCACACCAGTCTTTGTGGGCTGGGATGGCGAGGTGCGCGGTGCGATCGTGGTGGCGGATGCGATCAAGACAACATCTGCCCAGGCCATTGCAATGCTGCGTGAACAGGGTCTACGGCCCGTGTTGCTCACCGGCGATAACGCGCAGGCCGCCCAAGCGATCGGGGCGGAACTTGGGATCGAAGAAGTGATCAGCGAGGTGATGCCCGCGGGCAAAGTCGACGTCGTTCGCGGATTGCAGGCGCAGGGACGAATCGTCGCGATGGTTGGCGACGGTGTCAACGACGCTCCTGCTCTGGCGCAGGCAGACCTGGGTTTGGCGATGGGAACCGGAACGGATGCCGCGATCGAGGCGGCAGACATCACGCTTGTGCGTGGAGACCTTCGGTCGGCAGCGGACGCGATCGCGCTCTCACGGTCCACCCTGCGCACCATCAAGGGAAACTTGTTCTGGGCGTTTGCGTACAACACCGCAGCGATTCCGTTGGCGGCATTTGGGTTGCTGAACCCGATGATTGCCGGAGCCGCGATGGCATTTAGTTCAGTGTTCGTTGTGCTCAACAGCCTGCGTTTGCGACGATTTAGGGCGCCGTCGAACCTGCGGTAACGAGGGTTTCCGTGTGCTTGCGGTGGAGCGGGATGATCCCTGCGGAACACCGTGACGATTCCCGGACGACCAACTCGAACGGCGGCGGATCTGACGGAGCGGGGGTCTCATTGATTTCCGCCAGGCAGTAGCCAGCGACCGTTGCGCCGGACTCAAAGCTCATGAGTGACAGAGTGGACAACGAGGGTGTCATAGCCTCCTCGATCACACCCTCGGCCTGAACCACTAGCGCGATGTCTTCGGGTGTTCGCAGCCCGCGCACCTTGAACGCGTGGGCGACCTTGGCGGAGTTCGCGAACGTCGCGAATATGGCATCGACACCTTCTGCAACAAGGGCGTCGATGCCGTTGCCGATCTGCTCCGCGCTCAGGTCATGAGTGGCGACGGTGAACTGCGCTCCGAGTGTCGCCGCTGTCTCGGTTAGCGCAAGGCCCCACGGATCGAACATGTTGGCCGCGCCATCGCCGCGCAGCCAGCCAATGCGTGCGCGACCGGAATCGATGAAGTGACCAATCACGCTGGCGGCAATGTCATATGGATCGTGCATCCCGAACGCAACCGTGCGGCCCGGGACGGGATCAGTGGCAATGATGGGCATCCCGAATGGGATGTGGAGTTCATCGAAGTGTTTGAGGTCTTGACCGAGGACGAGCAGCGCATTCACTCCGCCATTGATGAGTGCCTGCGCCTGCTGCTCGCCGGCAAACGCCGCAACCGTGCCCTCAAGTGAACAACGCTGGACGATGCCTTCGTTGAACCGTGGCCAGTACAGGCTGCTTCGTCGGGTCACCAGGTCAGGCATGTACCCGGAGTACAGGACTCCGAGAATCGGTGCACTGCCGCGGCTGAGCCCGCTTGCCTTGGTGTCCGCCCGATACCCGAGTTGCTTGGCTGCCTCGTACACCCGTCGGGCAGTCTCTTCTGACATTTGTCGGCGGCCACTAAGGACGTTGCCTGCCGTTGACTTCGAAACCCCTGCCGCGAGGGCAACCTTTGCGAGTGTGGGACGAACAGCCATAGCTTGAGCATGCCAGCGAGGCGGCTGATTTCAGCGGTGTTTTGAGTTCCCGAATCCGCGAATTGGGCGCTAATCGCTGTCATAACGATGTGAATCTTCGCCGGGCATTACATTCGGCTGGTTGCTTACTGGTTTGTGGTGAGCAGTGCCGTAGAACCGAGACCACCCAGTCGGGGATGTCCGGTGCAGATTCCGATCGTCGTGAGAGCAGAATGGGTGCGTGGAGTACCGATTGCGTGCTGGCACGCTGACCACCAAGCGACGTTTGGTCCTTGCTTCCGCCCTCATCATTTTGGGACTTGTCGGGATGCACGCGCTTACTGCGTCGATCGGAAGTTGTCACGCGACTGCATCCGTTGTCCATGCTGCCGCGGCGCAACCTGGCGCTACGTCACACCAGCACGTTCCTGCTGCGGAAGTCTCAGATTCGTCGCACATCGGACTGAGGAGCGCCACGCAACCATCGCACGGCCCGGCGATCGGTGAAACGGGCGATGGTGGCCATATCGGCGGTGGAATCTGCATGGCAATCATCGTCGGACTGTTCCTACTAGCGACAACCACTGTGTTTCGTCGGAACTGGCTGCGGCGCCGATTGGCGCCCACAGTTCACCGGAATCGGACCTGGCGGATACGTCCGCCGCCGGAGTTGGTGATCGTACGAGTTTCGGTCTTGAGGTTGTGAGGAGCGCGAGCACGCGCACTTTCACATCAAATCCTCTACCGAAAGGCTTACACATGTTGAACCCCACTTTGCGCTGGCTCGCTCGCTACCGCCAGGTCGTCGTGATCGTCGCGGGCTGTATCGCGCTCAGCATCATCGGCGTTGGTTGTAGCTCGTCGAGTTCATCGGAACCAGATTCAGCCGCGTCGGGCGCAAGTTCGAGCGCGACTGTCCACAATGACGCCGACATCGAGTTCGCGCAGATGATGATCCCCCATCACGAGCAGGCAGTGGTGATGGCCGAGATGGTGCCGAGCCGCACGAACAACGCGGAGATGATTTCGCTAGCAGAGGCGATCAAGGTGGCGCAGGCTCCTGAGAT
>JBAYVO010000279.1:0-3647 GCA_041674545.1 Candidatus Nanopelagicales bacterium | reverse complement strand
GTAGTGCGCCGCCGATAGATCAACCCAATCAAGCCAATCACCATGACGATCCCGGCGATACCGCCCACTCCGGCTGACATCAGGTGGTACAGCGACTCCGGAACCATCGTCGTCCAGCTCTCGGGAATCACCAATCCGACGAAATGCCCCATCAATACGAACAGCAACCCGAAATGGAACATCGGACTTGCCCACCGAAGCAAGCGCGACTCGTACCACTGGCTCGAACGCGACGTCCAGCCGAACTGGTCGTATCGGTAACGCCAGATGTGCCCAACGACGAGCGAGACCAAGCACATATAGGGGAATACGATGAACAGGAAGGTATCGAGCCCACTCATAGTCGTGCTCCCGTCGAGATGTCGGTCAACATGAACGGTTCAAGCCCGACCGTTTCAGTCGGAGGACCCTGCGCCACCAGTAGTCGCGCGGCCGCCCGCTGCGCGTCCGTTAGTTCAGGAAGAGTCGCAAGCACTGCTGCGAGGATGTGCCGCTGTGGTGACTCGACCTTCTCCAATGCCGCATGTAAGACCGTGAGGCCTTCGCGATGTTCGTCGATCAACGCTTGGGCTGCGAGCGCTGCGTCACCACCGTGCGAACCGAACTCGAGCAGCATCGGCAAAAAGTCGGGGAGTTCACCGGTGTCACAGGCAAAACCGTTGCGTGCGTACGTCTCCTTGAACCGGACCAGCGCCATTCCGCGCATCCTGGTGTCGCCGTTCAAGTAGTACGTCAAATACAGGCAACAACGACGCTTCAGATCGAAGACTGCGACGTACTTTTCCTGCTGCTCGAGCAACGTCTTGTCATCGGTCTCGGCGAAGTACCGATCAAAGTGAACTCGAACGTTCGGCGGGATTGATGCAACACCCTTCTTGATGAGGTCTAACTCGT
Organism: Candidatus Nanopelagicales bacterium; assembly: GCA_041674545.1. Taxonomy (GTDB): domain Bacteria; phylum Actinomycetota; class Actinomycetes; order S36-B12; family UBA10799; genus UBA10799. The sequence continues at coordinate 2,753 of JBAYVO010000279.1, read as the reverse complement.
TGACGAGTTGTTCATCGGGATACATCAAGAGCCGCGAGCTGATCACGTCGATCAGGAGCCGTGCACTTGCAGAGATCTCGCGACTCATTGCTTGTGATCCAAATCTGAATACTGCTCCGCTTCGAGTCGCTGCTTGGTCAGCTGAAAACTCTCAATCGTGACTGGGACGGGCTTGGCATCGCCGACCGGATTGTCACCGTTCGTGCTTGTGAAGTCCACCGAGCAACCGGGCAACTCCTCTAACAGTGCATTGGCGACTTCGGTGTGTGCCGACGGAATGACGTAACGATCTTCGTACTTCGCGATCGCCAACAGCCGATACATCGACTCCATCTCATCGATTGTCATGCCTACCGCCTCGGCAATCGAAGGGGCGACCGCTTCCCCGAGGTTCACAGTCCGCATGTGCGACCGCATTGCGGCCAACTTGCGAAGAACGTCATTTACCGGGTCGATGTCACCAGCGGTGAACAGTTCCGCGAGGTACTCAATCGGGATGCGCATGGCATCGATTGCCCCGAATAGGTTGCCTATGTCTTCGCCATCGTGGCCCGTTTCGGTCAACGCATCGACCACCGGCGACAGCGGCGGGATGTACCAGACCATTGGCAACGTTCGGTACTCCGGATGAAGCGGAAGCGCCACGTCATAGCGGCAAGCGAGGTCATACACCGGCGAATTCTGTGCCGCTTCCAACCAGTCTTCCGGGATGCCACTGCGGCGGGCTTCGGCGAGCACCTCGGGATCTCGAGGATCCAACAAGATGGATTTCTGTGCCGCCATCAGCTTCGTCTCGTCCGGCTCAGTTGCAGCTTCGGCGACGCGGTCTGCGTCGTAGAGCACCAAACCGAGGTAGCGAAGGCGGCCAACACACGTTTCCGAACACACTGTCGGTTGCCCGACCTCGAGCCGCGGGTAGCACATCGTGCACTTTTCGGCCTTACCTGTCGTGTGGTTGAAGTACACCTTCTTGTACGGGCAGCCGGAGACGCACATCCGCCAACCGCGGCATTTGTCTTGATCAACCAGGACGATGCCGTCTTCTTCACGCTTGTACATCGCACCCGACGGGCATGAGGCGACACAAGACGGGTTGATGCAGTGTTCACAGATCCGTGGCAGATAGAACATGAAGGCTTGTTCAAATTCGAACTTGACCTTGTCACCAAGCTTGGCAACGATTGGATCCTTGTAGCCGTGCTCGGTGGCACCGCCAAGGTCATCGTCCCAGTTTGCGGACCACTCGACCTTCATGTCCTTGTCCGTGATCAGCGACTTTGGGCGCGCGACGGGGAAGTCGTCGCCGGCTGGAGCATTCAGTAGAGAGTCGTAGTCGTACGTCCACGGCTCGTAGTAGTCGTCGACGTTAGGCAGGTTGGGATTGCTGAAGATCGTGGCCAACTTGCGAATTCGGCCACCCGCTTTGAGGCGGAGTCGACCCTTTCGATCGAGCTTCCAGCCGCCTTTCCACTTCTCCTGGTCCTCGTACCCACGCGGATATCCCTGGCCGGGACGCGTCTCCACGTTGTTGAACCAGACGTACTCGACACCGGGTCGATTCGTCCACGCTTGCTTACACGTCACCGAACACGTTGAGCACCCGATGCACTTGTCCAGGTTCATCACCATGCCCATTTGGGCCATAACACGCATCAGTACTCGACCTCCTGTGATCGGCGCCGAATTACCGTGACTTCATCACGCTGGTTTCCCGTCGGACCGTAATAGTTGAATCCATATGACAATTGCGCGTAGCCACCAATGAAGTGCGATGGCTTCATCAGAAGTCGTGTCAGTGAGTTGTGGATACCTCCGCGCTTACCGCTGCTCTCGGCCTTCGGTACATCGATCAGTCGATCCTTCGCGTGGTACATGTAGACCGTGCCTTCCGGCATCCGGTGGGTAACCACGGCTCGAGCGACAACAACGCCATTGCGGTTGCTCGACTCGATCCAGTCGTTGTCCTTGATTCCAGCCTTTGCTGCGTCGATGTTGGACATCCAGATGTCCGGCCCACCTCTACTCAGCGACAACATGAAGAGGTTGTCCTGGTACTCCGAGTGAATTGACCACTTGGAGTGCGGAGTCAAGTAGCGAACTGTCACCTCTAGCGCACCATCAAAACCACTCGTCGGTGGCCCGAAGAGCCTCGACATCCCCAACGGTGGCCGATAGGCGGGCAGCCACTCCCCGAGTTCCGCCATCCAATCGTGATCGAGGAAGTAGTGCTGTCGACCAGTCAGCGTGTGCCATGGTTTCAGTCGCTCGACATTGATGGTGAACGGCGAATACCGACGTCCCCCATGCTCACTACCCGACCATTCCCATGAGGTGATGACCGACTGAGGACTCGACTGAGTGTCTGTGAATCGGATCTGCTTTCCTTCGTTGTCCTCCGCGAGATCAGCTAGTCGTTGACCCGTACGTTCTTCCAGCTGCTTGAAGCCGGCAACGGCGACCCTCCCATTCGTTGTACCGGAGAGCGCGAGAATCACTTCACACGCATGTTTGGCCTGATCGAGGCGTGGCCTGCCGTCAGCAATACCGCCCTTAACCGTGCCGTTGATCTCTTTGAGTCGCTCAACTTCGCGGACGGACTTCAGCGTGATCCCCTTGACCGTCGTGCCGAGGTTCTCAACATTGGGACCGAGTGCCGTCATCTTCGCGGCGATCTGGCCGTAGTCCCGCTCGACCACCGCGAGGTTCGGCATCGTCACTCCTGGGATCGGCTCGCACTCACCGAGCTTCCAATC
>JBAYVO010000278.1:0-3657 GCA_041674545.1 Candidatus Nanopelagicales bacterium | reverse complement strand
CGCGAGCCGCCCGCGGCTAGTCGATCCGGCGAAGCTCGGCGTTGTACCAATGGGCGTTGCGGACGTAGATTGCCGCGGCGCCCGCAAGCAGTTCAGGGTCTACGGCGTTCTCCCGAATTTTCGCGGGAATCCCGAGTGCCATCGCACCTGACGGGACTTCCATGCCGTTCGGAATCAAGGCCTGCGCTCCAACGAGCGCGCCAGTACGGATGACGGCCTCGTGGAGGACGACGGACCCAGAACCAATCAAGCAGCCATCTTCGATCGTGCAGCCTTCAAGGTGCACGTTGTGGCCGACGGTGCAGCCATCGCCGATCACGGTGTCCAGCGTCGACGTGCAGTGCACGATCGTCCCGTCCTGCACGGACGTCTGCGAACCCACCCGAATGGTGCCGTGGTCACCACGCAGCACCGCGGTGGGCCAGATAGAGGATTCAGCTCCGACGATGACATTCCCGATCAGGACCGCATCTGGATGGACGAATGCTGAGGGATCGATGGTCGGGACTCGGTCACCGAGGGCATACATAGGCATGGCCAAAGCACACCACATGGATTGGCTCTACTCGGCCTAGGGCGTGCGTGGTTGGGGTCACAGGGCTGTTCTATGGGCTATCTGGGTGATCAAGTCGACCCCGCTCTGCAACGTTGCATTCGGATGCGGCACAATCTGGCGCTCCACAGCACAGCAGTGGGAATCAACTCCACTACTGGGTTGTTCTCAACGTCCAGCGGGGCGCAATCGCGTCCGGCATCCTTCAATACAGCGTGGGGGCCGCAAAATGGCGACCGACTATGACGCGCCGCGTAAGACCGATGAAGAGCTTGCCGAGGACAGCCTCGAAGAGCTAAAAGCGCGCCGCGCAGACAAAGCCTCATCGAGCGTTGACGTCGATGAAACCGAAGCAGCGGAGAACCTCGAACTGCCAGGCGCTGACCTGTCAGATGAGTCATTGACGGTTCGGGTGCTCCCTCGTCAAGAGGATGAGTTCACCTGTTCTGTGTGCTTCCTGGTGCATCACCGCAGCCAGTTGGCCAAAGACGGCAAGAGCGGGCCAATCTGCACCGAGTGCGTGTAGACGACCGGTAGTTCTGGCTCGTTCGACGGGTTCGGTGCGCAGTCGCACCGAACCCGAGAGGCCTGTTAGCCCGTGACGATGTTCTCGCTCTGGTAGGACGCAAGTTCGTGTGCATCGGAGTAGCGCGCTGCGTAACGGGTGATGACGACTTCGATTGTCACCGAAATCGCAGCGGTCGTTACGGCCCACAGCAGCACGCTCGACAGTGAGACCTCTGTGTCATCGGCCTGCGGTGGAACGTGGCCTGTGCGTTGGGCGTAGGCGGAGGCAAGTCCGCGCCGAACAGCCCACGTTGCACCCATTGCGGCGAGGGGAGCGATTGTTCTAGCAGTCAGTGCCGACACGTGGGACCTCCGGAGTTGCGGACGAGCGAGAGTAGATTCGCTGAGCACCCTACTAAAGCGTGCGCGCACACGTCGCGCCCGCGCAGTCAGCTTGCTGGGTTGTGACCAGATCCAATGCGGCTGCGTTGCGCCGCTTGCACCGCGCGGCCTAGTGCTTGTGGATCACGCGTACTGATGAGCCAATACGGGTGTGGGTCTTCCTCGTCGAGAATCTCCAATGACACGGATTCCTTTGCGTAGAGCGGGCGCAAGATTGTGAACGCTCGTGGATCGGCGTTGGCTCCCCGAGCATTCGCAGTGGCAGCCTCGTCGAGGGTGGCGACCAGCCCGATCTCGTCGGCGTTGATGTGCACGCGGCCGATTCGCAACTCATTGTCGGTGACGGTGATCGTCGGAGATGTCGTCATCAGTAGCCAGGTGACAAGCCCCACGCCGAGTGCCAGGCAGATGACCCCTGCCAGCGTGCCCAAAGGAATCCAGAATGCCAGTGCCAAACACAGCGCGAGGCCCAGCAGGACAGCCCAACCCCACAGGGGGGTGGTGAGTCGTTCGCGGTAGTTGACGGGTGCCATGGGGACAGCCTGTCATGGGCTAGGTCTAGCCTGGCTTCGTGTCCTCCCAGAACATTCCCACGGACTTGCCGGACTCGGCTCAGCTACCGGAACGCCATAGCGAGGCCCCGGAGCCTGGCGCGGAGATCGCTAGCCACTACCCGCGGTGTTTCGGGTGTGGCACCGATCACCCGACCGGACTTCACATGCGGGTGTTCGCTGCCGAAGGCCTGCGGATCCAGGGCATGTTCGAGGTGACCGAACATCATCAAGGCGCCCCAGGTATCGCACACGGCGGCCTACTTGCTGCGGCATTCGACGAAGCGCTTGGTTCGCTGAACTGGCTGTTGCTTCGTCCCGCTGTCACCGCTCGACTCGAGACGAACTTTCGTCGTCCGGTTCCAGTCGGGGAACAACTCCACATCGACGGATGGATCGAGGGGGTGGCTGGACGAAAGGTCTATACCCGCGCGATTGGCCACCTTGGCGCACCGGACGGCCCAGAAGTGCTCACGGCGGCGGCATTGTTCGTACAAGTTGGTCTTGAGCACTTCAAGCAGAACGGTCGGGCTGAGGACGTGGAACGCATCGCAGCGGAACGCGCGATCGATGGCAACGTGCCCTGGCAGCACCTGGATGTCAGCCCATGACCGGGCAGCGAGTCCCGCGTCCGAATGACGTCCAGGTCTTGATTCAGCAACTCGATCCCGATCTGCCGCTTCCGCATTACGCCAAGCCTGGCGACGCGGGCGCCGATCTCTACGCCGCCCAATCAGTTCGACTTGCTCCGGGGGAACGTGCCTTGGTTCCGACCGGTGTCGCGATCGCGTTGCCAGATGGCTACGTGGGTCTGGTTCATCCTCGAAGCGGGCTGTCGGTGCGCCATGGCATCTCGATGGTTAACGCACCTGGGACGATCGATGCGGCCTACCGGGGAGAGATCAAGGTGAACCTGATCAATCTCGACCCCAACGACGCAGTGACGCTCGACCGAGGCGACCGGATTGCCCAACTCATCATCCAAGAGGTCTCACACGCTGTGTTCGTTCCGGTGGCAGACCTACCTGGGACGCAGCGTGGCACGGACGGATTCGGCTCAACTGGTTAACGGCCCGGTTGGGGGAGTAGCGTGGCGCTCGTGTTTGGAAAGAGTCGCAAAGACGCCCCCCAGTCCGAGAACGTCGAACCCGCTGCCGCGCCAGACGCGGTGGCCGAGCAGGTCGACGAGAATCCACCAGACCTCGATCTGTCAGGTCCATACGACATCACGGAGGCCCGCGAAGACGGTGTTGTGCGCATCGACTTCGGCTCGCTGAAGATTCCCGGTGTTGAGGGTATGAACGTCAACCTTGAGGTCGACGAACAGACCGACACGGTTGCAGCGATCACCGTTGTGCTCGGTGAGGGCGGAATCCAACTGCAGCCCTTCGCGGCGCCCCGAAGTGGCGGCTTCTGGGAAGAGGTTCGCGGCGAACTCTCCAACGGCATCACCTCGTCAGGTGGCGCTGTCGAAGCCGTCGACGGACGCTTCGGCGTCGAGTTGAAGGCAACCGTGCCGGCGATGAATGAAGAAGGCGAACACGGCTTGCAGAACGTTCGATTCCTCGGTGTGGATGGCGCGCGATGGATGTTGCGAGGCGTCTTACTCGGCGTCGCTGCAGAAGACGCGCGCGCGGCGGAGGT
>JBAYVO010000277.1:0-3658 GCA_041674545.1 Candidatus Nanopelagicales bacterium | reverse complement strand
TACAAGGTGCCTGGCGCGCAGTTCGCACGCTCCACGATTCAGGAATCTCTCACCGTGCGTTGCATGCCGAACACATCCTGCGCGACACCAACGGCGGAATCTGGCTACTAGACCCGGAAGAAGGTTCGGTAGGCGCGGGCGACCTCGCCGAACGCCTCGATATCGCCGAACTACTCTGCACGCTCGCAATGCTCACCGACCCCGACCGTTCCCTCGCAGCTGGTCGCCGCGTCCTCGGCACCAAAACGGTTGTCAGTGCGCTGCCGGTTCTGCAACCCGTTGCGCTCTCGTCGGTCACCCGCAAGGCCATCAAGCGCCGCAAGGACATCCTCGTCACGTTGCGGGAGTCTCTGGAGGAACTCACCCCAGAGGGTGCGGCCGAGGAGATTCAGGTTGAGCGCGTCCGCCCACGGACAATCCTGACCATCGTCGCAGGAACGATCGCCGGGTACGTCCTGCTCATTCAGTTAGGTCAAGTCAACCTCGCCGAACTGATCTCGCAGGCCGACTGGTGGTGGGCTGCGGCGGCGATTCTGTTCTCGCTGATTACCTACCCCGGCGCGGCAATGTCTGTCGAGGGATTCGTTCCCGAGAAGCTCAACTTCTGGCGAACCAATCAAGCCCAGCTTGCCGCGGACTTCGCGACGCTCGTTTCACCGCCGACTCTCGGCGCGTTCGGCGTCAACATCCGGTACCTGCAAAAGTGCGGCGTCCACCCTGCGTTGGCAGCAGCCAGCATCGGTGTCTCGCAAGTCTTCGCGTTCATCATGCACTTGTTGTTAGTGCTCGGATTCGGACTCATCGCAGGCAGCCAGCGCGACCTTGAAGTCTCTCCCCCGAGCTGGGCGATCTTCATTGGACTCGCATTTATTGTCGTCATCGTCGGACTGTTCGTGTTGCCCGTCACCCGCCACTGGGCCGAGAAGCGAGTTCGTCCGATCCTGAGCCAAGTTGGTCCACGCCTGCTCACTCTTGCCCAAACCCCAAGCAAACTCCTCTTCGGTACGGCCGGATTTATCGTCCTCAACATCGGCTACTGCTTCTGCCTCGTCGCCTGTGTTCGCGCCTTCGGCGGTGGTGGCGAATGGGCCGCGATCTGTGTTGTCTTCCTCGTCGGCGCAACGGTCGGCCAGGTCGCACCGACTCCTGGCGGTTTGGGTGCCGTCGAGGCGGCCTTGACCGCTGGTCTCGCTGGCGTCGGTGTCGACGGCGGCGTTGCACTCTCCGCGGTGCTCATGTTCCGCGTGTTCACGTTCTGGCTGCCAGCAGTGCCCGGTTGGTTCTGCTTCAACGATCTGTTGAAGAAGGGCTACCTCTAAGCACCAGCGCTGGGTGTCAAACGTGCGGCGACATCTACTTATGTCGCGGCGCGTCCGACCTTGAAGGCGGCACGTTGACGTCCGACCTCGACCCACCCGTCGCAAGCCTGATGACGTGCGACGACCACAACGCATCACAGCGCATGAACCGAGTAATCCTCCTCCACGGCGAGGCTGTCGCACGGGTGGAGCGAACTGGCGGCGGGGCGTCCGAATTGGACCTGAACCCGCCCCGCTAGTACGTCGGTTGACTCGGGTCGATCTGGTTGACCCACGCGCTCACGCCGCCACCTACGTGGATTGCGTCGGAGAACCCAGCTGCCTTGACGAGCGCAAGCACTTCGGCTGAACGGCCGCCAACCTTGCAGTAGAGGACCGTCGGCTTGTCTTGTGGAAGCTTCGACAGCGCGTCGCCCATGAGGAACTCACCCTTAGGTATCAATTCCGCACCTGGGATCCGCGAGATGTCCCATTCGTTCGGCTCGCGAACGTCGATCAATTCGAAACTCTGCTCGCCACGATCACGCGCTTCAAGCATCGCCTTGAGCTGGTGCACCGAGATCGTCGAATCCTTCGCGGCATCAGCAGCCTCATCAGAGATCGCACCGCAGAACGCGTCATAGTCGATGAGCGCAGTCGGGAGCACACCGTTCGGGTCCTTGCGGATCTTCAGCGTGCGGAACGACATTTCAAGCGCGTCGTATACGAAAAGGCGTCCCAGGAGCGGTTCGCCGATTCCGGTGATGAGCTTGACCGCCTCGGTCACCATGACCGACCCGATCGTTGCGCACAGCACACCGAGCACACCGCCCTCAGCGCAGGACGGAACCATGCCGGCTGGCGGCGGCTCGGGGTAAAGGTCGCGGTAGTTGGGGCCATGTTCGGCCCAGAACACGCTGGCCTGACCTTCAAAGCGATAGATCGATCCCCAGACGTACGGCTTGCCGAGGATTACCGCCGCATCGTTGACCAAGTAGCGGGTCGCGAAGTTGTCGGTCCCGTCGAGGATCAGGTCGTACTGGCTGAAGATGTCGAGCACATTGTCGTTGTCGAGGCGCTCGTTGTGCAGCTGCACGTTGACGTACGGGTTGATCTCCAGTACCGAATCGCGAGCGGATTCACCCTTGAGGCGGCCGATATCGCTTTGACCGTGGATGACCTGGCGCTGCAGATTCGATTCGTCAACCTCGTCGAACTCGACGATGCCGATCGTGCCGACCCCTGCGGCCGCCAAGTAGAGCAATGCTGGGCTTCCGAGCCCGCCAGCGCCGACGCAGAGGACACGCGCGTTCTTCATTCGCTTCTGGCCGTCCATGCCAACATCGGGAATGATGATGTGGCGGCTGTAGCGACGAACCTCATCGACAGTCAGGGATTGCGCTGGCTCGACCAGTGGGGGCAAAGGCACGGTTCACTCCGTCGTTGATGTGCGGGAATTCGCGATGGGACAACGCTGAATCGTACGCCGCCGCGAAAACTCTTGACTGCCCCACTCAACGCCACACCCTCGCGGATTGTTCCCGCGCTGCTCGTCAGACCTCGCGGACAAATGCCCACGGCGCCGCAGCACTACTTGACGATCGGCGCCTGCACGGTTTCGAGAGCAACCTGAAGCGGAAGTGGGTTGACCGGGAATGGGCCGGTGAATGGGTTGCTGAGCGCATACACCGAGAACAATGATGCAGCGATAATCGCGCTGAGTGAGCCGACGAGCTGAAGGTGAGTCGTTCGCGAACGAATGTGCAACGTTGCCGACAAGAAGACTGTGACTAAACCACCGACGGCGAGCAGCGCCCAGACAAACTCGGGGTCTTCGTCCTCAGCCAGGAACACCCGATCGCCTCGGGCCTGCTCAACCGCCCCGAGGTAATACATCATGTTGTCCTGCGCATTCGCGACGGAAGTGTCCGTGGCCGCAGGGACGTCGAAGATGGCCTGATTGAGGTTCTGCAGGGCTACCTGACCAACTCGGCTGACTTGGCCCGCCTGTAACTCGTCCCATTCCTGCCAACTCGCCACGGACAAGTACGTCTCGAGCGCCTGCACGACGGGATCGCCCATTCCAGCAGGTAGCGCGCGAGCCGTTCGATTGATCACCGAACTCGATGAGGCCTCATCCCTGATGGAGTCCGATGCCTCCAGGTAGAACTGCCAAGAACTGAAGATGACAAACCCCAGCACGACCGCAAAGACCGTGTAGATGCCGGTGAGTTTGATGCCGGCGCTTGCGTCATCGGCTGGGTCTCCGAACTCGAAGCGCCGCGCGATCAGCGTCACGACAACGCCAAACACCCCACCGAGCGCGACGACGATCAGGAACAGGATCCAACTCACGTCGG
>JBAYVO010000276.1:0-3674 GCA_041674545.1 Candidatus Nanopelagicales bacterium | reverse complement strand
GGGGATCGCCCACGCGAGCATCACGACGCCAGCGACGGTCAGCAGGCGCATCACGAGCGCACCGCTGTAGGGATGTGGGCCAGTGAATTGAGCGACGCCCTTGGCCAGCAGCAGCCAGAACTGACCGTATGGCGTCGGCGCTTCAGCCCACATGGGATCGACGCCGTCGTTGAACCAGCCAGGAACACTCGAGGAACCGCGCGTGTAAGGGTCGATTCCGGCGACCATCAGCTTGCCCTGGGCGAAATAGGAGTACACGTCCCGACTGAATAGCGGCGGGCACAACATCAGCGGCGCGCACCACGCAGCGAGCGCGATCCAGAGACGCTTGATATCGCGGTCCTGCCCGCGCATGACGTCATAACCAAGCAGCAACCACGACTGCAGCAGGAGCACCACACCCGCGACCAGTGCGGTCTTTGAGACGACCGCTCCCAGAGTCGTGGAGCGCAACGCATCAACAACAGGGTTGTCCAGTAGTGCCGTGTCTAGCGGAAGCCACCCGATCCCCAATGCGCCGATCGCGATGAGGATCGTTCCAATGGTCCCTGGAATTACAGCGCGAATAGCGAAGTCAAGCCATGTGTCACCACTCGCGGGCGTTGAAACCGGTCTGTCAGCAGGGTCGCGCGCGGGTGGGATACGCGCGGGAGGATCAACTGACACGCGCCTGAGCGTACCTTTGCCGACCTCCCGAGTCTGCCTGCAACTCCACAACCGGGATGATGGCCACATGGGTCGTCGCGCACTCGATGCTGCCGGAATCACAGATCCGGAACTCCGCTCGTCTTATTTGGCCTGCCAGAAGGTCAACGCGGCCCACGGAAAGACGTATTACCTCGCGACCTTGCTGTTGCCTCCGGCAAAGCGACCGTATGTCCACGCGCTGTACGCCTTTGCTCGCTACGCAGACGAGATCGTCGATTCAACCGAAGCCAAACCGACCAACGAACGCAGCGTCGCGCTGACCGAACTCTCGCAACGCTTCTTTGCCGACCTCGATCGAGGGACCTCTGCCCACCCGATTTGTGCCGCCACAGTGGATACCGTGCGGCGATGGGACATCCCCACCGAGTACTTCGAAGCGTTCATCGAGTCGATGCACATGGACCTGACGATCAATCACTACGACACCTACGCCGATCTCGACAAGTATGTGTACGGATCTGCTGCAGTCATCGGCTTGCAGATGATCCCCATCCTTGAGCCCACCGACAACGCTGCCTATGCCTACGCACGCGACCTCGGCGCAGCGTTTCAGCTCGCGAATTTCATCCGCGACGTTGGCGAGGACCTAGAGCGGAACCGGATCTATCTGCCGCTTGACGAACTTGCGCAGTTCGATGTTTCGCCCGACGACGTCCGAGCTCGCAAAGTGACCGACAACTTCCGCGCTGCGATGGCGTTTCAAATCGCCCGAGTCCGTGATCTCGAGGCGCGTTCGCGGCCCGGCATAGCGATGCTCTCCCCCGAGTCACAACCGTGCATCGAGACGGCCCGAATCCTCTATTGCGGCATCGTCAACGAAGTGGAGAAGATCGACTACCAGGTCTTCGACAAGCGCGCGACCGTGCCGCTACGGCGACGACTCGCTGTCGCGCTTCCGGCCTGGCGAGAAGCGCGGCGGGCCCGCCATCGGTAGTCGCTGCACTCCGATTCGCCCCCAAAAAACCCACAACGACAGGGTCAACAGCACCAACGCGAAGCCGAACATCAGATCCTCAACCGGTGCAAACACGAGGCGCCCATCACCGATAAATGGTGGCGGACCCTCAACCGGTGTTGAGGAACCGATGATGACCTCACCGTTGTAGCGAACGATTCGAAAGCCTGTCAGCAGTCCGTTGCTGACGAGTTGGAAGAACACGATGATCGCGTACGACACCCAGAAGATCTTCCGGGTCAGCAGTCGGGTCCGCAGCACAAAGAGGTCTCCGACGATGACCACCAATATTCCGATGATTGCCAGTTGTGTGTAACTCACGACTCGTCACCGACTCCGTCCCGAGTCGGTTCGTCGCCAACCGTCCAACCACGAACCGATCTCACGGCCTCTAGCGTCAAGATCGCACAACACGGAATCACGACGAAGAAGAGCAACTCGTCGAGCGGCAGGCTCGCGACCGCGATGATTCCGGTGATTTGACTCGAATCAAACGTCCAATGGTTGGCCGAGATCGCGTATAGATCCCAAGCAACGAAGATCACGATGACCGGCGCGACACTCAGAATCAGCCGGAGCCACCGCCGATATACCCGCGTGCGCAGCACAATCTCTAGCCACAACGTCCCAATGAAGCAGAACGCCAGTACCCCCAGGTACGCAAAATTGCTCACGGGTAGACGGTAACTCCCCCGAAATCACGACGTGACGCATCGCACCCGACAAATGTGAGTTACAGCGCGCCGCGGCGCCCATGGTCCACATCCTTCGTACACTCAAACGGTGACTGTCCACAGCCAACCGCTGATTGGCTCGACGATTGACGGCCGATACCGCGTCGATGCGTTCGTAGCTCGTGGCGGAATGGCAACGGTTTATCGCGCGACTGATCTGCGGCTCGACCGCACGGTCGCGCTGAAAGTCATGCACGGCTCACTGGCTGAGGACCATGACTTCGTTGCCCGATTTGTGCGCGAGGCGCGATCCGCGGCCCAACTGAGTCATCAAGCGATCGTTGCGGTTTTCGACCAGGGTGAGTCGGACGGCTTTGTGTACCTAGCGATGGAGTACGTCGACGGCCAGACGCTCCGCGATGTCTTGAAGAAACGTGGCCGACTCACTCCTGTAGAGGCGTTAGCGGTCGTCGAGCCGGTGCTCGAAGCACTTGATGCTGCCCACAAGGGTGGATTCGCGCATCGCGACATCAAACCGGAAAACGTTCTCATCAGCAGCGACGGCCGTGTGAAGGTTGCGGACTTCGGACTTGCCCGGGCAATCGTCACCACATCACAAACAGGGCTGACCCAAGGCCTACTTATCGGGACTGTCGCCTACCTCGCCCCTGAACAGGTTGAGCACGGCACTGCCGACGCCCGCACTGACGTCTACTCCGCGGGCATTGTGCTCTACGAGTGCCTCGTTGGTCAGACCCCCTTCACCGGGGAGACGCCAATGTCCGTGGCGTACCAACACGTTCACGGCACCGTTCCGGCTCCATCGACGATTCGCCCAGAGATCCCGAATTCAGTCGATGAACTCGTGCTGACGGCGACGGCTCAAAAACCAACCAAACGCTACGCCGACGCCGCGGACTTCGCGAATAGCCTGCGAGCTGTACGCGCACTCCTGCCGACGTCCACAGCCAAACAGGGCGCAGAGAACCGAACGGTCATCCTCGACCGCACCGAATCCACGGTCACGGTTGGGCCATGGACCACCACACCCGTGCCGCCCGCGCCAGGCGCAGTTCCGACGGCTGCCTCTGCGGCTGCGGCGGCCGCCGCAATCGGTGGCGCTGCAGGTGGTGCCACCACCAACGTCGTGCCGCCGCCTCCCCCGGACCTCCAAGGACCTCCCGGCGGGCCATGGGTGAGCACGAGCGGACCTGCTCAGACGACTATTCAGCCAGCGCCGACCGGAATTCTCCCGCCGCCTTCGGACGGCTCCGGCGTTGTTCCCCCGCCAGCCGCCACGACCGCAGAATCTGGTCCACGTCGGCCACGAAGGTTTC
>JBAYVO010000275.1:0-3678 GCA_041674545.1 Candidatus Nanopelagicales bacterium | reverse complement strand
TGCGACGTCGATCTGCCGGTACATCTCCACGAGATCGTGACGGACAACTTGGCGGGACACGAGTGGACGCCCGAAGGTCTCGCGCTGCTTGACCCAGTCGGTAGTCAGATCGAGGCAGCGAGCGGCAGTTGAGTGAGCAAGCGTTGCCAAGGAGAGCCGCTCAAACGCGAAGTGGCGTGCCAGCGACGCGAATCCGCCACCCGGTTCGGGGGTCAAAAGCGCCACGTGGGGCACTCGTAGGTCCACGAAGGCGAGCTCCGCGGTATCGCTGCAGTTCCAGCCCATCTTGCGCAGCTTGCGGGTCACCTGGAAACCGGGCGTCGCAGTGTCGACGGCAAACAGACTGATTCCCCCCGCACCGGCGTCGCCCGTACGGGCAGCAACCACGACAACATCGGCCCGGACACCCGACGTGATGTACGTCTTTGCGCCATTGATGACCCAGTCGTCACCTTCGCGGAAGGCTCGGGTTCGCAAGCGCGCAACATCAGACCCGCCGTCCGGTTCAGTGACTGCGAGTGCCGCAATCTTGTCGCCGGCGAGGACAGGTCGAACAAATCGCTCGACGAGGTGATCCGCGCCGCGAACGTCCCCGGTACGCCGACGGGCTTGGGTGGCGTCGATGATGTGCGGGATGGCGATGCCGTGGCTGAACAGCGAGGCATACGCGCCGCCGGAAGCTCCAGCGCCGATCAACGCCTCCGTCAGCACGGTCGCGTCGACGCTGTCGCCGCCACCACCTCCCACCGCTTCCTCATATCCAACGCCCAAGAGCCCGATCGCGCCCAGCGCCTTGTGAACCTCGCGGGGGATGAGTTCATCGTCTTCCCATTGAGGCAGTTGCGGAACGATCACACGTTCAGTGAAATCCGCGGTCAGCTTTGCGAGGGCCAGGCGCTCAGGGGTGGTGTAGGGGTCGAAGCTCATACTGCGACCGTACTCGGCGGCGCGGCCCCGTCTAGGCAACCTGATACAACCTAGGGTGGATGTCAAGTAACGCTATGTAGTCGGTGAGCAGTGGGCCGAAACACCAATAAATCCTCACTCAAACGGCGTAAAACCGCGTCCGAATCGTTGCGGTGGCCCCGGAGGTGTGCGGGGTGAAAAAAAAATCTTCACGAGGACACCTATTGGGCGCGTGAAACGCCGTGCGATTGCTTAGCCTAACCGCGCGGCGAAACGTTATGACAGATCATCATCTGCGTGGCGAGTCGCAAATTGCAAACAAGACCTGACAAGACATCGATTTTGAACAGATTCGTTGGAGGAGCTCGTGCCCTGGAAGCAACTACTCTTTGGCTTGCTCCTTGCGGTGCTTGCTTTAGGTGTCTGGCTCTTGACGTCAGTTTTGGAACTCGGCCCAGCCAACGCGCTCGTCGCTGTGGTTGGCGGCGTGATCCTGGGACTCACCCGTGATCGTTCGCCGCTTGCCCGCTACGGCGCCTTCCTCATCGGCCTGGTGCTCGGCCTCTTCGTCCTGATCTTCGGCATGGCCGGTTGGATCGGCTGGCTCATCGGCATCCTCATCCTCACGGTGATCTCCGCGCTCACCAAGGGCCGCCTGCCCCTGTGGGCGATGATCCTCGGCGGCGGAACGCTGGCCGCGATCTACACACCCGCTCTCATGGCGAATCCGTGGTTCTTGCTCACCGAGTACCCGACCGCCTTCTTCGTGGCGCTTGCAGCGTCGTCTGGCGGCTTCCTCGTCACCATCCTCGTTGAACTCCTTGAAGACAAGGAAGAGAAGCGCGAGGAAATCCGCGCTGAGCATCGCGCAGAGAACGATTCGACCCAACCCCCAGTACCCGTGTCTGCGGCCGCAGTTCCCCCGACCGCAGCTGGAAATACCCCGAACGCCGGTTCGACAGGAGCACAACAGTGAATGTGAATTTTGCGCGCAGTCGTAAGTTGCGCGGAGGACTAGCGGCAGCAGGAGCAATCGGCCTGCTTGTTGCGATGCCGATGATGGACACCCAGGCGGGTGCTCAGACGTTGCCGCTGCCGGCCCCGACAGAGTCGAACCCCAATGGTCTTGACGTCGTGGTCGGCGAAACAGTCGCGATTACGGTTGACCAAAACGGCAACCCGACGCCGTTCAGCCTTTACATGCTGAACGGCCAGGTCTCCGGCAACGGTTCGGGAACGCTTGAGTTGCCAGTCGCACAAGACAGCACCTCGCCGAAGGATCTCAACAGTGAGACCGGCGCAGTCAGCAACTTCATGCAGGTCGTCGGCACCTTCGGCGGTCAGATGCCGTTGACGACCAAGACTGAACTTAAGGTCAACGGCGAGTCGATCGATCCGACACAGGGCTACAACCTGAACGGTGACGTTGAGATCACTTACACGGTCACCAACAACACGTCACGCCAGCAGGCAGTCACCTACCAAGACATGTTCGGAGTCGAGCAGACGAAGGTTGTCGACGTTCCTGTTCCGTTCGGTGATTCGTACTCCGTGACGTTCGGCGATGGCTGGGACATCACGGATCCGGGTGCCGGTACCAAGCAGATCACTGGTGCAGGAACTCAGGTTGCCAATACCTTCGTGCTGTTCCCCATTATTGAAGGTGTGGTGGGTGGCACTACCCAGTCGTTGACAGTCAAGGCGAAGGCGCAGAACGCGAGCTTGCCGAACACGACGCACACGATCGTTCCGGTCAAACTGGCCGACTACTTCGATGGTGTTGCCCTGCAGCTGGACACGCTGGTCGACGACAAGCTTCTTGCACCGTTGGACAACGTGCTGACCGGTGCCATCGGTGAGGTTGTGCTGGCGGCGAACATCATCAGCGGCTACGCAGGCGGGTTTGCGCGCCTCGGCACCGACTACATCGACCCACTGGTTGCCGACGTCAACGCAATCAAGGCAGATCCCAAGGCGATCAACAACACGCTCTCCAAGCTAGCGACCGGACTCGTCGACTTAGGCCAGGTATTGGACACCAATGCCGAAGCAAAGGATGACATCGCGGTGCTGCTCACGGCGCTGTCGAAGTTGGTCGACAAAAACCTGACCGAGACTGTTGAGTGGCTGGGCGCGTTGATCAAGGATGCGGGACCAGAGGCCGCGCAGGCAGCCAAGGCACTGAGGAGTCTCGACAAGATTCTTGATGACCTGGCGACAGTCTCGACGAACGGTGACATCGACGCCGTCGACGATATGTGCTCGACCGTTGCGCCAACAACAGCGCTCTACGGCCCGAAATACAGCGGTGGATTTATCCCCACTGGTGGCGTGGGGGCCAGCGCGCTTGCGAGTGGTATCGGCAAGGTTAGTGGCACAGACAAGACAAACCTGCAGAGCCTGCAGAGCGCTCTCAACACGCAAGCTAACCAAACCCTCATACTCCCGAGCTACTTGCAGTGGGTAGCGGCTGGGAACTTCCCGGGCATCCCTGATGAGATTCGCACGATGTTGCTCGGCGCAGCGTGTGCACCCGTCATGGACGTCCTGACGCCTCTGTCTGAGGCCGCGGGTGTCGTGCAGCCCATTCTTGAACCGGCAGCGACCGACTTGGAGCTCTTCTCAATCGTCGCTGCAAGTCCAGAGGCTAAGCAGGCGTACGACGAAATCCTCGGAGCACTCACGTTGGTCAGTGGCCTATTGAGCAACGCCGAGTGCAGCGACTCAGACATTCTCACGCCAATCGTGAAGGCGATCGAAAAGTACGGAGTC
>JBAYVO010000274.1:0-3711 GCA_041674545.1 Candidatus Nanopelagicales bacterium | reverse complement strand
CGACAGTCCAGAGAATCTGGTCGCGGAACGGCATCGTCGACAGCACTAGGCCAAATCCGGCCACCACGCCAAAGGCGATTGCAGTCGCCTGACCGATCCGTTTCAATCCTTCAAAACTATCGACGTTGGCTAAGGAGAATCCGTGGCGCGCGGCAAGCGTGAGCGCCCACAAGCTCGTGAAGACAGCGGCGGTGAGGAGCGGGCGACCAGCTGAATTCGCCTGTCCGACGATCAGCGCAGCAAGCCCTCCGGCAATGACCAGAATAAGAAGCTCAAGCGCGACCAGTTGCCGGCGAAAATCGCTAAACGAAATCTCAGCCGCACCGGATCGAGGCGTCACCTCATCGCGTGTGGTGTCCGACGGCGCAAATGCGCTGCCGAACAAAGGCACGTTGTCGACCGACATGTATCCATCCCCCGATGAATCGCACAGCGAAGCGCTAAGGCTTGCTGCTATTCCCCCAGTTCCAGCCCCCTCGGCTGGCATCGCTCAAACACTGTGACCGCTATTCCCCAACGGGAATCCCCAACGGTCGATGTTCACGCGAACTTCTCTCAGCGTACGCCCCGCACTCAGCCAATGGAAGGATTCTCCACCGGTTCGGCAAGAGAAATTCCGCCCAATTGACGTTCTTTGTGGCGCTGTGTAACCCACTGATTGCACTGCGCGAGGTTGTCACTCGAACGGGTGAACCACCCAGTGTTCCTGGCTCGGGTCAGTCTTTATCCGCGCGACTCGACGGGCACCCCGATCTTTTGCCAGACTGACACCTATTCACACCAACGGCGAACCAGCGGAAGAGGAACTACACGTGGCGCACGAGGGCAAAGTCGTTGGATTCGCCCCGGGAGTCTTTGACGTGTTTCATATGGGTCACCTCAACATCTTGCTTCGCGCGAAGGAACATTGCGACTACTTGATCGTCGGGGTGGTGACCGACGAACGGGTGGAAGCCGTCAAGGGGAAGACCCCCATGATGCCGCTCGACGAGCGCCGCGAACTTGTTGCTGCCCTCGACCTCGTCGACGAGGTCGTCGTTGACGATTCGGTCGACAAGGTCGAGATGTGGGAGAAGTTGCACTTCGACGTGATCTTCAAGGGCGACGACTGGCGCGGGACACCAAAAGGCGACCAACTCGAGGCGGGCATGAACGCGGTCGGTGCGAAGGTTGTGTACTTCCCGTACACCCAGCACGTCAGCAGCACCCGCCTGCGCGACCTGATCAACGAAGCGAACGCAGGCAACACGCCAGTCTCGGCGGCGGCACCCACGGACACACCACCGACCTCCGACCACGCAGGGCGCGACTGATGCGTATCGCGATGGTGGGAACTCGCGGCGTCCCGGCCGCGTATGGCGGCTTCGAGACTGCTGTTGAAGAGATCGGCAAGCGCCTCGTCGAGCGCGGCCACCAGGTGATCGTCTACACCCGAGTCGAGGATCGCGATACTGCCCCGCGCGAATACCTCGGCATGGAATTGGTCCCGTTGCCGGCCGTACGATCCAAGGCTCTGGAGACTCTCACTCACACGGCGAGCTCCACTGCCCACGTCGTCGCCAAGAGCAAACCGGACATGGTGTTCCTGTTCAACGCTGCAAACGCCGTCTACCTGCCCGCACTACGTGCGAAGAAGATTCCAGTGGCGACTCATGTCGATGGGCTCGAATGGCAGCGCACAAAGTGGGGCAGGGGCGGGCGCACCTTCTACCGCAGGAGCGAGTCGTTTGCCGTGCGCTATTCCGACGCGCTGATCGCCGACGCTCAAGGCATCGCCGACTACTACCAAGCCGAGTTCGGCGCAACGACAGATCTCATCGCGTATGGGGCTCCGATCCTTTCGGGGTGCGACACCACGAAGCTTGGCGACGACCTCGAGTACAAGAAGTTCCACGTGTTGGTCGCGCGGTTCGAGCCCGAGAACCATGTGCGCGAAGGTGTTGCTGGATTTGTCCAGAGCGCCTCACCGTACCCGTTGGTCGTTGTGGGTGGTGCTCCTTTTGCCGCCGAATACACCCAAGAAATTGAAGCGCTTGCGGCTCGCGATCCACGGGTCCGGATGCTTGGGCCGGTCTGGGATCAAGAACGCCTCGATGCCTTGTATGCAGGTGCCCTGACCTACGTACATGGACATTCCGTAGGCGGCACAAATCCCTCGCTGCTGCGAGCGATGGGGGCCGCCACCGCGACGCTCGCCTTTGATGTCAGCTTCAACCGCGAGGTACTGGGCGCCGATGGTCGGTTCTGGGCTAAACCGGCCGCGCTCGCCGAACAACTTCGCCTCGTCGAGGCTGATCGAGAAGGCACCATTGCTACCGGGGCGCGTCTTCAGCAACGCGCACGCGAGTTGTACAACTGGGACGACGTCGCCGCCAAGTACGAAGAACTCGCTGCCCGGCTGCAAAGCGGCGACTCCCAGGCGAAGAAATTTTCCGGGAAACGCCGCACGACCTAGCCCCGGTCAGCCTCACTCGCGACGATCGGAGTTTCGTACCGCCATAGCGCGGGAAGGCAGGCCGCCACAGCCACACATGCAACAATCCCCAGCAGCCCACCGCTGACGAGAGAGAACCGAATCGACGTCCACTCAGCGACCAGACTCGAACGCACCTGGCCGACCTGTGGGCCGGTGATGAACGACAGCATCTCCAGTCCACCGAGGCGCCCCCGAACTTCGTCGGGAACGCTCTGATTCCAGATCGTGATTCTGAACATTCCGCTCACGGTGTCCGCTGCACCCGCGAACGCCAGCAAAAGCAGAGCAAACCAGATGTTCGTCGATAGTCCGAACGCGGCAATAAATCCACACCAGATCACGGCACTGATCAGCACAGCTCGACCTTGATGCCGTACTCGGACCGTCCAGCCGCTGGTCAGCGTCGCTAAGAGTCCGCCGACTGCTCCTGCGGAGTACAACCAGCCCAACGCCCACTCCGCCTCAAACGTCGTGGCAACAAAGGGAAACAGCGCAACCGGGAAAGCGAATGCCATCGCCATCCAGTCAACCGCGTAGGTACCCAGAATGTCCTTACGGCTCGCAGCGAACCGGAAGCCTTCACCAATCATCTTTAGTCGTGGCTGAGTGTTCGCTTCCATCGGCGGAACTGCTGCGATCCGAAACAGCAGGAACGCCGCGATCGCAAAACATAGAGCATTCACGGTGAATGAGGCTTCGACTCCCAGCGATACGACAAGGAGTCCACCGACGGCAGGACCAGCGATTTGGGCGAGGGTTGCGCCGCCACCGGTGAGCGCGGATGCCGCGAGTAAGTCATCGTGCGCGACCACGCGCGGAACGATTGCGGTCAAGCTCGGCCGCTGCAACGCGGACACCCCCGCGGTTGCCGCGGCGAGGACGTAAATCGCCGCCAACGATGGAGACGGCAACAGCGCATTGACGGTCATTGCCGCCAGAATGAACACCTGCAAAACCTGACAGCGAAGCGCCACCGTTCGACGGTCTAGATCATCGGCGAGCGCACCGCCCCACAGTCCAAAGACGATCATTGGCCCAAGCTGCGCCAGACCGACAAGGCCAACGGCGAGATAGGACTCCGTGAGCTCCTTAATCTGAAACGGCACCGCAACGTACGCCACCATCATCCCGACCATCGAGATGATGGACGCACCAAAGAGGTTGCGGAAGTCGCGTGAGTGGCGCAACGGGCTGACGTCTAGCCGGAGTTTGCGCACCGCGTGAACCTAGCGCGT
>JBAYVO010000273.1:0-3715 GCA_041674545.1 Candidatus Nanopelagicales bacterium | reverse complement strand
GACGATCTCGTTGAGGCCGGCTCCATGGCTGAGGCAAAGTCCGCGGGCAAGGTGCGGATGGAAGGCAAGGAGTACGTGATGGCTGACGGCGACGTCGTGGAGTTCCGGTTTAACGTGTAGCTAGCGCGACAGCAGGCGTTGCAGGGTGCCGGTGCATTCGCTAGCCTGATCACGGCGGTTCGCCGCCGACTGCGCTTCCACGTGGTGGACCACGTGAATCATCTCGGAGAGGCCTGAGTAGCTCAGGACATGTCCGGATGGGGTGCGGCGCATTGATGCGCCGACTTCATTCCGCCGATGTCCAGCATCGGCCGTCGAGAGGACACGAAATGGCAACTAAGGACGAGAAGAACCTGACGCAGGTGTTGGCCAAAATCGAGACGATCGCCGAGCCTCAGCGCTCGATCATGCGGCGCGTGCACGACGTCATCGTGACGGCAGCGCCGAATCTGAAGCCCCGAATTTGGTACGGAATGCCTGCATATGCGAAGTCAGCCAGTGCTCCTGCAATCGTGACGTTGCGCAACGATGAACGATTGAACCTCGCGGTCACAGAGAAGGCGCCTTTTCAGGCGGCAGGTGGTGCGGATGGCGGCTTGATGGCGGCTGCCTGGTATTTCGAGGATGTGGACGATGTCACTGAGGTGCGTATCGCCGAGATCGTTCGCGCGGTAGCGGGCTAGGCAGCATCTACGCGTAGCCTCGGCCTGTTCGGCCTGGTCCGCACCTCGGACGGGTCGAGGCGTCGCGTGTTCATCGATGCGGCCCACCCGAAATCGACGTTTGTCCCCGTGGCGTCGCAGGTTCAGACTTGTCGTTGTGAAGTACGGCGCGGAGCGAGGCTTACCAACTCCGTGCCTGCAGTTGCGAGATTCGTGCGGTCGTTGCCGTGATGGCCCGCGGCAGTTGGTCAATCCGGGAATCTAGACGTACCCGCTCGCTAGTTAGCGCCGTGAGCTTCTTCTCGCACGACTTTGCTTCGTGCTTGCAACTCGCTGATTCCTGTAGCGTGGCGATCAACGTGTCCATATTGGCACGCTGAACCGCGGCATCTTTCGCCTCAACTGTAAGAGCTGCGAGACGGTCTTGAGCGAGCTTGAGGGTGTCGGGCCCGACACGTTCCGCTGATCCATCAGTTGACGCCCCAGCCACCGACACGTTGCCAGTGACGACCGCATTCTGCGCGTCGGCCGCGATGTTGCATGCGGACAGTCCCACCGCAGCGATCCCAATCGCTGCGGCCACAGTGATTCCCTGAGTTACCTTGGACTGGCCCCACCCGCGCATCCGGGAGGTATCGGCACAACCATCAAAAACTTGAGCGGAATCCTCGAGAAATTTCTACGGCCGTGCCGGACCCCACTCATAGGGGTCGTAGCGAGCCTCCACCGCTGTTTGCGCCTCCGCGTAAGTGAAGGTCCCGTCCTCGAGAGCACGACCGATGACAGCTCCGTCGAGCCCAGCCGGAACGAGATCTGCCAGGTTGTGGAGGTTCTCGAGGCTGACCACGCCCGAGCCCGCGGTGACCGATCCGGACGTTGCGTTGCAGAAGTCGGTGAGGATGTCGTGGTGTGCCTGCCACCAATGTCCCTGATGGCCCGCATCGCTGACGAGATAGTTCGCGATGGGCAAGGCATCGAGTCGGGGGAGTAGTTGCCACACATCGAGGCCGTCGGCGGCGGTTCCTGGTGCACGG
Source organism: Candidatus Nanopelagicales bacterium (assembly GCA_041674545.1). Classification (GTDB taxonomy): domain Bacteria; phylum Actinomycetota; class Actinomycetes; order S36-B12; family UBA10799; genus UBA10799. Next base: position 2,019 of record JBAYVO010000273.1, on the reverse strand, counting down.
ATCGCGCCGGCGTCGCCGACAACGAGCCGCAATCCGATTTCGCCACCGTGTGAGGCGACTGCTGACGTGAGGAAATCTAAATCTGCAACCGCGGCGGTATCGAGCACAATCTGCGTTGGGTCGATCCTGACGGCTGCCGCGAGAGTGTCCGGGCCGGGGTTCGTCACGATGAGATCTGTGCGCTGCTGGTGCCGCACTCCGTGCACGAGTTGGGTGATTGCCGAGGTATTGGGCTGGCCGCCACTCACTGCATCGACGTCGACAATTTGGATTCGGCGCGCACCTTGCTCGTACCAGAACCGCGCGGCCGCCAGCGGCGTCACGAATTGCGGAGTGTTGGTCAGCACGGAGTCCGATGGGATTGGCGCATGGCCATCAGAGATGTGGATGGTCGGGATGAGCGCGAAGCTGTGATTCTGCACGCGCCAAACGTAGTCCGATGTTGCGACTGAAGCCGCCTGAGCGGGTCGCTTAGGTGTTCGCCGCCACCACAGCAGCGTTGATTTGGTGAGCGAGTTCGATGTCCAACTGCGTCAGACCGCCTTCGCTGTGGGTGGACAGTGTGAAGCTGACTGTTCGCCATCGAATATCGATATCGGGGTGATGGTTCATCGCCTCAGCATCGGCCGCCACCTGGCGCACGCAATCAATTCCGGCCAGGAACGACCGGAACTCGACTGTTCGCCGCAACGAGTCAGCCACCACGTCCCATTCCGGGAGTTCCGCTGCTTGCCGCGTCAGTTCTTCGCCTACCAAAATCCTTGCCATTGCCTCACTCTAGGTGGATTTGGTTCGTGTTTAGTGGTCGGAACGAACCGGATGGAGGGTAAGAATTGGCCGCTGTGCTTAGCCGTTTGCCGCGGTTGCAGGTGAGATTGGGGTCTCATGGGGCAAATCCACCGAAACTCCCGTTTGACAGGTCTGGAACACTCTTTGAGTGACTGAACAGAATCTCGCCACTCGCGATGACATCCGAAACGTTGCCATCGTCGCCCACGTCGACCATGGCAAGACCACTCTCGTCGATCAAATGCTTCGCCAGACTGGCGCGTTCGCCGCGCACGGCGAACTCGTCGACCGGGTGATGGATTCCAATGACCTTGAAAAAGAAAAGGGCATCACGATCCTGGCGAAGAACACTGCGGTCAACTACTCCGGTCCTAGTGCTGAAGGCACGGTTGTCATCAACGTGGTCGATACCCCTGGCCACGCGGACTTCGGTGGCGAGGTCGAGCGCGGACTGCAGATGGTTGACGGCATCGTGCTGTTGGTCGATGCCTCGGAAGGGCCACTGCCCCAGACTCGATTTGTGCTTCGTAAAGCGCTTGAGGCGAAGCTTCCCGTGATTCTCGTCGTCAACAAGACCGACCGCTCCGATGCGCGCATCGCTGAAGTGGTCGATGAGACGTACGAATTGTTCTTCGATCTTGATGCAGATGAACACCAGATCGAGTTCCCGATCATCTACGCCTCCGGTCGTGCAGGCCGTGCGTCGGCGGACCGTCCGGGCGACGGGGAAATGCCCAACAACGACGATCTCGAACCCCTGTTTGAGACCATCCTCAAGACCGTTCCCGCCCCGTCGTACGACCCTGCGGCGCCGCTTCAGGCGCAAGTCACCAACCTTGACGCGTCGCCCTACCTCGGACGTCTCGCGTTGGTGCGCGTCTACTCCGGCGAGTTGCGCAAGGGCGCGCAGGTTGCGTGGTGCAAGTCCGACGGCTCGATCGAGAAGACCAAGGTCGTTGAATTGCTCGTCACGAAGGCGCTCGAGCGAGTGCCTGGTGACGTTGCCGGACCTGGCGACATCGTGGCCATCGCCGGATTCGCCGACATCAACATCGGCGACACATTGACCGATCCAGATGATCCGCGACCGATGCCGTTGATTAAGGTCGATGAACCGTCGATCTCGATGACCGTCGGCATCAATACCTCGCCGCTCGCGGGCAAGTCCGGAACTAAGCTCACCGCTCGCCAGGTAAAGAACCGCCTTGATCAGGAACTCATCGGTAACGT
>JBAYVO010000272.1:0-3720 GCA_041674545.1 Candidatus Nanopelagicales bacterium | reverse complement strand
TGATTGGTGACCTGGCTCACGGGTTACCCTGAATGTCATGGCTGACTCTGATTCCCAGGCAACTACTCGTCGGACAAAAGATCGCCCGTGGTTGATGCGGACGTACGCGGGCCACTCGTCCGCGATTGAATCCAACAAGCTGTACCGGATGAACCTGGCGAAGGGGCAGACCGGACTATCGGTCGCCTTTGATCTGCCGACCCAGACTGGCTACGACCCCGATAGCGATCTTGCCCGCGGTGAGGTTGGCAAGGTTGGTGTCCCGGTGGCACACCTTGGCCATATGCGTGAGCTATTTGACGGCATCCCACTCGGTGAGATGAACACCGCCATGACGATCAACGCTACCGCGATGTGGCTGCTCGCGCTGTACCAAACGGTCGCCGAGGAACAGGGTGCGACACCCGACCAACTGCAGGGGACCACTCAGAACGACATCATCAAGGAGTACCTGTCTCGCGGGACGTACGTGTTCCCGCCTGGGCCGTCGTTGCGCCTGATCACCGACATGGTGGCGTACACGGTCAACACGATTCCCAAGTGGAATCCGATCAACATCTGCAGCTATCACTTGCAAGAGGCCGGCGCGACTCCTGTGCAAGAGATCGCCTACGCGATGAGCACGGCGATCGCTGTGCTGGACGCGGTCCGCGATTCCGGACAGGTGCCTGCCGAACGATTCGGCGAGGTGGTCGCTCGGATTTCGTTCTTCGTTAACGCGGGCGTGCGCTTCGTGGAAGAGATGTGCAAGATGCGTGCGTTCGTCCAACTGTGGGACGAACTGACGCTTGAGCGATATGGCGTGACGGACGCGAAGCAACGCCGATTCCGTTACGGCGTTCAGGTCAACTCCCTCGGATTGACCGAGGCACAACCAGAGAACAACGTGCAGCGGATCGTGTTGGAAATGCTCGCGGTGACATTGTCTAAAGACGCTCGTGCTCGGGCTATTCAATTGCCAGCGTGGAACGAGGCGCTCGGCCTGCCACGGCCATGGGATCAGCAGTGGTCCTTGCGGATTCAACAAGTGCTCGCATACGAATCTGACCTGCTTGAGTACGGCGACATCTTCGAGGGTTCGAAGGTCATTGATGCCAAGGTTGCCGAGCTCGTTGCGGATTCACGCGAGGAAATTGATCGTGTCCAGGCGATGGGCGGTGCAGTTGCCGCCGTCGAAAGTGGCTACATGAAGCAATCGCTCGTCGCTTCGCATGCCGCCCGCCGAGCCAGTATCGAAGCCGGTGACGACATCGTGGTGGGACTCAACAAGTTCACGACCACGGAAGAGAACCCGCTGACATCGGACTTGGAAACCGCCATCATGACCGTCGACGCCGCCGTCGAGGCAAACCAGATTGCCTCGATCCGGCAGTGGCGCGAGGGTCGCGACAACGACGCGGTCGAAGTGGCGTTGACCCAACTCCGTGATGCAGCCAAGACTGATGACAACCTCGTCTCCGCCTCGATCGTCTGTGCACGCGCAGGTGTCACGACAGGGGAGTGGGCGGGTGCGCTGCGCGAGGTATTCGGGGAGTACCGCGCGCCGACCGGTGTCACCGGAGTTGTCGGAGTCAGCGAAGCCGGGATCGAACTCACCAAGGTGCGCCAAGCCGTCAAGGAGACCGGCGAAGAACTCGGCGGCAGGGTCCGGCTACTCGTAGGCAAGCCAGGCCTCGACGGTCACTCGAACGGCGCCGAGCAGATCGCTGTTCGCGCACGTGATGCAGGTTTCGAGGTTGTCTACCAAGGGATTCGCCTGACGCCAGAGCAGATCGTCGCCGCAGCCGTTGAAGAAGATGTGCACTGTGTCGGACTGTCAATCTTGTCGGGTTCGCACATGGAACTTGTCCCCGACGTTGTTGCCGGGCTAAAGCAGGCCGGTCTTGACGATGTGCCGGTTGTTGTCGGCGGGATCATTCCGGAGTCTGATGCGGCTGACTTGTTAGCCCACGGTGTCGCTGCAGTGTTTACGCCGAAGGACTACGACGCCACAACAATCATGTCCAAGATTCTTTTGCAGATCCGGCAGGCACAGGGCCTTTCCTAGGCGACACAGTCTTTCACTGCAGGTCTAGGCCGCGTGGCATGTGGTCGCCATTGCTGACACCATTTAGCGGTGGCGATGTGGCGGGTAGGTGCAGCGGCCGTATTGGCGACCGGTACGGCCGTTGTTCTGGTTGGTGCTCCGGCTCACGCTAATCCTGGTGGCAGCGATGTGCGCACAACGCCGCGGGCAGCCTTCTCCACGTCTGTTGTGATCAGCGCGAGTTCGACGAATCAGGTTCAAGGTTCGATCAGCATGCCCAGCAGTGGCAGCAAGGTGTTCTCCGCGGTCACGCACGACAAGTTCAGTGGGAATCAGGTCTATGGAACGGCAAAGAGCCGTACCTGGACTCCAGGGAAGGGACTTGGCAAGCTCAAAGTAGTCGGACCGGCTCGCAACTCGGACGCAACCCTCGTAGCAGCGAACAGTTCGGGCAAGAAGGTGTGGTTCGCCTTCCACCAAACAACTGGCAAGTGGGCTCGTGTCGGGGTCCGCCGCCAGGTTGGCAAGAAGCTCAAGAAGCCCAACATCTTCAAGATCAAGGGTGAAGACGCGGTTCCAGGGGCATTGCTTCAGAGCAAGAACGCCTCAACGGCAGCCTTCTCATACCGGGCACACCGATCCAGTAAGGAATACGTACGAATCTGGCAAGCGGGAAAGGGCTGGTCGGCGGCACATCGAATTCAGACGAACTCTGCCCCGTTCGATCAGTTCGCCATCTCCGCTGATGGATCTACCGTGATGATCGTCTCGACAACGCCGCAGAACCACGTCAGATCATTGATGTGGACACGATCGGGAGGTTGGCAAGCACCGGTTCGGCTGGTGACGACTGCGACCACTCCGATCGTCAGATCGGCGCTTTCCGCTGATGGCCGTTCGGCCGTAGTTGCCTGGTCGGCCGCGCCCGCTTGGGCGTACACCGACGAGAGTGTGATCACGCGGACGATGTCAGACGGTGTGTGGGCGCCGCAACAGAACATCTTGCAAAACGCTCGGGTCCGCGCCATTGCGATGTCTGGCGAGAAATACATGTTCGTGGCCGAGCGGTACGACCTGAGTCAAACTGGCGCGAGTGATCTGGTTCGGTACACAGTCGACAGCTATCCCTGGGTGTACCCCACCCAAGTGGGTCCCTCCCTGCAACGGCTGGGCAGCAACGAGTATGTGGCAACGGTCAAGTTTGCTACGGCACATGACCTCAGCGCGAACATTGTGATGTGGTCTGCGGGGCAGCGAAAACTCAAGTTGCGCGCAGCCTCATGGACCAGCGCGGGCGGAGCTTCGCCGTCAACCGTCGTGCAGCTACCAGGTAGTAACCGGAACTTTGACTTCGCGGCCAGTGCTGATGCGCGCCGTTACGCCGCCCAAGACAGCACGAACGGACGAAAGGGTGCGGTCCACGCAGTGCATGGCGTGACTAGATGAGAATCGTTAAGCAGTGGTGGCCCGCAACCCCTGACGGGTTGCGGGCCACCACTGGTGAGATCAGCTAGGAGACGACCCCAAGGGAGGTCGCGGAGACCGCGTTCGCAATCTCTTCTGCGGCAGCAACTGCGCCTTCGCCGCGCTGACGAGGGAATTGTGCGAGAGCGATACGCACGTAGATGCGCTCACGCTCTTCTTCGGTGAGGCCGCCCCAGACGCCATACGGCTCACGGGAGCGGATTGAGTAG
>JBAYVO010000271.1:0-3730 GCA_041674545.1 Candidatus Nanopelagicales bacterium | reverse complement strand
GTTTCCACCGGTGACGACGCCGGGATCGCCAAGATCACGATCAACCGGCCTCACAAGCGCAACGCGTTCCGGCCACAAACCCTCTTCGAATTGACGAACGCCTTCAACGTCGCGCGCGACGATGACACGGTGGGCGTGATCATCTTCACTGGCCAGGGCGACTGGGCGTTCTGTTCCGGTGGTGACCAAGTGATCCGCGGCAACGACGGCTACATCGGTGATGACGCAGTGGCGCAGAAGGGGATCGGCCGCCTCAACGTCCTCGATCTCCAGGTGCAGATTCGGCGCACCCCGAAGCCCGTGGTGGCGATGGTTGCTGGGTATGCGATTGGTGGTGGGCACGTCCTGCACATCGTCAGCGACCTGACGATCGCCGCCGACAACGCACGGTTCGGCCAAACCGGGCCGAAGGTCGGATCGTTCGATGGTGGCTACGGTTCCGGTCTCCTCGCCGCTCAGATCGGGCAGAAGCGTTCACGCGAGGTGTGGCTGATGTGCCGCCAGTACGGCGCCGAGCAGGCCTACGACTGGGGTTTGGTCAACGAGGTTGTGCCACTCGCGGAGCTGGAGAAGGAGACCGTTGCGTGGTGCAAGCAGATGCTCGCCGAGTCGCCGCTTGCACTGCGCATGTTGAAGGCTTCGCACAACGCTGCCGACGACGGGCTGGCGGGGGTTCAGCAACTTGCTGGTGACGCAACGCTGCTCTTCTATATGACCGAGGAAGCCCAGGAAGGTCGCGACGCTTACAAAGAGAAGCGCGAGCCGAACTTTGGCCAGTTCCCGAAGCGTCCGTGACTGATCGCAAACTCGCCGAGGTCCTGGCGGCCGCAACACCCTTTGCGTTGCCGCTGGCGAAGCCGTTCCGCGGAGTCACTCATCGCGAGGGTGTGATCCTGGCGGGCCCGAGCGGATTCGGCGAGTTTGCGCCCTTCCTGGAGTACGACGATCAGACCTGTGCGCGCTGGTTGGCGAGCGCGATTGAAGCGGCATACGGACGTTGGCCAGATCAACGGCGTAGCCACGTGCCGGTGAATGCGATTGTTCCTGCACTGGCGCCTCACGATGCAGCGTCTTTGGCGTACCGCGCGTACGTCGGGGACGGATGCCGCACAGTTAAAGTTAAGGTCGCTCAGGGCGGTCAGCACCTTGATGACGACATCGCTCGGGTCGAGGCAGTCCGCTCAGCCCAGCAATCGGCCGCTGTTCCAGATGCGCGGATCCGAGTTGACGCCAATGGTGGGTGGTCGTTGGCGCAGGCGGTTGTGGCCATCCGCGAGCTTGACCGCGCCGCAGGGGGCTTGGAATACGTAGAGCAGCCTTGCCGCACGCTGGAGGAACTCGCGCAGCTCAGACGCCTCGTCTCCGTGCCAATTGCGGCAGATGAATCGATTCGGACAGCCGCAGATCCGGTACGCGCTGCCCGCGAAGGTGCTGTTGACGTCATCGTGGTGAAGGTCCCGCCGCTTGGCGGGGTCAACCTGGCGCTTGAGGTCGTGGGCGCTGCGGCTGTGCCAGTCGTGGTGTCAGGTGCGATGGATTCGGCGGTTGGGCTCGCAGCCGGAATCGCGCTCGCGTCGGCTGTTGGTGAATTGCCTTACGCATGTGGTCTGGGCACTGGTGCACTACTGGAACACGACTTGGTCGGGAGTCCACTTCGTCCGTCGCACGGCAACCTCTCGGTCGCCCGCCATGCACCTGACGCCGAACTGCTGGGTCAAGCGAACGAACGACTCGGGATCGACCGTGGCGAATGGTGGCTCGAGCGGTTAGCTCGTGCGTGGGAGGCTGGAGCCCGCGGACTTGTCAGCACATTCTTGTAAGTTTCCATCATGAGCGAAGAGTCACATCAGGTTGTGCTAATCGACGGATTCCCCAAGGGCACCGGTGCACCGGCGACGCGAGCGTTAAAAGCGGCCGGCTACTCGACGTATATCGAACTCGCCGGAGTCCCGCAGGCTGACCTCGCCGCCCTCCATGGTGTCGGCCCCAAATCGCTGCGCATCATCCAAGAGGTACTCAACTCGCAAGGCAAGTCTCTGGGGTAGCGATCGATGTTGCTTCGGTGGATTGAGCGCTCTAGGTCGCCGTTTCCACCGAATGACGGCAAACTTCGCCACGTGAATGAATCCACCGCGATGGCGCGAGTTGTCGTGGAGCGACTGCTCGCGAATGGCGTGACCGACGTCGTGCTCGCACCTGGATCGCGCAGTGCGCCGCTAGCGCTTGCCTGCGCAGGCGCCGAGCGGCAAGGGCTTCTCGAGCTTCATATTCGAATCGATGAACGTAGTGCCGGGTTCCTCGCACTCGGTATTGCGAAGTCATCGGAAGTCCCGGTCGCGGTGGTGTGTACCAGCGGCTCTGCCGTTGCGAATCTGGCTCCGGCCGTCGTCGAAGCGGCCTATGCGGGAGTGCCGCTGATTGTGGTCACGGCTGATCGCCCGCCAGAACTCAGAAACGTCGGTGCGAATCAAACTATCGATCAGGTCGGCTTCTTCGGCCAGCAGGTTCGGACCGCCATCGACCTGATTGCTGACTCGCGGAACTCGACCTCATCGGACTCGTGGCGCCATCTAGTGGACCGGGTCACTCGCGATGCGATCGGGGATGAAAAAAGCGGTGGTGCACCGGTGCACCTCAACATTGGTCTTCGAGAACCGCTAGTTCCAGACGACGCGATTGAGTACCGCTACCAGGTCGAGGCGGTCGCCGCGACCACCCGAAACCCCGTGCGCGAACCCATCAATTATGTGGTCGGCGATCTCGGACTTGCGAAGGTGCCGGCACGCGGACTAGTGGTTGTCGGCGATGTCGCCGATCCAGCGGTATCGGTTCACGCGATCGAACTTGCGCAGGCGTGCGGCTGGCCCCTCATCAGCGAACCAAGCGGCAATGCGCTCGCCGGGACAACGGCAATTCCGGCCGCGTCAGTGTTGTTGGCCAACGACGCATTTCGATCCGCCCACGAACCAGATCTCGTCGTGACTGTTGGTCGTTTTGGCTTGAGCCGGCCGACCATGAAGATGGTTGCATCAGCAAAGCATCACGTCGCGATCTTCATCGGCGGGAAGGATCGCCCTGATCCACTTCGATCGGCGGCGCTGATGCTGAATGCTGTTCCTCGCCCACCGGTGGGCGACGCAGTGATTCCGTGTGAGGCACCGGACCAAGAATGGCTACGCGACTGGATTTCGGCATCAGATCGCGCACAGCGTCGCGTTCAAGATGCCGCTACTTCAGCAGACTTCACAGGCCTGAGTGTTGCCTCGGTGTGCTGGAACGCAGCGACGGCTGATGACGCCATCTTCGTCGCAGCAAGTCGTTCGGTGCGCAACCTTGAGGCCGTCATGACGGTTCGACAGTTCCCACCGACGGTGATCGGAAATCGCGGTACCTCAGGAATTGATGGTCTCGTGTCGGCAGCGTGGGGTGCAGCGATCGCGCGCGATCGGTCAAGCCAAGCGCAACGGACCATCGCCATCCTTGGTGACTTGGCCTTTCTGCACGACCACAACGGGCTCATCGCACCGACTTCGGAGCCGAAGCCGAACCTCACGATAGTGGTGGCCGACAACAATGGCGGGGGGATCTTCTCGTCTCTTGAACAAGGCGCGCCGGAGTTTTCCGCAGACTTCGAGCAGGTATTTGGGACACCACACAACCGGGACCTCGCAGCGATCGCTGCGGCGACGGGTCACCCAACAACGGTCGTCACGACGGCCGAAGAGTTGGC
>JBAYVO010000270.1:0-3733 GCA_041674545.1 Candidatus Nanopelagicales bacterium | reverse complement strand
TTGGCGCGGGTGCGCGTGAGCATGCGTTGGTTTCGGCGTTAGCGAATGATCCGGGTGTGGACGAGCTGTTCGCCGCGCCGGGGAACGCGGGGATGGGCAGTCAGGCCGAGCTGCTCGAGGTGGACGCGAATGATCCTGCCTCGGTGACCGCGTTGGCCCAGCAAGTCCACGCTGATCTGGTCGTCGTCGGACCGGAGGCGCCGCTGGTGGCAGGTGTGGCTGACGCACTACGCGAGGTCGGCATCGCCTGTTTCGGGCCGTCCGCCGCTGCCGCGGAACTTGAGGCGAGCAAAGCCTTCGCCAAACAGGTCATGCACTCCGCCGGGGTTCCGACTGCTCGTGCTGGCGTCGCGACCGACATTGACACCGTCTCGATGATGCTGCAGGAATTCGGCGCACCTCACGTCGTCAAGGACGACGGACTCGCCGCGGGCAAGGGTGTTGTCGTGACCGACGACTTCGACGAGGCGATCGCTCACGCCCAGGAATGCCTCGCCAAGCCGAACGGCCGAATCGTGATCGAGGAGTTCCTCGACGGCCCCGAGGTCTCGTTGTTCTGCATTACCGACGGCACAACCGTGGTTCCGCTGCAACCGGCGCAGGACTTCAAACGCGTCGGCGATGGCGACGCGGGCCCCAACACCGGCGGCATGGGCGCCTATACCCCGCTGCCATGGGCACCGGCAAACCTCGTCGACGACGTCGTCCGAACGGTCGCTCAACCAACCATCGACGAGATGGCCCGCCGCGGAACCCCCTTCGCCGGCCTGCTCTACATCGGTCTCGCGTTGACATCCCGCGGTACCCGAGTCATCGAGTTCAACGCCCGCTTCGGTGATCCAGAAACCCAGGTCGTGCTCGCGTCCCTGAAGACACCGCTCGCCGCTGTGCTGCAGGCCGCGGCTGTCGGCGGCCTCGCAGACTTGCCGCCGCTGCAGTGGTACGAGGGCGCAGCCGTAACGGTCGTCATCGCCGCCGAGAACTACCCCGGAACGCCCGTCACTGGCGATCCGATCACCGGCATCGACGACGCCGAGAATGTCGAAGGTGTGCAGGTGCTGCACGCCGGAACCAAGGCCGGCCCGGACGGCGTGCCAGTGTCTGCCGGCGGCCGGGTGCTGTCTGTCGTCGCCCAAGGCGCGACGCTGGACGAAGCTCGCGACAACGCCTACGACGGCGTGAACGCGATCTTCCTGCGCGGCAGTCACTTCCGCAGCGACATCGCTGACAAGGCCATCGAAGGCACCATCTTCCAGACCGCACCGCAGGGAGCAGATTCGTGAGTCGCCAGCCAATTCCTAACGTCCTCGCGGCTCGGTACGCGTCGCCCTCGATGACGCAGATTTGGGAGCCGGAGAACAAGGTTCGCCTCGAGCGCCAACTCTGGATCGCGGTGTTGCAGGCGCAGCGCGAACTCGGCATCGACGTACCCGACGGTGTGATCGCTGCGTATGAGGCTGTGGCCGACGACGTGGACCTCGCCTCGATCGCCCGCCGCGAAGCCGTCACCCGCCACGATGTCAAGGCTCGGATCGAGGAGTTCAACGCCCTCGCCGGGCACGAGCACATCCACAAAGGGATGACCTCGCGCGACCTGACCGAGAATGTCGAGCAGCTGCAAATTCGCCTGTCGCTTGAACTCGTTCGTGACCGCGCGATCGCCACGGTCGTGCAACTCGCCGACCTCGCGGTGCAGTACAGCGAGACCGCGCTGACGGGCCGTTCCCACAACGTTGCCGCACAGATGACCACGCTCGGCAAGCGTTTCGCGACCTTCGCAGACGAGTTGCTGATCGCGATCGATCGCATCGAGTCTCTGCTCGCGCGCTACCCGCTGCGCGGCATCAAGGGCCCCGTCGGCACCTCCCAAGACATGCTCGACCTCGTCGATGGTGACGCCGCTCGCCTTGACCAACTCGAGAAGAAGATTGCCCTGCACCTTGGCTTTGAGCAGGTGCTCACCTCCGTCGGGCAGGTCTACCCCCGGTCCCTGGACCACGAAGTGCTCGGATCGCTTGTGCAGCTCGCCGCGGCCCCGTCGAGTGCGGCCAAGACGATCCGCCTGATGGCCGGGCACGAGCTCGTCACCGAAGGCTTCGCCGAAGGCCAGGTGGGGTCAAGCGCGATGCCCCACAAGATGAACACCCGCTCGTGTGAACGGGTCAACGGTTTCATGGTGATCTTGCGTGGCTACGAGTCGATGACGTCGGAGCTCGCGGGTGATCAATGGAATGAGGGCGATGTCTCGTGCTCGGTCGTGCGTCGGGTCGCCTTGCCGGACGGCTTCTTCGCCGCTGACGGTCTTTTCGAAACATTCCTCACGGTGCTTGCCGAGTTCGGTGCGTTCCCGGCCGTGATCGACCGTGAACTCGAACGCTACCTGCCGTTCCTCGCGACGACGAAGATCCTGATGGCCGCGGTTCGCAACGGCGTCGGTCGCGAGACTGCTCATGAAGCGATCAAGGAAAACGCCGTCGCTACTGCGCTCGACCTGCGCAAGGGCCTGGCGAGCAACGACCTGTTCGACAGGCTCGCCGATGACGCGCGCCTCGGCCTGTCCCGCGACGAGATCGCTGCGCTGGTCAACAGCCCCATCGAATTCACCGGCGCCGCCCGCGCGCAGGTCGGCGCAGTTGCGTCGCGCGTCGCTGGGATCGCCGCCGCCTACCCCGAAGCCGCGGCGTACTCGCCCGGCGCGATCCTGTAATCGCGATGGCACACCACGTGGAGATTCCCACCCCGGACTACTCGCTGCCGGATGGTTACGAATTGCTCTATTCGGGCAAGGTTCGCGACTTGTGGTCCACCCCGACTGGCGACGTGTTATTCGTGGCGACGGATCGGATCTCGGCGTACGACTACATCCTGAGTACGCCGATCCCGGACAAGGGCAAGATCCTCACGGCCCTATCGGTGTGGTGGTTCGAACGCCTGGCCGACGTCGTCCCGAACCACCTGGTCTCCCTGGACGTTCCGGATGCCGTGGCGGGGCGCGCGATGGTGTGCAAACGCCTCGACATGCTGCCGGTGGAGTGCGTGGCGCGCGGTTACCTGACCGGCTCCGGGCTCGCGGACTACAAGCGCACCGGTGAGGTGTGCGGCGTTGAATTGCCACTCGGACTCGGCGACGGATCGCGGTTGCCTGAGCCGATCTTCACCCCTGCCACTAAGGCGGCGGTGGGTGATCACGACGAGAACATCGACTTCGATTCCGTGGCGTCCACAGTCGGCGAGGTAACGGCGAGTGAACTGCGTCGGCTCACCCTTGACGTCTACACCAAGGCGGAGGGGATCGCGCGCAGTCGTGGGCTGATCCTGGCGGATACCAAGTTCGAGTTCGGCCGCGCGGCAGCAGAGTCTGACCAACTGATCCTCGCCGACGAGGTGCTGACTCCGGATTCCTCCCGCTGGTGGCCGATCGAGGCTTATGCGCCGGGTCGTCCGCAGCAATCGTTCGACAAACAATTTGTCCGCGATTGGCTGACCGGCCCCGACAGTGGTTGGGACAAGGCCTCCGGGACGCAGCCGCCGCCACTGCCTGACGACGTCGTCGAACGCACCCGCGCGAAGTACATCGAGGCGTTCGAGCGGCTCACCGGGCTCGCCTGGCAATAGCGTTGACAGCCCCAACTGTCATGAATGTTCACGAGGTACGCAGGATTCGCCTGCAAGCGTTCGGCTTCGCGATCGGTTCGGCGCTGTTTGCGACGGGTTCGTTGACGTCGCAGTTCAG
>JBAYVO010000269.1:0-3755 GCA_041674545.1 Candidatus Nanopelagicales bacterium | reverse complement strand
GTCTTAAGAGGGGTTTCCCCCTAAAGAATCGACCCGCCCCCCTGTGGATAACCTCACCACGTGCGGCTGGGGCCAGGGTCTGCGTGTGCTGCGCGCTGGCTGCGTAGTTGGGCGGCACGTCCACGCTTGCCGCCGTCGCGCCGGTTGCACGTCATGTGTGCCATGCCGCGGTAGGCCGAGCCGTCGACCGTGTGGTCGAGGTCGAGGCGTTGGCCGGGGAGCATGGGCTTGCCGCAGAAGTGGCAGGGCTGGCCGATGGCCGAGGCGAGGAGGGCGGCCCTGATCTTGGGGTGGGCGCCGTTGTACTTGGCGAGCGCCATCGCCGGCTACAGGTGTCTGATGAGCCAGATCGCGGCGAGCACGAGGACGATCACGATGAGGATCGGAGTTGCTTCGTTCATCGTGCACCGCCTCGGGAACGCCAAGAGCGGCCCGTCCGAAGACAAGACCGCTCACTTAGTCGAACACGGTACACGATGGATGCAAGGCGGCGTGTCACCTGGGGTGATCAGGTGTCGAGCATCGCTTGTTTCACCGCTCGAGTGAGAGCTTCGAAATCTCCGGTCCCTTCCTGGTATCCGGCGTCGTATGCCCACCTGGCTCGGGTTGAGTCTGCCCCGATGCCGCTGATGAGGAACGGGTCCCGTCTCGCCCCTTTCGCCGCGTCCGTTACGCCTTTGGCGTGGTATTGGTCGAGGAGTTTGCGCAGCGTTCGGCCGGTCATGCGCTGATCCGTTTCGCTGGGTGCCTGTTGATGGCTTGGTCGATCTGGTGTTGGTAGATCCGTTCGCCTCGGTGGTGGCGTTCGAGGAGTTTGATGGGTGGGTCTTGGCCGTAGGTGGCGTGGAAGGCGTCGCACCATGTGCAGCGGGTGGAGCGCCGGTGGCGGGGTTCGTTGGTGTGTGGGATGCGGGCGCAGGACGTGCACCATTTCGGGTCGGTCGTGACGATGCCTGTGCCTTCGACGGGTCGGCCGGTGGCGGGTCGGATGATGGCTGCCCATCGGAGTGTTTCGTCGCGGAGCGTCATGGTCTGGTTCCACAGCGGTTGCATCGTCCGGTGTTCGAGTCGGGTGTTGCGGGCTTGGGCCTCCCGGAGGAGTGCGATGGCGCATCGGATTGCCTGCTCGGGGTTCATGATGCCTTCCGCAGCTGTGAGTTGGCGATAGGGAGAAGCCGGTCAGGGGCGGCGATGACCCCACCGAGGTCGAGAACGGCGAGGCGACGGCGTATCTCGGCTTTGACCGATGCCGATGCGCGCATCTGAGATGCGAGCTTTCCTTCGAACTCGGCAAGTTCTTCGAGTGTGAAGTCCTTAGCGGCGAGGCGCTTCGCATGTGCCCGTCTCAGTGACTCAGCAACACGCTCCGCTCGGGCTGCGATGTAGGGCGCTGACATGTCGTTGATCCGTCCGTTGCAGTCCCTGCACGCTGGCACCGTCGGAACGAACGGTCGTAGTGCCTCGCCGCTCCAGTTTCGGGGCAGGAGATGGTCCCTGGTGTCGCTGGCGGCCCCGCAGTAGGCGCACGTGTACTTGGTGAGGCCGTGGAGTCTTTTGGCCACAGCGGTCGATTCCCGCCTGGCGAGGCCGAGCATCGTCGAGAACTCGATGCTGGTTGCCTGCCGACAGTCGGCACACCCCTTGCAGATGTGCGTCTCGATCCATTCGGCTACGTCATCGAGGTCGGGGCTCACGGGGTCACCCGTAGCCCTGTGAGTGTCTCGACAGTGCGAAGGACATCCCCACACAGGTCGGGGTAGGTCTTGTGGGCGGTCTTGGCGGCGTCGCGGGTGAGGGCGACCGCCTCGACTTTCGTGAGGGCGATGTCCTCGGTTGAGCCTTGCCCGCCTGATGGCCAGCCGGGGAGCGACTGGTGGATTCCGGCCATCGCTGTGGCGATGTCGAGCGCGGCGAGCGTGGTGATGATCTCTTCGAGACGGTCGGCGAGGTCGGTCATGCGGTCTCCTCGATCGTGATCGTGAATCGGGTGCCCATCGGGATGTCAGCGGCGATCGTCAACGAGCCGTTCCATTCGGCGGGTTGATCGAAGTCGGTTGTGATTCTGAGCGTCGAGATGATCCGGCCGGGGATGAGCCGTTCGCCTTTGTCGCCCCAGGCGGTCACCTCGGTCATGTCGGCACGGGTGGCTGTGACGTGTCCGGTGAGCCGGACGGGTGGGACGTGGGCGCTCATGCGGCTCCTCGGCATTCGCAGGGGACAGTGGCGGTGGCTTCGGTGTTCCAGCGCATCCCGTTGCCGAGGCAGTCAGGGCAGTCCGGTTGCGGCTGTGGTGCGCTTGGTGGTGTTCCGGTGAGGAGGGCGATGAGGTCGGCTCGGGTGGCTTTGGGGTGGGTGGCGATGTGGGCTTGGAGTTGTGGGCCTTGTTCGTGTTCGGTGGTGCGGCGTACGCCTCGGAGCCAGTTGCGTCGGTTGGTGCGGTAGCCGTCTCTGGGTGGTGGGAGTTGTTCGGCGTATTCCTTGATTGCTTCGATGACGACGACGGACAGGTTGTCCACAGGGTCTGGGGTAGTTGGTTGTATGACGTCTGTCGTCTGTAATACGGGAACGGGTACGGGCTTCGGTTTTGCTTGAGCAAATGCTTCGGGTTTTGCTTCGGGTTTTGCTTCGGCTCGACGTGTAGCGCCGGAGCGAACACCTCCGTTGCGGCCGGCCTCTGTGCGCTTCACGGAGACGTCGAGCGTGTGATCGGGGCGTTGGAACTCTTCGTAGTCGTGGACGAGGTAGCCACCATCCACTGGTTCGAAGATGTCGTGTGTGACGAGGTGGTCGGCGATGTCGATGGCAGTGGCTTCGTCGGCGCTTCCGATGAGACCGTTGGACCATCCACGCCAGCTGATCCCGTCGAGATCGATGAGGGTGCGGATCTTGGATGTGGGGATGAACCCGTACGGCCATCCTTTGGAGCGGTGTTGGTCTTGGGTGCGGTTGCACCAGGCGAGGGCGCAGGCCCACAAGGCGATTCCTAGTGGGCCTGCTTCTACGAACTTGGGGTGTTGATCGAAGTTGTCGTCGAGCCGAATCCAGGGCATCGTCATCGCCCCTTCAGGATCGCTCGCACGACCCGTTTCGGGATGGTGGTGCGGTCGGTGTCGAGTGCGTCGAGTAGCGCCTGATGCCGGCGCCGCAGCTCGACGAGTTCGGTTTCAGCGGCGATCATCTTGCGGACCCAGCCGAAGCCGTCGTCTGACGGAATCAGGTTCCAGAGTGCGTCGTCGATGCGGCTCACGTCGGTTCCTCCTTCGGCCACCACTGCCGGTCGACCCATTCGCAATAGGGGCGCCAGAGGCGGTACCAGAACGTGCTGAACGGGCGTGGGAGGTGGCAGCCGACCCGGTGGTGCCATTCGTCGATTCGGAACCACCACGGTCCCCAGGTGTTCCGGGATCGGTGGCAGTCCTCGCATTGGCACCGGAAGCGCACGTTGCTCGACGACGAGGTGATGTCGATGTGTTGAAGCTTGCGGCACTTGCTCACGTCGGCTCGGTCCACGATGCGATGGCCTTCTCGTCGTCGGTGAGGTTCGCAACAACCTCCATCCAGTTGAGGCGTCGTTGTGCCAACTGGATCGCCCGTGCGACCTGTTCGACGGTCAACCCGTTCACGATTCGCTTGAGGGCGAGCATGTCGACGATCTCGGGCATGGCGAGCACGGCATCGGCCAACGCTTCGGCCTCGTTGATGGAGGCCGTGGTCCGTTCGATCACCAGATCGAAGATGGCGTCTCTCAGGTCGTC
>JBAYVO010000268.1:0-3761 GCA_041674545.1 Candidatus Nanopelagicales bacterium | reverse complement strand
CTGCAGCGTTCCGGCGACTCGACCAAAAGCCAATCCCACAATGATGAATGGGATTCCTAGACCCACACAGTAAGCGAGGCTCAGCAGCGCACCACGCGGCGCGCTGCCTTCGTTGGCCGCCAGACTCAAGACGACCGAAAGAGTTGGGCCAATACAAGGCGTCCAGCCCAGCCCGAAGGCCAGCCCCAACAGCGGTGCGCCCCAAAGTCCGTACGTGGGGGCCCGATGGATCCGCCATTCGCGTTGAAGCCCGGGGATCCAACCTCCGAACATCAGCCCGAGCACAATCACGAACACACCGAGCACCCGCTGAATAACGGTCTGGTACTCAAACAACCAGCCACTCAGCGCACCGAACGCTGCCCCGAGCGCGATGAAAACTACGGAGAATCCGGCAATAAACAGCACACAACCGAGCAGGATTCGCGAGCGTCCGCGCGCATCTAGCTTGCCGTCTTCGCTGGCGATTTCAGCACCCGTCAGCCCAGTGATGAAGGACAAATAGCCAGGGACCAGCGGCAGCACACACGGCGACAAGAACGAAACCAGACCTGCCGCAATTGCCAGCGGGATCGCCAGCAGCAGCGAACCGGTCGTCACGGTCTGCGTGATCGATCCAAACGCGATCGAGCCAACGGAGTCCACAGAAGCGGCCAGACTCATACCGCTGATCGATTCATGAAAGGTCGCTACTCACGGCAATCGCTACGGCGTTGCCGGTTCGTTGGCGAGCTCGGTAAGGAGGTCCCGCAATTGCGTGCGATCGACTTCGCCGAGGATTCGACCCGCCACGCGACCTTGTCGATCAATGAGCAAGGTGGAGGGAATCGCCTGCGGTGGCAGGGTGTCCCGGAAGGCGAGTTGGAGCTGCGCATCTGGGTCCCAGACGTTGGGGTAAGGCACGTCGAAGCGGCGCACGAAAGCCTCCGCCGACGCTTTGGAATCGCGCGTATCGAGCCCGATGAATTGCACGCCCAGCGGTTCGAGTTCGCGAGACACCTGGTTGAGAGCGGGCGCCTCGGCACGGCACGGTGCGCACCACGAGGCCCACACGTTGAGAGCCACGACGTCACCGCGGTAGTCGGCGAGCGCGAATGGCTCGCCAGTGAGAGTCGTGCCGGTGATGTCGGGCGCAGGTTTGCGTTCGTCGACCGGCAGCAAGACGACTGAGCCGTCGCCAGCGACGAAGCGTGATTGCGAGCCCGAACTCGCTGAACCGCCAGCGGAGCTACAGCCAGTCACGACTGCCAGGCAAGCGAAGCCCGCGACCACTGCCACCGCGACGCGGCGCAGCGAGGCGCCGCGTCGTTGATGTGGGTTGGGGTTGCGTCGCATGGTCAGGCCCCGGCTCCCTTGTGAGCCTTCGCCACCAAGTCACCTGCAGGTTCGGTGTACACGATCGCCTTGAGATCATCGCCGTCAAATGCCAGCGAGGTCAACGACGCGAGGTTGCACTGACGGTGGCGTGGATCGTGCCAGAGACGGCGGTCTTCGAAGTCCAGGCGTGACGTCCACACGGGCAATTGGTGGCTCACGAGCAAGATCTCGTGGCCACGGGCTGATTCGCGAGCGGAAAAGACGGCATCGCGCATACGAGCCGCGATCTGCTTGTACGGCTCACCCCACGACGGCTTGAACGGGTCGTAGAGATGCTTCCATGCCTTCGGTTGTTTGAGGACGCCGTCACCGATCGATACCCGTTGCCCTTCGAACACGTTGTCGGCTTCGATGATCCGGTCGTCAGTGACGATGTCGAGGCCCTTGGCTACCGCCAGCGGCGTTGCGGTTTGCTGAGCGCGCTCAAGCGGCGAGGCCCACACCTCGACGATGTCGCGATCCTTGAGGGTCTCTCCAACGCGCTCGGCCATCTGATGGCCGAGGTCAGAGAGCACAAAACCTGGCAAGCGGCCGTAGAGAATCTTGTCGGGGTTGTAGACCTCGCCGTGGCGCAGCAGGTGGACGATCGTCTGTTCGCTCATGTAGTGCCTCGTTCTGTGGATGCTGTCGCGTGGTTTGCACTAGTCGGTGCTTGGGCGCCTGCTCAGGATTTGCTATCTGCAGGTTATGTCGTCGGCGAGGCTGCCGCTGCCGCTTTGGCCGCAGCGGGCAGGGCTTTGGCAATCCGATCGATCGCGCGATCATCGTGAGCGCCGGACACAAACCAGGATTCGTAGACCGACGGAGGCAGCGAGACGCCTGCGTTAAGCAGCGAATGGAAGAACGGCGGGTAACGCCATGCTTCTTGTGCCTTTGCTTGCGCGTAGTCGACGACGGGCTCATCGGTGAAGAAGATGCTGAACAGGTTGCCGCCGGTCTGCATCTGGTGGGTCACGCCTTCGGCGCGCAGCGCCTCGCTTGCGAGCCGGGCAACGGTTGCTGCGGTTGAGTCCAAGTGCGCGTACAGCGCATCGTCGCAGTGGTTTAGCGTGGCGAGTCCAGCCGCGACCGCAACGGGGTTGCCCGACAGAGTGCCTGCTTGATAGACCGGGCCCAGCGGCGCTAGGTGATCCATCACGTCGGCTCGACCGCCGAATGCGGCTGCGGGTAGACCGCCGCCCATGACCTTGCCGAACGTCAAAAGGTCCGGCTTCCAACCCTCTGCGACGGCCTCGACGCCGTACCAACCTGCGCGCGAGACGCGGAAGCCGGTCATGACTTCGTCGAAGATGAGTAGTGCGCCGTTGGCCTGGCACAACGAAGCTAGCGCCGCGTTGAAGCCTGGGGCGGGCGGGACGACTCCCATGTTTGCAGCGACGGCCTCGGTTATCACTGCGGCAATCTGGTCGCCGACCTCCGCGAACACCCGCTCGACAGCTGCGAGGTCGTTGTAGGGGACCACGATGGTGTCGGCAGCGATCGACGGCGTGACTCCAGGCGAATCAGGCAGGCCGAAAGTCGCGACGCCGGATCCCGCAGCGGCGAGCAGTGAGTCCCCGTGGCCGTGATAGCACCCGGCGAACTTGACGATCTTTGCTCGCCCGGTGAACCCGCGGGCGAGGCGGATTGC
The DNA here is from genome assembly GCA_041674545.1 of Candidatus Nanopelagicales bacterium. Taxonomy (GTDB): domain Bacteria; phylum Actinomycetota; class Actinomycetes; order S36-B12; family UBA10799; genus UBA10799. Next base: position 754 of record JBAYVO010000268.1, on the reverse strand, counting down.
CGACATCGTTGCTTCGGTGCCTGAACTGACCAGGCGAACCTTCTCGACAGCGTCCACGCGGGACACGATTTCTTCGGCGAGTTGCACTTCACCTGGGCTTGGCGCTCCGAACGAAAGCCCGTGCGAGGCGGTCATCTTGACGGCTTCGATCACCCCTGGATGCGCGTGCCCAAGGATCGCCGGGCCCCACGAGCCGACCAGGTCGACGTATTCCTTGCCGTCAGCATCGGTGACGTACGGCCCCTTGCCAGAGACGAAGAAGCGAGGCGTCCCACCAACTGCACCAAACGCCCGCACCGGTGAGTTGACGCCCCCCGGCGTCACTGCCTGCCCACGGGCAAACCATTGCGCGTTCAACGGGTTCGATTCGCTAGCGCTCACGCCTGCCGTACTGGAGTTTTCAGCCACCTCCCCACCCTACGTGCCCCCTCCACGCGCACCTCGCGAACCTCTCGTTGCGCACAACTGCGGCAACACTCGTTGAGTGTGGACTTGTTGGGGTCTCGTCGGCCGGCGATCTCAAGCGGCTGTTGCAATTAGCCCCTCGTTGAGGACCTGTCCGGGAGTTTGCCAGTTCAGGGTTTGACGTGGCCTGGTGTTCAGGCGAGCAGCGATGTGATCACAGTCGGTTTGGGTGACGTTGCGCAGGTCTGCGCCTTTGGGCCAGTACTGTCGTAGCAGCCCGTTGGTGTTCTCGTTGCTGCCTCGCTGCCAGGGCGAATGTGGGTCACAGAAGAACACATCCAGGCCGGTG
>JBAYVO010000267.1:0-3764 GCA_041674545.1 Candidatus Nanopelagicales bacterium | reverse complement strand
ACGGTGGGCGTGAGGGTGGGCGCGAGGGGGGAGTTGTGGGGAAGTGCGTGGGGGTGTACCTGGGGGGTGAAGGGGGCGATGCGGTGCCGGATCGGGTGTCGGAGAAGGCGGCGGTGAAGGTGCTGGCGCAACTGCTCGTGGCTAAGGCGCCGGGGAATAGCGTTGAGGTTCGGGTGCCGCCGTACGTTGCCGTGCAGGTCATTGAGGGAGTCAGGCACCGCCGAGGCACGCCACCGGCAACCGTGGAGTGTGACGCGAGGACCTTCATCCTGATGGCTGTTGGAGCGCTCTCCTGGGCCGAGGCAACGGAGGCGGGGAAGGTCATTGCCAGCGGCGAACGGAGTGATCTGGCGCACCTGCTGCCACTCGTTCCGATGCCACCTGTTTGAGAAATCGCGTTCCGGCCGTACACTCGAACAGTGACGCGCGGCGATGGTCTGCTTTCGCACGACTTGCTACCCGGCGAAAAGGGCCCGCAAGACGCCTGTGGCGTATTCGGAGTCTGGGCGCCCGGCGAAGAAGTAGCCAAACTTACCTACTTTGGCCTCTACGCCCTGCAGCATCGCGGCCAAGAGTCCGCAGGAATCGCTGTCAGCGATGGTCGGCAGATTCTCGTCTACAAAGAAATGGGCCTCGTCTCGCAGGTCTTCAACGAGGCCACTCTCGAGAGCCTCAGCGGCTACCTCGCAATCGGCCACGCCCGCTACTCCACCACCGGCGCCAGCGTGTGGGAGAACGCGCAACCCACGTTCCGCCGCACCGCCACCGGAAACATCGCCCTAGGCCACAACGGCAACCTGACAAACACCGCCGAGCTCGCCGAACGCCTCGCCACCCAGGTCGCCGAGTCCGGTGAACTCCCTCTCGGCCAGATCCCCACCTCATCCAGCGACACCGAGTTGATGACTGCCCTCCTCGCCGCGCACCCGGGCATCTCGATCGAGGAAGCCGCGATGATCGAGTTGCCGAAGATGCGCGGCGCATTCTCGCTCGTCTTCATGGACGACAACACCCTCTACGCCGCCCGTGACCCCCAGGGCATTCGCCCGCTCGTCCTCGGCAAGCTGGAGACCGGCTGGGTCGTCGCGAGTGAAACTGCCGCGCTAGACATCGTCGGGGCCACATTCAGCCGCGATATCCAGCCGGGCGAACTCATCGCGATCGACAAGAACGGCGTCCGCACCCAGACGTTCGCGGCCGCAGAGCCCAAGGCGTGCCTCTTCGAATACGTCTACCTCGCCCGCCCGGACACCGCCCTTGACGGACGAAGTGTTCACGCGACCCGCGTCGAGGTAGGCCAACGCCTCGCCCGCGAGCACCCCGTCGAGGCCGACCTCGTCATACCGGTCCCCGAGTCGGGCACGCCCGGCGCAGTCGGGTACGCGCAGGCCTCCGGGATCCCGTTCGCGCAAGGCCTCGTCAAGAACGCCTACGTCGGCCGCACGTTCATCTCCCCGTCGCAGACGCTGCGCCAACGCGGTATCCGCCTCAAACTGAACCCACTGCGCGAGGTGATTGAAGGCAAGCGACTGGTGATCGTCGACGACTCCATCGTCCGCGGTAACACCCAGCGAGCCATCGTGAAGATGCTGCGCGAGGCAGGTGCGGCAGAGGTCCACGTCCGCATCTCGTCACCGCCGGTCAAGTGGCCATGTTTCTACGGCATCGACTTCGCGACCCGCGCCGAGTTGATCGCCAACAACCAGACGATTGATGAGATTCGCGAGTCGATCGGGGCGGACTCACTGCACTACATCAGCCTCGACAACCTGATCGAAGCCACGAACGTCAAGAAAGACAACCTGTGCCGTGCCTGCTTCGATGGTGTCTACCCGGTCGAATTGCCGGAGCCTGAGTTGCTCGGCAAGTACCTCCTGGAAGATGACGACCCGACTCCGGCAGGCCTGATCGCCTCCACCGCACCCGCGGTGATCGGAGCGATGGGGCAACCGTGACCACCTCCCAAGGCGCGACCTACGCGGCCGCCGGCGTCGACACCGAAGCAGGCGAGCGCGCGGTCGAACTGATGAAGGCTTCGGTCGCAAAAGCGACCAGGCCCGAGGCAGTCGGCGCGTTCGGCGGATTTGCTGGCCTGTTTGATGCCTCCGCGATCGCCACGTACCGCAAACCACTGCTCGCAACGTCTACCGACGGCGTGGGCACCAAGGTCGCCGTCGCGCAGGCGATGGACAAGCACGACACGATCGGCATCGACCTCGTCGCGATGGTTGTCGACGACCTCGTGGTCACCGGCGCTGAGCCGCTCTTTATGACCGACTACATCGCCTGCGGCAAGGTGGTTCCTGAACGTATCGCTGCAATCGTGACCGGCATCGCCAACGGCTGCATCCAGGCCGGTTGCGCCCTGCTCGGCGGTGAGACAGCCGAGCACCCCGGCCTCCTCGATCCCGACGAGTACGACGTCGCCGGCGCCGGAACCGCGGTGGTTGAGGCGGACGACGTACTAGGCCCGGATCGAGTCCGATCAGGCGACATAGCGATTGCCATGCGCGCCTCTGGGCTGCACAGCAACGGGTACTCCCTGGCCCGCCACGTGCTGTTGACGCACGCAGGCTGGGCCCTCGACCGGGATGTTCCCGAACTTGGTCGAACCCTCGGCGAGGAACTGCTGGAACCCACCCGGATCTACACACTCGACTGCCTCGCGCTGGCCGCGTCACCCGACATCGACGTCAAAGCGTTCTCGCACATCACAGGTGGAGGTCTCGCGGCCAACATCGCACGCGTTCTCCCGGCCGGACTGCACCTCGATGTCGCCCGCGACGGCTGGGCCCCACATCCAATCTTCACCCTGATCGGCGGCGTTGGTTCGGTCGAGACGACAGAACTTGAACGCACGTTCAACATGGGCGTCGGAATGCTGGCGATCGTGGCGGAGAGTTCAGCCGATGCGACGATCAGTGCGCTCGCTGCCCGTGGTGTCGATGCATGGGTATGTGGTCAAGTTCGCGATGCCGCGGGTTCGGACACGTCAGATTCGCCCGCCAAGGGTGGCGGCGGGGGTTCGGTCAACGTGGTTGGTAGCTACCGCAACTAGCGCGAGGGAAGCCCGGCCGAGGACCCTGAGGTCGGTGGCGGTGGCGGAAGTGGTTCGAGGCCCGTTGCTTCCAATGACGTAACCACACGAGTCATCGTTGGCGGTGGCGGCGGAATATCTTCTCGCTTCGCCGGACCGCCATCTAGCAAGGCGCGTACTTCACTTGCCAGGTACCGGCGGTGCCCTCCAAGGGTGCGAACCGAACTGAGTTTGCCAGCTTTGGCCCAGCGGGTCACTGTCTTGGGGTCAACGCGGAACATCGCTGCGACCTCAGCGGGGGTCAGCAGCGGCTCGGAATCGTTCACCTCAGCAGTCATTAGTTTGAGTGTTGCGGCCAACGTGGGTAGAAGCAACCCATTTGCCCCATTTGCACTAGTCAGGAGATTTTGCGCACCTGATGCCAAACAGTCGCTCCTGGGGGTAGTCTTGGGCTGATTGCTGATGCGAGTGATTCGCGCATTGGGTACGCGCGTAGGATCCGACTACGCGCGTATGATTGCGATTCGCGTCAGCGAGAACAGAGTCAAAAGCACCACGTAACAACCTGCAAGCCATGAATTTGTCAGACAACGTCGATTCCGGAATTGACCGGGCGAGGGGGTCGAGCCATGGGGCGCGGCCGAGCTAAGGCCAAGCAGACCAAGGTCGCTCGTGAGTTGAAGTACAACGCTCCGAACACCGACTTTGACGCACTGCGCGCTGAGTT
>JBAYVO010000266.1:0-3812 GCA_041674545.1 Candidatus Nanopelagicales bacterium | reverse complement strand
GTTGCCGCAAGTGGCGCGGCGACAGTCTTCAGCGCCATCAGACCACGTCCTCAGACAGCGGCAGTGCGATCTCGGGGATCAGGTCAGACGGCAACCGGATTAGCCGGGCACGGAACTGCTCGCCTAGGCCCTTGGCCTGCGGATCGAGACGGTTTGTCTCGGCGACGCCGCGACCGAGGAGGCCGTGGATGACAACGTTGATTGCACGCAAGTTGGGTAGACGGTAGAGGTCAACCCCGAGTGGGTCTGCTTCGGGAAGGAGGTCACGGACGCGGTCAGCAGTTAGCCATGCCTCGAACCATGAGTACCGCAGATCGGCGAGACCGTCGTTGAAGTCCGGGACCCAGAAGCCGACGTTCGCCGCTCCACCTTTGTCACCTGAGCGAGCGCCCACGAGTGCTCCGAGGGGGACGAGCGCCGCACTGGCTTCTGACACCTCGCGGTACGTCGCCGCCGGACGTTGGTCGACCTTGAGTGAGGGGCGTTCGCCACTGAATCCGCCTGGGGAAACCTCGAATGGTTCGACACCATCGACGTGGATCGTTGTGCTTACTCGCGACGCCTCGATCGTCGTCGGCCAGTAGACGCCGAACGGGGTGCCTTGAGCTGGCGGCGCGGTGGGGAACATGCCTGGATACGTTGCGAGCGCGGACTCGATGATCGCGGAGGTGAATGGCCGCCCGACCTTCTTTGGGTCGGCGTCCTTCACCGTGATCCTTAGGAATGATTGGGCCTCGGCGAGGGTCGTCGGATTCCGTTGACCTGTGCGCAGGAGTTGCACGTCGAGCTCGCTGACGTTCAACGTCGACATCTTGGCGAGCGTGGTGGGTTCCGGGTAGTACTCGAGTGCGTCCTGCAGGCTCACGCCAGCGACGGTGCGCAGCGCGAGGTCCGCCTTGGACTGGACGTTGAGGCCGGTGAGGACGAGAGTCGCGGTGTTGCGGAAGCCACCGAGGGTGTTAATCGCGACCTTGAGGCGCGAGGGCGGAACCTCACCGCGGACACGATCGATCTGAACCCGGTCAGAGCCGAGGTCGTGGATTTTGATCGAATCGAAACGGGCTGTGACGTCCGGGTTCAGGTACGCCGGTGCACCGATTTCGTAGAGCAGTTGCGCTGTCACGGTTCCCACGCTGACCTCGCCGCCCGTGCCTTCGTGTTTGGTAATCACGCTGGAGCCGTCGGCAGCGACCTCGGCGATGGGGAAGCCGGGGTGTTCAAGCCCGGGAACGTCCTGGAAGAATGAGTAGTTGCCCCCGGTTGTTTGGGTTCCGCATTCGATGACGTGACCGGCGACGAGGGCACCAGCGAGCGCGTCGAGTTGGTCGGTGTCGCCATCAAGCGCGGCGTCATAATCCCACCCGTGCCACCAGGCCGCCGGGCCAATCGCGAGGGCGGCATCGGTGACGCGGCCCGTGATGACGACATCCGCCCCGGCCTCCAGTGCAGCAGTGATTCCGCGGGCGCCGATGTAGGCGTTGGCGGTGAGGGGATCGAAGCCGATCGCCGCGAGGTCCTCACCAGTGTCGAGGTTGAGCAGCGGTTCGCCGTTGGCACGGAGTTCGGACAGGTTCGGCATGAGGTCGTCGCCGGTGATGTAGGCGATCTTCACGTGACCGAGACCCGCCTCGTCAGCCTTCGCACGGATGGCGTCGGCGCAACCCTTTGGGTCAAGGCCACCCGCGTTGCTCACAATCTTGATGCCGCGCTCGAGGCAGGTGCCGAGGACCTGTTCCATCTGCTTGCCGAACGTTGCTGCCCAGCCGGAACCTTCGCCACCCTTGAGACGCTGACGCGCGAGGATCAACATGGTGAGTTCGGCGAGCCAGTCGCCGGTCAGGACGTCGATCTCCCCACCCTCAACCTGCTCCTTTGCGGCCGCCAGGCGGTCACCGAAGAACCCACTGCAGTTCGCGATCCGTACCGGCCGCTTCGTCTCACTCATCTGTCTCTCCTTCGTGTGTCTTCGACCTTCCCAGCGCCGACCCCACCGCGCGCCCCAGCTCTCGTTGAGTGTGGAGTTGTTGGGCGAAATCCCGTCTCGGAACCACCAACAACTCCACACTCAACGAAGGGGTTTTGCGGGTGGGCGGAATGCGGCTGGATTGTGGGGGTCATGCGAGGGTCACCAGGATTTGGTGGGCGTCGACGGATGTCCCTGGGGTGACGTGGACCTCGGCGACAGTGCCGTCGGTCGCGGCGGTGATGCGGTGCTCCATCTTCATCGCCTCGAGGACGACCAAGGTTTGGCCTTCGGTGACCTCGTCGCCTTCGGCTACCTCCACCGACACCACTGTTCCGGGCACGGGTGCGGTTGAGCCTCCGGCGACGCCCGCAACATCGGGATCAGCGAAGCGCGGGAGACGCCGGAACGTTGCACTGTTGCGGCCATCGCTGACCCACGTGAAACCATCTTCGCTCTGCACGGAGTAGTCGCGGCCTACGCCGTCGAGTTCGATGTGGTGAGTCATCCACCACTGAGGATCTTCGCTCGGATCGTTGACACTCACGCGGTATTCGACGCCCTCGACCGGGCCCGCGAAGCCTGCCTCAGGTGCAGCAGGCCGCAGCTCGATCCGGCCTGTCGCTGCGTCCGTCGGCACGTAAGCAGCCGCGACGGCGAGCGCATCGCCCGCAGACTGAAACTCCCAATCCACCCGCTGAGGAACCCCGGCAATGTTGCGCCAGCCCAGGTGCGCCAACGCTCGCCAAGGAGCGCGCTGTTGCGTCGTCATCGCATTGGCGAGAGTCGCTGCCAACAAGAGGTTGTCGCGAGTGACGTCGTCGAGAATCTTTGGTGACAACAAGTGCGGATGCTGATCGAGGAAGTCGGTGGTGGTCGAACCATTCGCAAACTCACGCGACTCCAAGATCGCCACGAGGGAGTCCCGGTTGGTCGTGACGCCAGCAATCTCCAGCGACCGCAGCTTGGTCGCGAGCTGACGTGCGGCGGCTTCGCGAGTGTCTGCACTGGCGATGATCTTTGCGAGCATTGGGTCGTAGAACGGCGAGACGTCATCGCCTGCAGTGAACCCCGAGTCTTCCCGGCAGTATCGACTCATTGGCCCTGCTAGCGGTGGGTCCCCAAATGCGTAAAGCCGTCCAACGCTCGGTAGGTAGTTATTCGCCGGGTCCTCGGCGTACAGGCGGACCTCGATCGCGTGATTCCAGCGCGTGATGTGCTCCTGCTGCATCGGGAGGGGATTCCCGCTGGCGACTTGGAGTTGCCACGCCACCAAGTCGATCCCCGTCACTGCCTCGGTCACTGGATGTTCGACCTGTAGGCGGGTGTTCATCTCGAGGAAGTAGAACTCCTGGTACTCACCCTCGCCGAAGACGAGGAACTCCACGGTGCCCGCACCGACGTAGCCAATCTCGCTCGCCAGCGACGTTGCCGCCGCGTACATCCGCTCAAGCGTCGCTGCCGTGGCTCCCGGCGATGGGGACTCTTCGACGATCTTCTGGTGGCGGCGTTGGATGGAACACTCGCGCTCAAACAGGTGGACCACGTTGCCGTGGGTGTCACCGAAAACCTGAACCTCGACGTGGCGCGCGCCCGTGAGGTAGCGCTCGAAGAAGACTGTCGGATCGCCGAAGGAGTTCAGTGCCTCGCGCCGGGCGGTTTCGACAGCGTCGGTTAGTTCCGAAGGTGCGGTGATGACTCGCATTCCTTTTCCGCCGCCGCCTGCCGACGCCTTCACCAGCAATGGGTATCCGACGCCCGCTGCGATCTCGGCAAGTTCTGCGTCATCCACCTCACCGGTCAACTCGGCACCTGGAACGAGCGGCACGCCCGCGGTCTGCGCGATCCG
>JBAYVO010000265.1:0-3830 GCA_041674545.1 Candidatus Nanopelagicales bacterium | reverse complement strand
AGTGAAGAAGCCCGTGCTGCCCTGACTGCGCGCAGTTGGAAACGCAAGATCGCTGAGGCCCACTTGGCCGCCGAGCTTGAAAAGCAGATGTCGAAGGATGACATCCTCACGGGCTATTTGAACGTTGGGTACTTCGGCTCCGGTGCGTACGGGATTCAGGCTGCTGCGCGTAGGTACTACTCGATCGATGCGGACCAACTGAACATCACGCAGGCGGCCACACTCGCCGGAGTTCTTCAATCGCCGGTCAGCCTTGATCCGCGATTGAACCCCGAGCGTTCGGCCGGACGGCGTGACCAAGTCCTCAACGCCATGGCGAGCCAAGGCATGATCACGCAGGCTCAAGCACAAGCCGCACGTGCTGAGCCGATCGCGTTGAAGCCGTCGCTACCCGAACAGGGTTGTCAGATCGCCGGGCGCGAGTGGGGAATGGTGTGCGACAGCGCACTGAGCGAACTCAAGAACGCTGACTGGTTAGGCGCCGAAGGTGCGAGCTTGTTGCGAGCGGGTGGGCTCACGGTTGAACTATCAGTCGATCCAACAGCGCAACGTGCCGTCACCGAGGCTGCCAGGCAGGTCATTCCGGCTACGCACCGCGCTGCGAACGCGATCACCATGGTGGAGCCCGGCACTGGCTATATCAAGGGCATGGCGAGTAATCGGGCGTTCGGTGACGGCAAGGGCGAAACTGAAATTCCGCTCGCCACGATCAAGAAGTTCTCGCCTGCCTCGACGTTTAAGTTGTTCACGCTGGTTGCTGCGCTTGAAGACGGCATTCCGCTGAGCACCACGTTGCCTGGCGGTACCTCTTACACGAGCCAAAAGTACGACAATCCACCCGGCGGGTACCACAACGCTGAGGGGTTGTCAGCAAGCAACATCTCGATCGCGAAGGCGACGGAGATGTCGATCAACACTGCGTACGTGCAGCTTGAAGAACGGGTCGGAATCCCGGCGGTTGCAGACGCGGCAAAGCGCCTCGGAATCACGAGTATCGGCGAACCCGGTACCAGTGCGTACCCCGGCAAGAAGGAAGGCACCTTCACCCTCGGTGTGCGCGATGTGTCCGTCACGGACATGGCTGGTGCCTACGCGGCGGTTGCTGCGCATGGTCGGTGGTGCCCACCTACTTTGGTCAAGTCCGTGCGTCTGCCAAGCGGGGTTGTCATCAACAATCCCGTCGAACAGCGATGCCGCCAAGCAATCGACCCTGCCGTCGCCGATACAGCGGCGAGCGTGCTCAAGGGTGTTGTGGACACCGGCACCGGACGTCCCGCTGCGCTCCCTGGGCGGCCGTCGGCCGGTAAGACTGGAACGGGTGAAGACAACGGCTCGGCATGGTTCGCCGGGTTCACTCCGCAACTCGCGGCGGCAGTCTGGACCGGCGATCCGCGCTCGCCCAAGTACACGTTGCACGGTGTCATGGGCCACGCAACGGTTTACGGCAGCACCCTTCCGGCAGACCTTTGGCGAGCGGGAATGACGAGCTACCTCAACGACAAACCGGTTCGCCAAATCGCCTCCGCAGACCCTGCCTACCTGTTGGCACCAGGGCGACCAGTTGATGATCAAATCATCATGATTGACGTCGTCGGGCAGTCGATTGACGATGCCCGACCAACACTGGAAGCACGTGGTTTGATCGTGGAGGTAGCAGAAGAACCGCGCGCCAAGACTCCCTGGATTCGGCCCGGCGCCGTGGTCGCGCAGGCACCTTCACCAGGGTCGCGAGTTGCACCCGGATCAACGGTCAAACTGACCGTGCGGGCTACCTCATAATCGAGTTGATCAGCTTGTGGCCGTAGCGGGCATCGAGGCCGTCGCGGTCTTTGTTCTTGAGTCCCGCAAGGCGGTACCACTTCGCCGGGGCCTCGGGATGCGGTCCGATCACTCCGACCCGGCCAGCTCCGTAGGGCTTGGATAGCGCCGCGACCTTGCCGTTCGTGTAGCGCGCGAGGATCTTCTCTCCGCGCACCTTGCTCGGGATGATGTACGCACCATCCTGGAAGTACATCGAAATCGTCCGCTTGCCCCACTTGATCGGAATTACGGTGTCGGCAACGGACTTGGTCGAGGCACCCTTGGTTGCGATGTACTGGCCGGTATTGCCGGGGGAGAGCATGCCCATTCCGGGGTCAGTTCCCGCGAGGTAGGCGCCCTGGCAAATGCCGAGATAGTGGCCACCGGAAGCGACGTAGTCCTTGATCACCTGCTGCGCATCGGCGCCGAGGAGGCGGTCGGCTTTGGCGACGCTGGTGTCGCCGCCTGGCTGTACGTAAAGGGACGCGCCAGCAAACGAACTAGGCGTCAGCTTGAGTGTCTCGTTGGGACCGATGTAGCGAATCTGGAACTTGTATCGAGATGTCTTGAGCATCTTCGCGGCGGCCTCGGAACAGCCCTTGCAGCCCGCCGGTCCTCGGTAAACCAGTGCCAGTAGGCGTCCCGCGTCACCGCGAGCCGCAATCGCGGCTGAGGTGGGGTTCGACCCCACAGTCGGTGCGGCGATTAGGAGCGTGGGGAACGCGAATACAGCAGTGGCGGACAGAGCGGCAATAGCAGCGCGCATACAGGCCTCAGATTCACCGCGAGTTTGTACTCGCAAGTTGGCGATGGAATCCCAGCATAGGTCCGCATCGGCACCTTGGCGACCACCCGAAAGAGTGCTACTGGTAGTCGGGTCGGCGTTGGTCTCATCCGAATCTGGAGTACGCGATTCTGATGGTTCTTTTTGTAAGGATGGGCGGCAAGGTACCCTCGATGAGTTCACTACTTGGGGGAGTACATGAAGTCTTTGGTTGCGACTATTGTCGCTACACTTGTAACCGTGGCATTGGTAGTCGGCGGGTTTCCGTCGGCGATGGCCACTCCCGTGGCCGGAGGCGACGCGAGGTCCTCAACCAAAGCGACCACTGCCGAGCTAACGCAACGTGCGCCCGCCCCGCGTTCCTCAACCGGCAAGTGGTCGAAGCGGATCACCTATCGCGACTACACCGCCCGTCCCAATATGGTCAGGGCTGCGTTCAAGGCCTGGGGTGGTTCAGTTAAGGGTCTCAAGTTCGTTCGCAAGACCCGCGGTAAGGCGAACATCAAGATCCGAGCCAAGAACTGTCCGGCGAACACAACCCCTTGCGCGTACTACCCGAAGGATGGCGGCACGGTCTACATGGGCACGTGGTGGCGCCAAGGTGGAGTCGAAGACAACCCCTACGACGACCTGAGTCAGCCATTGTTGATTCACGAAATCGGTCACGCACTCGGGCTCACCCACGTCTCCAAAGGGTGTTCGATCATGTACCACAGCATGAACGACTGGCGGCGGGCCTGCGGGCAGCAGCAGTGGGCCGAGGGCACTTGGTACTGCGCGCCGCAGTTGGCCGATGCCAAACGGATTGCGAAGAAGTATCGGGTGAAGGTGCGCGCGGGCGTCGGTACCTGCACCCTCGCGCAGCTCTACCCCTCCTAGAGTGGGCTGGTGCGCTCGCACGTCAGAGCGGCTATTTCCCCATCTGGGTAGCGACCTGAACTTCGGCGGTCCGGCCCTTCATTAGAGGCCACAATGCCAGAGTGAACAAGAGCGAAGCAGCGATGAGTGGCGCGCCGGCGCCGTAGCGAAGTAGCCAAGCACCGAGCGCCGCGCCACAGATGAAGATCAGGATTGATGCGAGTCGGCGTTGCCAGTGCGTCGACGGCCCGCCCGCCACACGGGACTCCGAGACGAGCCCTGTCAGTGTGAGGGTCATGACGTTCGTAGCGATGTCGGGCACGCCGTGTTTGCGCATGATCGCGTTGTGGATGCCCATGCCGAACGCGAGGGTCCCGATGATCAGCGT
>JBAYVO010000264.1:0-3858 GCA_041674545.1 Candidatus Nanopelagicales bacterium | reverse complement strand
GACTGCGCCATAGACCGGGATTCGCCAACTCACCCCCTGATTGTGCAACGAGATCGAAACCTAAGTGAGCGGTTAGGCAGAACCCACGCCGCTGAGTTGCCAATTGATGGCAAATTCACACCCGCAGGCCCGGTTCCTGGGCTATTGGCTCGTCCTCACGGTCAACGTGATCGAGGCATCAGAGCCCGTCTGGCTGACGCTGACGTCAACGTAGGTGGAACCTTTGACGTAGGTCGTGGTGGTTTCGAAACCCGCAGTAGCCGACCCTTGCACTGCGTAGCCGTTTTCCGCCATCTCAGTTGCAACCGAAGCGGCGAGCTGTGCGGCGTTACCCGGGCCAAGGTAAAGCGCGATGGTGGATCCGTCTGTGGTCACCACACTCTGCAGTGGCAGACCTTCCGGGGCTGGAACGTCGGCCGGCCAGTCAGCAGGTAGCTCGCTGCCCTCACCGATCACGAGCGAACCTTCGCTATCGCTAACCGACACCGCAGGCTCTGGTGACCCGCCGGTTGAACTTGAGCAGGCAATCAATGATCCGCACATCAGCGTGAGTACAGCGGCGCCTATGCCTGCCCTGGTCTTCCTCGTCACGATGGCTCGGGCGCGGGCTCACGTTCACCGGCCGGGTCGTGGTCGGTCTCCCCCACTTCTGGTTCGGCCTGACGCGCAAGGATCGTGGTGCAAATTAGTGCGAGGATGAATCCGACGGAAGCGACCGGCCACATTCCCTCGCGCGTGCTGTCGCCGAGGAACAGGATTCCGATGATCGAAGGAATGACTGTTTCCAGGCCGAACACCAGTGCCGTCACTGTGGTCACGCTCGCGCGCTGCAGAGCTGTGGCGAACAACATCACGCCGAGCAGACCGTAGATGCAGACGGAGTAGAACGTCGGGTCCTTCATGAGTTCCCAAAACGGATCGGGGACGTCGAGGCTGCGGGCAGCGATCGCCATCCCACTAAACGACAGTCCGCTCGCGATCGCCAAACCAACACCCACGCGGGCAGGTGGCAACTTGGACGCGACGAATGCTGCGATCACCACGAGGATCACGCCGCTGAGCTCGACCCATCGCCACACGGTCTCAAGTGGCTGCGCTTGCTCTGACTCTGCCGAAATCGCCAAGCACGCAAGTCCAGCGACGAGCCCAACGAGCGCCCACTTCTCAATCGTCGCGAGCTTCACCTTGAGGAAGATCACTGCAAGGATCGCGGTGATTCCGACGCTACTTGAGATCAATGCTTCGGCGAGGAACAGCGGCAGGAATTGGATTGCAACGAGACCGAGCACGAAGCCAACGCCGTCGGCAACAAGCCCGATGAGGTAGGGAATCTCTTTGACGAGTCGGAGTAGGAGGCGGGGGTCGAGTGCGTCACCTTTGGAGGTTCGAGCCGCGCCGACCGCTTGCAGGATTGAGGCCAGCGCGTACGCAAACGCTGCGGCAACTGCAGCGATCAGCCCGACGGTCATGCCTCATCCAAGCAGAGGTATTCGCGCACGGCACGGTGAGCGATGAGTGGTTAGCGACGTAGGGTGAACCCATGCCTAACTTCCCGACTGCTCCAATCGCCGCTGCTGGACTCATCGCTGGATTTGCCGTTGCCGACGCGACGGGGAACCGCCCACTCGGCGGCGCAGTGCTTGCTGCCGGAGGCCTCACGTGCGCCTGGGCGTGGAACCGCAAATCCGGGCCGCTCACGGCAGGGGCTCTGCTCGCGACGTACGTCGCTGCTTTTGCCGTTTCGCACCCATTGGCCAAACAGATTGGCGCGTGGCCGAGCGTCTTTACGGTATCGGCCGTTACTGCCGGGGCTGCGTATCTGGCCTCGGATCGCCGCCCGGCAATCGGATCGACGTCAGCGAGCTAGCACTGTCGGAGTCCGGCGCGCCCTCGCGCCAGCCGATGCCCTACCCCTGGTCGATGGGTGTCGTTGGCAACGGGATCGCTGCGGACCAACCGAGCGGGTCGTCGATTGTGAATGCGATCAACTGATTGACGTCTTTGCCGTCATTCCAGCGCACCAGCAGCATTGGGCGTGCGCGCCGAATCGAGCGACCCAGGATTTCGGCGCTCGTGGCCGGTCCGGCTTCGGTCACCTTCGAGCGCGGAATGACCACGGTGGTGCCGTTCGCGCCAGACCCAAACACCAGTGCTTGCTCAGACAGAGCAATCACGCCGACACCTTTGAGTGCCATTCGGTCGGGGTCGCTGCAGCCTTCGCACGAGGCTGCGGTGGACTTCAGCGGCTGACGGCCGTGGAGTTCCTTTGCAACTTCGGTCGCTCCCGCGTTCACCTTCTTTGCCAGGCGAGGGCGAACGATGAAGAAGGTGATGCAGAAGGCCAGCACCACGGTGATGAGGATCGCGCCGAGAATTGTCCAAACAAGCGTCATGCCTAGAGTTTCTCACCAACTGCGCCTGGCCTTGTGGACGCCTGTCGCACAAACCCACAGACACGCATTGTGATGCAGCACGGATGACGCTTCGCCCGCCATACTTGCCCGCATGTCTGAGACCGAGAACCTCACCCGCGCCGAGTGCGACGTCAGAGCAGAGCTCATTTCGAACGTGTCATACGTCGTCGACCTTGACCTCGCGCAAGCCGGCGGCGAGACCCCCGCCGCGACTTTCCGCTCGACCACCACGGTGACGTTCGATGCCACGACCCCTGGATCGGAGACCTGGCTCGACCTCATCGCCGACAGCGTCGCGTCGGTGACGCTCAACGGTGTTGCACTCGATGTCGATGCGGTCTTCGACGGCGCACGGATTGCGCTGGCCGGTCTTACCGAAAACAACACCGTCGTGGTGCGCGCCCAGTGCAGCTATATGCGTACGGGCGAGGGCCTGCACCGGTTCATCGATCCGGTCGACCGCGAGACCTACCTCTACACGCAGTTCGAGGTTGCCGATGCGCGCCGCGTCTACGCCTGCTTTGAACAGCCGAGCCTCAAGGCCGACTGGCAGTTGACCGTGACCGCACCTGACCACTGGCAAGTCATCTCAAACTCGCCGACACCCGAGCCAACCCCTGCGGGCGAGTCGAGCGCAACGTGGGTGTTCGATCCGACCCCTCGGATCAGCACGTACATCACCGCGATCGTCGCCGGGCCCTATCACGTTGTTCGCGACGAGTACGTCGGCCCGCACGGCACGTACCCACTAGGTGTGTTCTGCCGAAACTCGCTGGCGAAGAACCTCGATTCTGACGAGATCTTCACGCTAACCAAGCAGGGTTTCGAGTTCTTCGAGTCGACATTTGCGACTCCGTACCCGTTCGCAAAATACGACCAGATCTTCGTGCCGGAGTTCAACGCCGGGGCGATGGAGAACGCCGGGTGTGTGACGTTCCTCGAGGACTACGTCTTCCGCTCACGGGTCACCGACGCAGCCTACGAGCAGCGCTCGAACACGATTTTGCACGAGCTCGCACACATGTGGTTCGGCAACTTGGTGACGATGCACTGGTGGGACGACCTGTGGTTGAACGAATCGTTCGCCGAGTGGGCGTCGCACTACGCCAACGTAAAGGCGACGCGCTTCACTGATGCGTGGACGACCTTCCTGAACCAGCGCAAGGCATGGGCATACCGCCAAGATCAATTGCCGTCGACGCACCCCATCGCCGCCGACATGGTGGACCTTGAGGCCGTGCGCGTGAACTTCGACGGCATCACCTACGCGAAGGGCGCGGCAGCGCTGCGCCAGTTAGTCGCGTGGGTCGGCGAGGAGGAGTTCGTCGAGGGCTTGCGCGCGTACTTCGCGAAGCACGCGTGGGGCAACACTCGCCTCACCGATCTCCTTGCGGCGTTGAGTGAATCGTCGGGCCGAGAGTTGGATTCATGGGCCGCGCAATGG
>JBAYVO010000263.1:0-3862 GCA_041674545.1 Candidatus Nanopelagicales bacterium | reverse complement strand
GCCTGACAGAGAGCGGTGCTTACGCGTCCGAGGTCGACATAGCGACGCTTGATCAGCGGCGACACGACGGCGGCAAACACCGGGCGAGGCTAGCACGCAGCGCATGTTGTCGCTCAGGTTCCGATGAGCACTTGGCCTTGTCATGGCCGCATTGGCGCGGGGTGGGCACGGGCTTTGGAAGGTGGTCCTTAGGATGGCGGTCATGACTTCGCCCACGTCGCTGACCCCAGATGAGGTTGCTCATCTTGCGGGTTTGGCCCGTATGTCCCTGACCGACTCCGAGCTCGCGCGTTATGCCGGGCAGCTCGATCAGATCCTGCACGCGGTTGATCGGGTGGGTGAGGTTGCCGCTGACGACGTTCCGCCAATGTCGCACCCGCAGCCGCTGGTCAACGTCTGGCGTCAAGATGAAGTGACGCCCGGCCTAACAGCAGAGCAAGTCCTCGCCGGCGCTCCCGCAGCCGAGGACGAGCGCTTTCGTGTTCCCCGCATCTTGGACGGTGAATAGATGAACGCTTCCACTGATTCGATGCACCTCACCTCGCGAACAGCGACTGAACTCGCAGCGGCAATCGCTGCCGGCGAGGTAACCGCGCGCGAAGTCACAGACGCACACCTCGCCCGAATCGATGCGGTCGATGAAGCAATTCACGCGTTCCTTCACGTCGACTACGACGGTGCTCGTGCACAAGCTGATGCAGTCGACGCCAAGCGTGCCGCGGGCGACACCCTCGGCCCATTGGCGGGCGTGCCGGTCGCGCTCAAGGACGTATTCACCCAGCAGGGGATTCCGACCACGGCTGGTTCACGAATTCTCGAGGGCTGGCGACCGCCGTACGATTCGACTGTTGTCACCCGCCTTCGCCTTGCCGACTGTGTGATCTTGGGCAAGACCAATATGGATGAGTTCGCGATGGGCTCGTCAACGGAACACTCTGGATATGGCCCGACCCGCAACCCGTGGGACACCGACAGGATTCCTGGCGGCTCCGGCGGCGGTTCAGCGGCAGCGGTTGCGGCATTCGAAGCACCCTTGGCGATTGGTACGGATACCGGTGGTTCGATCCGGCAGCCCGCATCAGTCACTGGAACCGTCGGCGTCAAGCCAACCTACGGCGGGGTATCTCGCTACGGATTAATCGCACTCGCGTCGTCCCTGGATCAGGCGGGTCCGTGTGCCCGCACCGTGCTTGATGCGGCGTACTTGCACGCCGCACTCGCAGGCCACGACGCTAAGGACTCCACAAGCCTGGACGTCGCCGTCCCCGATGTTGTTTCCGCGGCGCAGCGTGCTGACGTCCGTGGGATGAAGATCGGTCTGGTGAAGCAACTCTCGGGCGAGGGGTATCAGGCGGGCGTTAGCCAACGGTTCGACGAGGCGATCGAGATCCTGCGAGAGCTTGGCGCCGAGCCCGTTGAGGTCTCCTGCCCCAACTTCGAATACGCCTTGGCCGCGTACTACTTGATCCTCCCGAGTGAGGCATCGAGCAACCTTGCGCGCTTCGACGGAATGCGCTTCGGAATCCGGGTCGGTGACGACGGTGATGCAAACGTCGAAGAAGTGATGAGTCGCACGCGCGCCGCCGGATTCGGCGACGAGGTCAAGCGCCGGATCATGCTCGGGACCTACGCACTGTCTAGTGGCTACTACGACGCGTACTACGGGCAAGCCCAGAAGGTTCGCACGTTGATTGCCCGCGACTTTGACACGGCATTCAGCGAGGTCGACGTGCTTGTGTCGCCGACGGCGCCAACGACGGCATTCAAGCTCGGCGAGAAGCTCGATGATCCGTTGGCGATGTACCTCAACGACGTCGCCACGATTCCGGTGAACTTGGCAGGCAACGCAGCGATGAGTTTGCCTATCGGGCTCGCACCCGAAGATGGCCTACCGGTGGGGCTGCAGATCATGGCTCCGTCGATGGCCGACGATCGGCTCTACAACGTCGGCGCCGCACTAGAAACCGCATTGACTGACCGGTGGGGCCACCTGCTGATCGAGGAGGCCCCAGCGTTATGAACACCGCAATCGTGAATCCTGAATTCGCCACCGCGTTGCAGACCTACAAGCCCGTGCTTGGGTTCGAGGTCCATGTCGAACTGTCGACGAAGTCGAAGATGTTCTGTGGCTGCCCCACGGACTTTGGCGCTGCGCCCAACACCCATGTGTGTCCGACGTGCGTTGGCTTACCAGGGTCGCTTCCTGTGGTGAACCAAGCGGCGGTCGAGGCAACCATCAAGATTGGCCTCGCGCTTAACTGTGAGATCGCAGCGTGGTGCCGGTTTGCGCGCAAGAACTACTTCTATCCAGACATGCCGAAGGACTACCAGATCTCGCAATACGACGAGCCGCTGTGTAGCAATGGCTACCTCGATGTTGATGTCGTCGACGACGCGGGTGAACACCACAGCGTGCGGGTCGAGATCGAGCGAGTTCACATGGAGGAGGACACCGGCAAACTTCTGCATACCGGTGGCGACACCGGCCGGATTCAGGGCGCCGATTACTCCCTCGTTGATTACAACCGAGCAGGTGTTCCGCTGATCGAAATCGTGACGAAGACCATCGAAGGAACGGGCGAGCTCGCGCCCGAGGTGGGTAAGGCATACGTCACCCAACTGCGCGAACTCGTCCGGTCTCTTGGGGTCTCCGACGTTCGGATGGAGCAGGGCTCGTTGCGTTGTGACGCGAACGTCTCGTTGATGCTCAAGGACGCGACTGAATGGGGCACGAGGACTGAGACCAAGAACGTGAATTCGCTTCGCTCCGTGGAGCGAGCTATCCGGTCGGAGATCATTCGGCAAGCGAGCGTCCTCGACGCAGGCGGGACGATCATTCAGGAGACTCGCCACTTCCAGGAAAGCACCGGTGATACAACGTCTGGTCGCGAGAAGTCCGATGCTGAGGATTACCGCTACTTCCCAGAACCGGACCTGATTCCCATCGCGGCCGACCCCGAGTGGGTGGAGCTTTTGCGGGCAGGGTTGCCGGAAGCGCCGGGCCTGCGGGTCGCACGTTTGCAGCAAGAGTGGGAACTCACCGATTTTGAAATGGCGTCAATCGTGAACTCCGATGCGCTCGACCTCGTGGTCGCCACCGTCGAGGCCGGTGCGGAGCACACGTCGGCGCGCAAGTGGTGGCTTGGCGAGCTCACGCGTATTGCCAACAACGATTCGGTCGCGCTTGACTCACTCGAGATCACTCCCGCGCAGGTGGCACGGGTTGCGGCACTTGTTGACGAAGGCGCGCTCAATGACAAGCTCGCACGCAAGGTGATCGAGGGTGTGCTGGCGGGAGAAGGTGACCCCGACGAGGTAGTTGCGTCGCGTGGTTTGGCCGTCGTGTCCGACGACGGTCCGCTGATTGCCGCGATTGATGAAGCCATCGCAGCCAACCCAGACGTAGTCGAGAAGATCACCGGGGGGAAGCCCGCGGCGGCCGGGGTGATCGTTGGTTCGGTGATGAAGGCGACTCGCGGTCAGGCTGACGCAGGCCGAGTTCGCGAGCTGCTGTTTGCCAAGCTCGGCGTCACCGAGTAGAGCGCTAACAGTTCTGTCAGCCGTTCAGGTTTCTGGGCGCTACGCGGTGCCTTCTTCGAAGGCTGTGGCCTGGTGCTCGTAGAACTTCTGGCCATCGTACGTGCGGATGTCGATCACGGCGACGCGCTCGTCGACGAGTTGTTCGTCGGCGAGTTCTGAGCGCATGAGTACACCGTCGAGCATCGACATGATCTCGTCGGGGAACTCCAACGGAACGAAGTGAGTTCCGTTCAACACATGGATTTCGGCATGGTCAATTTGCTGGGCGAACGCCACCACGTCGCGCATCGAGGTGAGGGGATCGAGCCCTCCGGCGGCGACT
>JBAYVO010000262.1:0-3867 GCA_041674545.1 Candidatus Nanopelagicales bacterium | reverse complement strand
TAGTGATGCGAGCGGGCGCTCAGTGGTTTGGACTCGAGACCGGCTCCGCATCAGAACTTTCGGATCGGGTGTGGAACTTCTGGCAGCGCAAGGCTCGGGAAGCGCCCGAAGCGCCCGCTGAGCAAACGCAGCCGAGGGTCGCGGATATGCAAACTGCGCCCCAGGCACCTATTGACCCGTCCAAGCCACCACCCTCGGACGGCAGTCAGTGATCGAACAGAGCCTGGCAATACCGGGCTTCCTCGATACGACGGCAATCATGGCCGGTGCCCTTACCGGAGCGATGCACGCAACTCGCAAGAACCTCGACATCATGGGCGTCCTCTTTGTCGCGTTCGCGACTGGTGTTGGCGGTGGTCTGATCAGAGACGTACTGCTCCAGAACGGCGAACCTGCGCTGCTCACCAATCCCGCACTGCAGTTGTACGCCTGCGTCGGTGCCGTCGTCGGACTCTTCTTCGCGAAGGGTGCGGCAAGGTTCACGCCCGTCTACAACGCACTCGACACATTCATGATCGGAATCTGGGTCCTGTTGGCGTGCTACAAGGCCGAAGTTGACGGCTTGGCTCCGATCCCGGTGATCTTTATCGGCACGGTCGCAGCCGTGGGTGGCGCAGTCATTCGAGACATCCTCTGCCACGATCCACCGGCGCTACTTTTGCCTGGCTACTTCTATACCGTTGCGGCTTTCGCTGCCGCGACGACGTACGTGGTGCTCGTCAACGTCGGTGTGCCTGTTGCGATCTGCCAAGTCCTTGCAGTGATGGCGGCAATCGTGGTGCGCGTTGTATCGCTGCGCTACCACATCGTTACGCCGACGGCGCTGGTGATGTCGGACGCGGTGATGCGCAAGCTTCATCTTCAGAAGTACTAGCGCGACGCGAGGTTCGCGTGATCGTCCCCGAACCCAAAACTCGGGTGTCGTCGTAGAGCACCAAAGTCTGACCTGGAGCAACCCCTCTGAAAGTTCCAGCGAGCTCAACCACCAACGGACCATCGTGGCCAACCTCGACGATGGTCGCGGGCAATTGGTCACCGTGCGCTCGGACTTGGGCAAAGCAGCGGGTCATCGGCACCGGGGGTGATTGTGTCCAACGGATGTTTGCCGCGGTGATGTGGTCGATGTCAAGAAGGGTTGGCGGACCGACGCTCACCGTGCGACTCGCAGGGTCAACACCGACGACGTAGCGTGGCTTGCCGTCCTGCGGGGCAACGGTGATCCCGAGGCCCCTGCGTTGCCCGATCGTGTACGCGTAGGCGCCTTCGTGTTGACCGAGTGCCTCGCCGCTCTCGGCGTCAACTATGGCTCCAGGCTCGACCCCGATGCGGTTCCGCAACCAGCCAGCGGTGTCGCCATCGGGAATGAAACAGATGTCATAGCTATCCGGCTTGTTGGCCACGAGTAGTCCGCGTTCTGCTGCTTCGACCCGCACCTGCGACTTCAACGAAGAGCCGAGCGGGAACATCGAATGGCGAAGCTGCTCAGCGGTGAGAACGCCAAGCACATACGACTGATCTTTCGCCGGATCGACGGAGCGGTGCAGTTCGCGCTCCCCCGCTTCGCTGGTTTCGATTCGTGCGTAGTGACCGGTGCACACAGCGTCAAACCCAAGGTCCATGGCGCGGTCGAGGACGGCAGCAAACTTGATCTTTTCGTTGCAGCGCATACACGGATTGGGCGTGCGACCCGCGAGGTACTCTGCGACGAAGTCATCCAGCACGCCGTCACTGAACTCTTCGGCCATGTCCCAGACGTAGAACGGAATGCCGAGGATGTCCGCGCTTCGGCGCGCATCGCGAGCGTCGGAAAGGGTGCAACATCCGCGGTTGTTCTCTCGGCCGGTCTCGGGGTTCTTCGACAGCGCGAGGTGAACGCCCATCACGTCATGGCCTGCGTCAACCGCCCGCGCCGCTGCGACAGCGGAGTCAACGCCTCCCGACATCGCGGCTATCACCTTCAGCGGCGCCGTCATGACGTTCCCGCCGCGGCCTGGCGCGCACTGCGGCCACGATTTGCACTGCGGGCTCGATCCAGCGCCGCGGGAAGTGCCGCGACGAGTGCTGCTACGTCATGCTCGCTCGAGTTCCACCCCAGACTGAATCGCAGGGTTCCCTCAGCTTGGTTGGGTGAAAGGCCCATTGCCAACAACACGTGGCTCGGACGCGGGACGCCAGCGGTGCAGGCGCTGCCTGCTGAGCAAGCGATACCGGCTGCATCGAGCAGCATGAGCAGCGCATCCGCCTGGCAATCCGGGAACGTCACGGCCCGAATGTTGGGCAGGCGCTGCGAACCAACACCAACAAACTCGGCGTCGGGGGCAACCGCTGCAACACCCTTCTCGAGGTGCTCGATGAGCACACCGATCCGGGTGCGCTCGTGTTCACGCTGATCCGTGGTCTCGTCAAACGCTGCGGCCATACTCGCGGCAAGCGCCGTAGCGACGGTGCCCGAGCGCACATCAATCTCCTGACCGCCGCCGTGCAGGAGTGGGACAGGAGTGACCCCGTTCGCGACGAGCGCACCAACCCCAACCGGGCCACCAAACTTATGGGCCGAGATCGCCAAGGATGCTCGTGCCGCACGCCAAGGGGTCGACGGGGCGAGCCATGCCGCCGCTTGGACGCCATCGCTATGAAGCGCGATCCCAGCCCGATCACACAGTTGCGAAACGACATCTAGCGGCTGAACGACGCCCGTCTCATTGTTCGCCCACATGACCGCACACAGCGCCACATCCGCTGCGTGAGCAGCGAGGTAGTCCTCGAGCCAGTCAACGTCGATGTGTCCACTGAGCGTCGCGGGAATCCACGCGACCTGAGCGCCATCGTGATCGACCAGCCAATTGATCGCGTCAAGGACCGCATGATGCTCAATCGAGGAAGCAACGATCGTTCGGCGCTGCGGGTCAGCGGCCACTGCAGACCAATACAGCCCTTTGATTGCAAGGTTGTCAGCCTCGGTGCCGCCCGAGGTAAACACCACATCATTGGGCCGCACTCCGAGTCGCGCGGCTAACGTCTCGCGCGACTCTTCAACGATTCGACGGCTCCGTCGCCCGGATGCATGCAGACTCGATGGGTTCCCCAACTCGCCCGCCTGAGCCACAAAAGCTGCTAGCGCCCTTGGTCGCACAGCAGTTGTCGCCGCATGATCCAAATACGCGCTCGCCACACTCACCCGACAAGTCTAAGCGCTAGAAACAAAACCGGCCTAGGTCCTCCGACGAGCGGAGGCCTAGGCCGGTCCTGAACGTGCTACGACTAGCCCTTGCGGTTAGTGATTTCAGTCGTCAACTGAGGCACGACGTTGAAGAGATCGCCAACGACTCCATAGTCTGCGAGTTCAAAGATCGGTGCTTCTGGATCCTTGTTCACGACGATGATTGTCTTTGACGTCTGCATTCCAGCGCGGTGCTGAATTGCGCCAGAGATACCGTTGGCGATGTACAGCTGCGGCGAGACCGTCTTACCGGTCTGACCAACTTGGTACTGATGTGGGTACCAACCCGCGTCTGTGGCAGCGCGCGAGGCACCAACGGCGCCGCCGAGCGAATCGGCCAAGGCCTCAACAACGCTGAAGCCTTCAGCCCCGCCAACACCGCGACCACCGGAAACGACAATGGCGGCCTCGGTGAGTTCGGGGCGTGCGCCCTTGCTTTCCTCAACCTTGTCGGTCGTGGTGGCCTTCTTGGCAGCTTCTGACAGTTCGACTGCCACATCAACGCGCGCACCGGCGGCGGCGGCGGCTTCCACCGGGCTGCTGTTCGGGCGAACTGTGATGATCGGCGTCCCTTGGGAAACCTTCGACTTCACGATGACGCCGCCACCGAAGATCGACTGGGTTGCCGTCAGGTCAGCGTCGATGCC
>JBAYVO010000261.1:0-3900 GCA_041674545.1 Candidatus Nanopelagicales bacterium | reverse complement strand
GGGTTCGGCATTTGGTCGTACACCTGGCGAAGAATTGGTGCCATCTTTTGGCTCACGCGCCCGGCTACGATCATCAAGTCGGCCTGCCGCGGGGATGGGCGGAAAACCTCCATGCCGAAGCGGGCCAGGTCGTAACGACCAGCGCCTGTGGCCATCATCTCGATCGCACAGCACGCCAGGCCGAACGTCACCGGCCACAACGAACTCTTCGCGGCGTACCCGTGGACAGCCTCAACCGTGGTCAGCAGGAAGCCACTCGGGAGTTGCTCTTCTAGGCCCATCTCACGCCTACTCTCACATCGGTCATTTCAGTCACTAGTCCCACTCAAGTCCGCCGCGGCGCCACACAAACGCGTAGACGCACAGCACTGTGACGATGAACAGGATTACTTCAACCACGGCAAAGAGCCCAAGGGCGTCAAACGAGACGGCCCAGGGATACAAGAAGACGATTTCGATATCGAAGACGATGAAGAGCATCGCCGTGAGGTAGTACTTGATTGTGAAGTGACCGCCGCCGATGGGCTGTGGTGTTGGGTCGATGCCACATTCGTACGCGTCGAGCTTCGCGCGGTTGTATCGCTTCGGGCCAACGAGCGTAGCCAACGTCACCGAGACGACAGCAAATAAGAATGCGAGTAGTCCAAGCGCAAAAATCGGCAGGTAAGGATTAGGCAGCACCTGGAACCTCCTGACTGTCCGATCCGATGCCTACGTTGGGGGATGCGCTGGCAATAGTAGGGAAGCCCGCAGGGTTTCTCCCGCTGGCGCGAAACGTCGTCACCCTCTGATTCATGCTGCTGGTGTGACCTTCGTCAAGGGGTGGATCACTCGGTCGGTGTATCGGCCACCTCGGTGGGGCTCAACGCAGCCGGGGAAGAGGACGTCTCGGCCCGCCTGCGCGTGGTGATATGCCGCGGCTGAGCCCTCGGGTCGAGCCCCGATGACGATTACATCTGCCTTCGCCGCCTTGGGTGGCGCGATGACTGGCGTCGTAGTCACGTGTGTCGTCCTCAGTCGCTTTCGTTGGCGTAGCTGGCGAGCAACTACGGTTTCTCTTCCGGCAAGAAACAAGCGTTTTGCAGTGAGTTCGTGCGCTTGTGAAAACTTTCACGAAGTCACGGGCGGGAGTCTACGCCCGCACTCCCTCGCCGTCGCGCCAGGCAACCATCTTCGCGCGCACCTTCGCACCCGCCATTACGTCGAGTGTGGAGTTGTTGGGGTGTTGCCCACCGAAATCACCCCAACAACTCCACACTCGACGGGGGTTTGGGGTGCGCGGGAGGTGTGAGGGGTGGGGTCCGCGGGGACAGCGGGTTTAGAGGCGGATGGCGCGGTGGAGGGCGACGATGCCGCCAGTGAGGTTGCGCCATTGGACATCGACCCAGCCAGCACGGGAAATGATGTGCGAGAGGTCATCTTGCGCGGGCCACTCGCGGATCGACTCCGCGAGGTAGACGTACGCCTCTGGGTTCGAGGCAACCTTCTCGGCCACAACCGGGAGGTACTTCATCAGGTATTCGAGGTACACGGTGCGGAAGTACTCGTTCGCGGGTTGACTGAACTCGCAGATGACCAATCGCCCGCCTGGCCGGGTAACACGGCGCATCTCGCGCAGAGCTCCCTCGGTATCCACCACGTTGCGCAGCCCAAACGAGATCGTCACCGCGTCGAACGTGGCGTCGGCGAACGGCAACGACATCGCATCACCGGCAACAAATGACAGGTGCGGCAAGCGCTTCCGCCCCTGAGTCAGCATGCCGATACTGAAATCGCATGGGATCGCAAACGCGCCCAGTTGGTCGAAAGGCTTGGTCGACGAGCCAGTGCCAGCCGCAAGATCGAGGATCTTGTCGCCGGGACTCGGCTCCAACGCGCGAACTGTCGCCCGGCGCCACGACGCAGTCTGGCCGAACGCAAGGACGTCGTTCGTGAGGTCATATCGGGCCGCCACCTGGTCAAACATCGAGGCGACTTGTCGGGGTTGCTTGTTGAGATCAGCTCGCGTCACCGCTCAAACCTACGCCGCAGGTGACCTGCGAAACCACAGGGGGAATCTCCAAGCGGGACGAACGGGCTCACTGCGCGTAGCCTTAGTGCGTGAGTTTCGAGCCCGCCGGACCTATTCGCGCTGAGGATGACCAGCCCGCATCGGGCAAGTTGCGGGTCCGGACGATCCCGATCACCGACGTTGACGACCTACTTGCGCTCCTGCCAAGCCACGATGCGGTGTCCTGGGTGCGGGAGGGCGAAGGACTTGTCGGCTGGGGCGAAGCCACCAGATTCGAGGTCGGTGGCGCAGAACGTTTCAGTCGCGCGAGCCGCTGGTGGGCGCGACTGTGCGCCGAGGCCAGCGTCGACGACGCAGTGCTTAGGCCTGGTTCAGGACCTGTCGTGTTCGCCTCATTCGCCTTCGATTCACGACCTGGCAGTAGCGTCCTGGTCGTCCCCAAAGTCGTCGTCGGACTTCGCGACGGCAAGGCCTGGCTGACGGTGATGTCGACCGATTCTGAACCGCCCACGGTGACGGTCACCGCAACTACAGCTCCACCTACGCCTGGGCGCGTGAGCTCGGACGTCGCCGGACGCCAGATCGGCCAATGGAAAGCCTCCGTCACCGAAGCCATCGATCGAATCAATGCCGGCGAGCTCGACAAGGTTGTTCTCGCCCGCGACGTTGTGGTCACAAGTGAGCTGCCGCTCGATCCTCGTCATATGCTGAACCGGCTCGCTGCAGAATTCCCCGGATGTTGGGCGTTCTGCGTTGATGGGTTGGTCGGCGCAACCCCAGAACTCCTGGTTCGCCGTGAAGGTGACCAGATCACTAGTCGCGTGCTCGCGGGCACGGTCCGTACTGACGAAGACAGCGGCGAAGACGGTCGCCTCGCCCAAGAACTCCTCGGTTCTGACAAGGACCAGGAGGAGCACTCCTACGCAGTGACCTCGGTTGCCGCCGCTCTGTCGGCCCACTGCGCCGACTTGATCGTCCCGATCCGGCCAAGCGTGCTGCGTCTGGCAAACGTGCAACATCTCGCGACTGATGTCTCGGGCCTACTCGTCGATGACACTCCCGTCCTCGCTCTCGCGGCGTCGCTGCACCCAACCGCGGCAGTTTGCGGCACACCCACCGAACGTGCCTTCAATTTGATTCGCCGAATCGAACAACTCGACCGTGGCCGCTACGCCGGACCAGTCGGATGGATGGACGCGAACGGTGACGGGGAGTTCGGAATCGCGCTTCGTTGCGGAGCGATCGAGAAGTCCGCGCCCAACCGCATCCGCCTTTTTGCCGGTTGCGGGATCGTCGCAGGCTCAGACCCCGCCGCCGAGGTCGAAGAGTCCGAGGCCAAACTCCTAGCCATGCGCCACGCCCTCAGCTCCGACTAACCCCCGCCTCCCTCGATTTTGGTGTAATCGCGCGGCCCGCCGGCGGGTCGCACCAAATTCGAGAGGGCGGTGGCCGGGAGGGGCTAGCCCCAGGATTGTTGGGCGGCGATGACGCGACGGGCAGAGGCGATGGCTTGGGTGCGCGGGATGGTCCCATTGGCAATCGCGGTGGCGATGGCACTTCGAGTTGCGGCCCAGTTGCCCTGGACCAGCGCCAAGTCGGCGCCAGCCGCAATTGCACGAACAGCGGCACGCGATTGTGTTTGGCGCATCGCTTTCGTGACGGCGGCCATCATCAAGGAGTCGGTGATGATCAGGGTCTTGTCTCCGGCTTGACTGCGAGCGGCGCTAAGTGCGGACTTCGATTGCGTCGCGGGCAGGCCAGCGGACAGGCCAGGCACCTTCGCATGGCTGATCATCACAGCGCCAACGCCAGCAGCAAACGCAGCACGGAACGGAACGAGATCGCGCTGTTGCAATGTTGACCACGGCGGAGTGCTACCCGCTGATTTG
>JBAYVO010000260.1:0-3904 GCA_041674545.1 Candidatus Nanopelagicales bacterium | reverse complement strand
CCCGCTGTGGCATCCAGATCATTGACCTCACGACGGGCAGCGTTGTGCAGTGGATGGAACTCTCCGGCGTGATCTCAGAGCTCTACGACGTGGCAGTGTTGCCCGGAGTGCGACGCCCGATGTTGGTTGGTTTCAAGACGCCAGAGATCGAGCAGTTGCTCAGCGTTGAAGGCTCGATCTAGCGCATTGCGGCGCTGCCTCAGCAGTCGAAGTGGTGGTAGTCCGCGTATCCGCCGCCCCATCGGCAGCCCGTGCTTCGAACGAGATTGAGCCCAACGCGCCCTGATTTGAATAGCGATGGATGCTTGATCCGGCGGTTCAAGTAGTGCCGGTTGGGGAACACCCCGGTCGCTGCGACGTAGGGGTTCTCCCACGGGTTGATGTCGATGGCGCGGCCTGATGCGTGCGGCGATCGGACCCTCGAGGACTCCCGGCCGACGACGTAGCGGCAATTGAACGCGGACGTGTTGTCAGCGGCCATCGACTTGTAGTCGTTTGCGCCCGGGCGACCTACGTTCGGTCCGTAGGTGTCCACCGGCTGCATCTGGCGGATTGGGTAGCCGCGGTTATGCAGTCGGGTGAAGATCTTTGCGGCTTTGGAGCCGATCGATGCGCTGACGATGACCCGGCCGCGGTGGCGGAATCCATCGAACCCGAGGTAGTTAACGTCAATCATTCGCAACCGACTGCGGGACACGCAGCCCGGACGCCACGTCAGGTTCTGCATCTGTGCCCACTGGTCGTTGTTGATCCGGGCGACCTTCGCGTTCGCCCCCGAACCCACCGGTGGTTTGGTCAGTGGGAACGTGTTTCGCGGTTGCGGTCCCACGAGCTTCACGGGCTTGCGCCTGGGTAGGGTTTCCGCCGCAACGGTAGTGGCCGCTTCGCCGCCATTGCGCGTCGCGACGATGTTGATGCTCGGGTTGCGCCAGAGTTTGACCGGAATTGTGACTGCACCGTCAGCACCCGTGCGGGCCGTGTAGTTGTTCGGATTCCCGACGGGTTCAGTGACCGTCACTGAAATATTGGCGTTGGCGGGCCGCCCAAGGTCGCGTACCCGAACGTTCAGCGAACCGCCGAGTTCCGAGGTGGTCGTGGCGACGTTGGCCGAAACCGACAGGGACGCGCTATTCGTCACCGTGGCGGGTGCGGAGGTGGCGCCGTCGGCCGTCGCGATGACGGTGTAGGTGCCCGAAAGTAGTGGCAAATCTGCGGAGAACTCACCCTGGGTGTTGGTTGTGGCTGAAGCCGTCAAGGTCGCACTGCTGCTTGAGGTTGCAGTGATTGAGACCTGAACTCCTGACACCGGGTTGTCGTAGGAATCCTCGACGGTTCCCGTCGCGCGGCCGTTGGTGGTTACCGAAAGCGACACGGCGTCAGCGACGCCAGCCGTTGCAATGATCACCGGTCCAGCATCTGCCGGAATCTCGTCTCGTGGCCGTTCGTTGGTGGTCAATGAATCCTCGGGCACGTCGGATTCCCCACCGACTACTGCGGTCACTGGAGCAGCGACACCGAACGCCA
This sequence comes from Candidatus Nanopelagicales bacterium, assembly GCA_041674545.1. Lineage (GTDB taxonomy): Bacteria > Actinomycetota > Actinomycetes > S36-B12 > UBA10799 > UBA10799. Next base: position 2,380 of record JBAYVO010000260.1, on the reverse strand, counting down.
CGGCGAGTGCGACCCCGGATGCGAGCACAGTCAGTCGCGATCTTGGAATAGCCATTCAGTGATCTTCGACGCTCTCGTAGGTGATGTTGTTTTGACTCACCCACTTGCGCGACAAAAGATCAATTTTCATCCCTTTGGATGATCGAAATAGCCTGTCTTTGTGGGTAGATCTACCCACAAAGGTCCAGATTTCCTGTGTCAGGCCTCGCCTGTGAAGTGATACTCCGGCAGCCATTGGTCAGCGCCGAACTGCGAAACCTCGAAGAACCTCTCCGCGATGAGTTCCGGGCTGAAGTTCGTATCCGCCTTGATCACGCCATCGATCGTGACGACCGCAGCGTGGAGTCCCTCAGGTGCAAGCTCGACACCTGCGTTCATCACGAAGTTGCGGGCAGCGGCTTTGGCGGCGCCGAGCGCGGCGCCTGGCGGCCACGGCTTGAGGGCGAGGGGTGTTCCCGGCATAAGGAAGGTGCCGGTGCCGCGTTCGCGCATTGCGGGGACGACGTGTTGCAACGCGATGACCGAACCAAGGCATGCCACTCGCCAGGCCATCTCGAATGCAGCTGGGTCGACCTCGGTCGGGGTTGCTTCGACGAACATTGACGTGTTCGACAGGACTACGTCGGGGACTCCTAGGAGCGCGTCGAGCGAATCGATTGCTTCGCGCAACTCAGCGGCGTCGGTGACGTCAGCGCGAGCCACAAAGCACGTGATGCCGGCCGCTGTGAGTTCGTCGCTTGCTGTCGTCAGTACCGCATCGTCGCGAGCGATCAGCCCGACGCTGTAGCCGTCGCGTCCGAAACGCTGCGCAATCGCAGCACCAAGCCCAGGTCCCGCACCAATCACCAACAGGTTCTTTGTCATACCCGCCACCGTAGGTCCGCCGTGACTCCGGTTTGGTAAACACGCCCGGCAGGCCGGGCGTGTTTACCAAACCGGAGTCACGGCGGGGCGACGGTGCGTGATTTCGCTGAGCGCGAAGTGCGGGTGCGGGCGGAACACGGGGGTTTGGACCGCTGTTAGAACAAAGCGATGCGAAACCGCCCATCTGCCTCGCATCAACCTCCGGTGAACGCGTTAGCTTTGCGCCTAACCGGTTGTGGATAGATCGGGCAAGTGGCTGTCAAAATAGGCGGCTAGAGTCAGGTAAGGCCAGCTAGGGTTTCGATCGTGGCAGGCGTTTAGCAGGGCCCTACCCAAGGGGAGTGACGATGTTCGAGAGATTTACTGACCGTGCGCGACGAGTGGTTGTGCTGGCGCAAGAAGAAGCCCGCATGCTCAACCACAACTACATCGGAACTGAGCACATCCTGCTTGGCCTGATTCACGAGGGCGAAGGCGTCGCAGCCAAGTCCCTCGAGAGCATGAACATCTCCCTGGAGGCCGTGCGCCACCAGGTTGAGGAGATCATCGGCCAGGGCACCCAGGCGCCAAGCGGGCACATCCCGTTCACGCCGCGCGCCAAGAAGGTCCTCGAACTCTCGCTTCGAGAGGCGCTTCAGCTCGGCCACAACTACATCGGCACCGAGCACATCCTGTTGGGGCTGATCCGTGAAGGCGAAGGTGTCGCCGCGCAGGTCCTCGTCAAGCTCGGCGCCGACCTCAATCGAGTGCGCCAGACCGTCATCCAACTTCTCTCGGGCTACCAGGGCAAGGAGCCCGCGAATGCCGGCGGTCCGCAAGAAGGAACCCCGTCTACGTCGCTGGTACTCGACCAGTTTGGGCGCAACTTGACGCAGGCCGCTCGTGAATCCCAGCTTGACCCGGTGATTGGCCGCGAGACTGAGATCGAACGCGTCATGCAGGTGCTCTCGCGCCGGACGAAGAACAACCCCGTGCTCATCGGTGAACCGGGCGTCGGAAAGACGGCCGTCGTCGAGGGCCTCGCCCAGATGATCGTCAACAACGAGGTCCCCGAGACTCTGAAGGATAAGCAGCTCTACACCCTCGACCTGGGCGCGCTTGTTGCCGGTTCGCGCTATCGCGGTGACTTCGAAGAGCGTCTGAAGAAGGTCCTCAAGGAAATCCGCACGCGCGGCGACATCATCGTCTTCATCGACGAAATGCACACGTTGGTGGGCGCAGGTGCTGCCGAAGGTGCGATTGACGCCGCCAGCATCCTCAAGCCGATGTTGGCTCGTGGCGAACTCCAGACAATCGGTGCGACGACGCTTGACGAGTACCGCAAGTACGTCGAGAAGGACGCAGCGCTTGAGCGCCGCTTCCAGCCGATCCAGGTCAACGAGCCGAGCCTCGCGCACACCATCGAGATCCTCAAGGGCCTGCGCGATCGCTACGAAAACCACCATCGCGTCACGATCACCGATGCCGCGTTGGTTGCGGCTGCTACCCACGCAGACCGGTACATCAACGACCGGTT
>JBAYVO010000259.1:0-3907 GCA_041674545.1 Candidatus Nanopelagicales bacterium | reverse complement strand
ATTGCCGTCGATCTTGCGGGCACCGCCGCCGTTGTGGCTGATGTTGTGCTGATGGCGGGCCTCGGATGCGAGGGGATGGTTCATGCCGAAGTGGTTCTCCATCCACGGCTTCGTCCCGACCGAACCCTTGCGCTTGCGTGCCTTCTCGTTCGCCGCGTTCACCGTGACCTGCTTGGTCTTCACCTGCTGCTGCATGGACGGTGTCAGCGTGAGCAGGGCAAGTCGGTTCGCGACGTGCGACGGCGACCGCCCCATGCGCTGCGCGACTTCGTGCTGCGTCATGTGGCTGACCTTCATCAGCTGCTTGATCGCACGCGCCTCGTCGATCGGGTCCAAGTCTTTGCGTTGCCCGTTTTCGACGAGCGCGAACTCCAGGGCCTCACCCGGTGTCTTCCCGGTCCGGATGACGCACGGCACGGTCGCTTTGCCTGCGAGTTCGGCGGCGGCGAGACGACGGTGGCCTGCGAGCAGCTGGTAGCGGCCCTCGCCGTCGGGGTGTTCCATCACGATCAGCGGCTCGATGATTCCTTGTGCCTTGATGGAGTCGGCGAGGTCTTCGAGGTCGGTGAGGGTCGTGCGCGGGTTCCCTGGGTGCGGGTGGATCGCGCCAATGTCGATCGCTGCGAAACCTTGCAGTGCTTTGCTTCGTGTCATGTGGTGGTCACCTGTCCTTGGCGTGCGTGGATGATTTGGTGCAGGCGGACACCTGCCTGGTATTCGGTGTAGGTGGCGTGGTCGATGCCCCAGTTCGGGCATCCGGAGCAGATCGCTGACCACAGGAATCCGGGCTGCATCGCGCCACGGATCGTCAACAGGCGCCGCGTGCCAGCCTGCTTGCGGGCGAGGAACTGGGCTGATCGGTTCCTGCGTTGGCGGGTCATATCGCCACCCGATGCGAGTTGCCCAAACGCAGCGCGTCGTCGACGTGGGCGTCGAACGTTCCCCGCTGGGCTGGGATGACGACGGTGACGGTGACGTTCGCGCCGGGTGAGTCGACGACGACTTGGCGGCGACGCCGGGCCATCCGAGTGTGGTGCCTGTCCATCGCCCAGGCTTTGAACGCGGTGAGGCCGACGATGAGCGCGACGATGGCCACGGCGACGAGTCCGGTTGTCAGGGTCATGCGGCGGTGCTCCTCTTCTTTGATTCCTGAATGGCGGTGATGCCGGGCGCGAGGATCGTGGCGATGCGCTCGATCACGTAGTCGGGTAAGTCCTTCGGGGCGTTCGCGACGGCCTTGGCAACGGCGGCGTCGACCTGGGCTTGCTCGCGTGGCGTCAGCGGCTTCAGGTCCTTGGCGGTCACGAGACGGACCGTTCCCGCGGGCGGTAGGAAACCTCGACGTCGCTCTCGTCGAGCCCGTACGCCAGGGCGATTGCCTTGCGGGTGTCTTCGGACACCCCGCGATGGCCGCGCTCGATAGCTGAGATAGCTCCGCGGGTATATGTGCGGCCCGTCTCTTCGGCCATGCGTCCTGCGACGTCGTCGAGCGTGAGGCCCAGGGCTTTTCGGAGGGCGGCAAGGCCCACCCACGGCGGCTCAACCCTCTTGCGCTGGTTCTTGTATTTGGTGGCTGCCTTGGTCATAGGTGGGAGAATACAAGAGAAAGGCAAACATTCCACAAGACTTGCGAAAGCATTAGGCAAACCTGTGTCTATACGGGAATCGCCCATGGTTCGCGGGGTGGCGGCAGCGAATTACACGGTTGGCGTTTGCCAAACGCTCGAAAGGTTTGCCGAACTTTTAGGGCAAGCTAGGCCTATGGATGATCGGTTGATGCGTTTGGCGCATGCAGTGAAGGCTCGGCGCGAGCAGCTTGGGCTCACTCAGGACGAGCTAGCCGCTCTAGGCGGGCCCTCCGACACAACCGTTGTGAAGATCGAAAAGGGCAAGACCGAGCCAGGTCGTCAAACCTTCCGGAAGCTGGACCTTGCGCTGGAGTGGGAGCCGGGGTCTGCCCGCCGGGTCATGGAGACGGGTGAGGCTCCGAGGATCGCGAGCGACAGCTACGAAACGCAACTCCAACAGAAGCGCAACCGATCGACACCTCGGGGATGGTCGGCTAGTGCCGTGAGCGCGCGGCACCGTGCGCTCGACGAGTTGCCCGCAGAAGAGCTTTTCAACAGATGGGCGGACCTCCAGATGCGCCTACTCCCCGTAGTTTGGAAGTACGCGCAGGAGCGAGGCCTCGAAAACGAGAGCCAGGCCCGCCTTGAGCTCCGATTGACGCTCACCATGTCGGGTCAGATCAAAGACGGGCGACCATGGCGCCCGCCGTGGGAGTTTCCTTCCCACGTCGCGTGGTTGATCGACTACGCGCGGACCGAAGGCATTGCGCCCGAGGAGTTCATCATCGACCGCGAGACTGGCGAAACGCTCGCTGATTTGGCCGAGCGAGAACTCGCCGTAGTTGACGGGTTGGGCGACGAGTTGCTTGGTGATCCGGCGACAAGGATCAACGTCGTCATGGGCGACGAGGACACCGAGACCATTTTTGTATTGAAGCCCGTAACCCGCGCGGACGATCTTGTCGATGAAGTCCACGAATCTGGTGTACCAGATCCGGAGCTCCTGGAGCGGGCTGCGGCGCATCCGGAAGAAGGAGACAAGAAATGACGCACGCGCTCGCGGCGTACACGTTCGAAGTCCGTGAACTAAACAAATCTGAACCGCTGCTGCTAGGCAACTTCGATCAGAATGAACATGGGTTCGAAGAGTGCATTCTCGAATTCGCGAGGACCGCTGCGGTTCTACGCGCGCCGAAGAGTGATCACGCTGCGCAGATCAACGAGATCATCGACCTGGAGGCGCTGGGGTTTGACGAAGCGGCGCGCAGGTATGTCACGGCGTTCTCGATTGGGGCGGGTGAGTTTAACGTCAACTCGAAGATCTACACCTGGGATCCCGTAAAGAATAAAGTTAACAAGGGCGTGGACTTTGTCCGCAATCCGAACCACCTTGAACAAGTCGACCTCATTCTTGGCGTAGTAATCAACCCGCTATCGAAGCTCGGCTGGATGTTCCTCCATTCCGTGGGCAGCTACTCCGTAAAGTCCAAATTCACAGACAACTTTGACACTTGGTTCCGGAATAGATTTCCGAGCTTCAAGGTGCACTGGGACCTGACGGGTGACCCGACCTACTACAAGCGAGCGTTCGATGAAGGCTCACTCAAGCAAGTTACCTACAAGCGGCTTGGAACTACAGGGGACAAAATCGGCACGAGTGAATCGTCGTTCTTTACGTCGGAGGAAATCGGGACAGTCGCGACGCACATCCACCCGAAGCGGCGGTCATACCTGCCGAAGAAGCAGTTCGAGTCGATTTTCGAGGATGCCGAGAAGCGTGGCCAGCTCCTTCAGTTCGGCACGGAACAATTCGACGAGGTCACCCTGAAGGTGCGTACCCTGCGAGGTAACGACGTCTCCATCGATGTCTCAGCGGCGAACGTGCCACGAATCAAGCTCAACATCGACGAGGTCGTTGATGAAGCCGAGGCCCAGAATCAACCGATCGAGAAGGCCGTCATTGTCGCAGGGCTGGGCTACATTAGAGATCTGAAGAACAAGATAGAAGTTCATGGCTAGGTGGGTTGGGGAGCTGATGATCCGTGAAGGGGCAGCTGAATAAATTCTCCCAGTCCGCGATCCTCAAGGCCCACTGGAAGGCCATTGAAGGCGCACGCACCTTCTGCATAGTGCTACCTATCGTTGTCGCTTCCGCCATGGTTGGCGTCGGCTTCAGACTCAATGGCGCAGACCTCGTGTTGGCCGCATTTGGGTTACTTGCCGGATTTGTATTGGCCCTGCTGATTCTTGTGCTCGAACAGGCCAACTCAGCTGCGACCGCTCGCGAGACGAGTGCGACCGATCCCGCTCGGATCATGCGGCGCGTCAAGGTGCTGCGT
>JBAYVO010000258.1:0-3936 GCA_041674545.1 Candidatus Nanopelagicales bacterium | reverse complement strand
TCGGGCAGGGCCGCCAAAATGGGCATTTTCTTCAAGGACTACGACGCGCTTGAGGCGTCGCGTCGAATCGACACGATCGTCCTCGACAAGACGGGCACGCTCACCGAAGGCAACCTCACGGTGGTTGCTTGTGAGCCGGTTGATGGAACGTCGCCCGCCGAGCTGTTGGCGTTTGCGGGAGCTGTCGAGCAGGCATCGGAACATCTCGTTGGGCGCGCAATCGCGAACCAGGCAGATGCCGAGTTGGGCGGCCTCGCGCAGGTCTCGGACTTCACCGCGCTGGCGGGTCTTGGTGCTCGTGGAATCGTCGACGGGCGCGTGGTGTCGGTCGGTCGGTTGAGGTTGTTCGAGGGTGCTGATGGTGTCGCGGCGGGATCAGCGGTACCGGCGAGCTTGATCGCGACGTGCGCGCGCCTCGAACGCGACGGTCAGACGGTCGTTGTGGTTGGCGTCGATGGTCGGGCGATTGGTGCGATCGGATTGGCTGACGTGATCCGTCCATCAGCGAAGCAGGCGATCGCCGACTTCAAGACCCTCGGCTTGCGCTGTGTGCTGCTCACCGGCGACAACACGACCACTGCGCAGGCTGTCGCTGATGAGGTTGGCATCGACGAGGTCTATGCCGCCGCACTGCCAGACGACAAGAGCGCACGAATCGCGCAACTGCAGGCAGACGGCCGAGTCGTGGCGATGGTAGGCGACGGAATCAACGATGCACCGGCCTTGGCGAAGGCTGACCTTGGAATCGCTGTGGGCTCCGGAACTGACGCGGCGATCAACGCTGCGGCGGTGATCATCATGCGCGACGACCTGCGTGTGACCGGCGCTGCGATCGCGTTGTCGCGGCGGACGATCGAGACGATCCGGACGAACCTGGTCTGGGCGTTCGGGTACAACGTGGCCGCGATCCCGCTGGCTGCGTTTGGGCTGCTCAACCCGCTGATCTCAGGTGCCGCGATGGCGCTGTCGTCGGCGTTTGTGGTGTGGAACAGCCTGCGGTTGCGTAAGTTCCCGCGGGCATCGCGAGGCCTGAGTTTGCGTCTGCGCTTGCGGGGGCGCGGCCAGGGGCGGAGGCGCCCGTGAGTACCCGCCAGGAATACGCGGAGATTGGCGCCGGTGATGGCCGACAGCGAATGCGGACACGTGCGGATGCGTGCGGATGCGTCTGACCTCGAAGCCTGCATGAGGATTACGCCACCGACGAAGGAGGTTCAACAAGCGCGATAATGGGTAGGACGGCACCAAGCCCTGCCGAACAAGGCCTGGTGCCGGTTCAGTAGCAACACGGCTCCACTACAGAAGGAGAGTCACGATGACTGACACTGAGAACAAGAAGTGCAATGACCCGAACTGCCAGTGCGACAACTGCGACTGCGGCGACAACTGCAACTGCGCGAAGTCGTAACACCTGAAGTCGTATTGGCTGAAGTCGCAACAAACGAACCACCCACGCACTCCCCGGCAGGGTGGGGCCGTCACTGGCCTCAACCCAACTCGCCGGGGAGTGTGTGGTTTAAGTGCGGGCGTGCTGCGTCGGCCGACTCCAGTCCTTTGCTCTGGGGCTAGTGCTCGTGCACGTGGTCGCCGTGCTGGTAGTGCCGGTGCCCATCGTGGATGTGGTCGATGTGGCCGTCGTGCTCGACTGTCTCGTGGCCGTCGCCCTCGGTGTGGACACCTTCGTGATCAACGTGGATCGCCTCTTCGGTGTGGGCTTCACCATCGTGGATGTGGTCGATGTGGCCGTCGTGCTCGACTGTCTTGTGCCCGTCCCCGGGTAGGTGCTCGTGATCAGGCGCGGGATGTGGATCAGACATGGTGGCTCCATTCTTGTTGCGGGTTGCGGGTTGCGGGTTGCGGGTTGCGGGTTGCGGGTTGCAGAGATTGGTGCGAGTCAGACCCTATCGCTTAATGGAAATGATTACCATTAAAGCGTGCGCTTGAGAACTCGAATGCAGGACTATCCAGCGACAGGAACGCGGCGGTGCGTATTCCGCAATCCGAGGGATTCGCAGGGACCACCAGCGCCAATCGTCGCGACTCGGGACCTGGAGAGTCGGACACCGGCAAGAATCGGGCTCTGGGAAGGCCCGGCACCGAGACACGCTGCACGTCCGATGGACGCGAGCAGGCTAGCAACATCGAGCACAGTGCGGGCGAAGGCGAGGATGGTTGAGCGCGCGTGCACTAGCCGCAGTCCCTGTACTCAGGGCAGACTGGGGCGACGGTTCGGAGCTAGACGATTCGTCGGCGGTTGAGCGCGACCCGGCCTCTGCCCTGCGAATCGAAGTACACCTCATGCCCGTTTGCATGAACTTCGTGATGGTGTTTGGAGCAAAGAAGAACACCGTTCTCCAAACTCGTTCGACCACCTTGCGCCCAATGTTTGATGTGATGCGCCTCGGACCATGCGGCGGGCTTCGTGCATCCGGTGAATACGCATCCTTTGTCGCGCAACTCGAGCGCCCGCCGCAGGTGTAGCGGGAAGGTTCGTTCATCACGACCCACGTCGAGGATGTTGCCCTCGGGGTCGATCACAATTCGGTGGATATCGCAGTCGCAGGTGAGTCGCTGTGCTGCTTGCGCCGACAGCAACTCCGCTCCCGGTCCGTTGCTTACGCCGATAGTGGCGACGCCATCGCTGAACAGTGAATCGAGTCGGTCGCCACGAGCTCGAGCTGCCTCAGCTTCTGCGAGGAGCACGCTCGGATCTACCGGACCAGTGCATGCGCGCTGCAAGTCCTCGAGTCGCGTCACGAGCGTCACACTCGCCCTCGACTTGCCGGTCTTTGGCAGCATCTCACTCGACAGCATCGGATCAATGATCTGGTTCATGAAGGCATCAGCACGCTGCTGGCTGGGGATGCCCGTGCCCAATGGCACCGTCGTCCCGTCACGATCAGGACATCCGCTTTGACGGTGTCGTTCGAGGATTCCGTTGAATACAGCGAGGATCTTCGCGCCGTCGATCTTGTCGAAGAAGCCCTCCAGTACAACGCCATCGCCTACCGCGTGTGCGTTCAAGCTGCGTCGCCGGTACGCGTTTTTCTCGTCATCATCATCAGGTAGCGGGTCAACCTGCATCGCCCACTTCCGCATGACCGTTCGTAGCGTTGATGCGGGGCAGTTGCGTGCGAGCTCAACGAAGATGTGGATGAAGTCGGCAAGCATTTCGCGCCGTTCTTCGTTGCGCATGCCGATTGAAACCATCACGTCGATGTGCGCCCGAGAGAGCTTGCCCGCGGCGGCCGCTTCGCGAACCAGCGAGAACATCTTGAGGAAGTCCGCGGCCCGAACATCAGCCCGGGACATCCGATGGTCACGGCTATGAATACGGCGCAGGTACGACTGCAGGGTCCCGTTCGGATCCTCCCGCCAAATACCGGACTCATCGATCCGAGTGACGAGGGAAAGCTCGAGTGCATGCAGCTTGCTCAGCACGCTCGGAACGTCAAGCAGCATGCCGGAAGCATCGACACCATCGAGCGGCTCGACGGACGCCATCAACGAATCAATCTGCTCCGCAATCGCGGCCAATTCAGGTACCACACCACTCACCCCCCGACTCCCACGATTCGAACACCTGTACGAATCATACCTCCCCCGCCCCAGCAGCGCCACCCCATTTCCCCTTTATTTGCAGGCACTTCCGCGCACCGCCCAACCGATACGAATTTGGTGTAATCGCGCGGCCCGCCGGCAAGTCGCACCAAATTCGCAAAGCGGCGGGCGGGCGGCGCGCAAAGCGGCGGGCGGGCGGCGCGCAAAGCGGCGGGCGGTGCCGGGCGGGTGTAGGGCGGGTGCCATGCGGGGCGCCTCGAGTTGCTTACTGAAAATGGTTACCGATAGCGTTAACGGGAATCGTTTTCATTAACACCAGTGGAGTAGCTATGTTCGGTCGTGCTCGTACGTCGTACCAATCCATCGCAATCAGTGTCG
>JBAYVO010000257.1:0-3960 GCA_041674545.1 Candidatus Nanopelagicales bacterium | reverse complement strand
GTGTGCGCGACCACCCCGGCTAGCTCGCTGTGATGGAACGCTGGCTGCATCACCCGGCGATGCGCTCGCCAGGGCGGATCATCGGCTGTCAGCAGTCCGTTGCCCGTGACCGTCGCTAAGTTGTTGTATTGCAGGGTTCGTTTACTTTGCCCTCTACTCCCCGAGACCAGCAGCGTCCTCACATCATCGGGATGACTGACCAGGTACGTCGGAGGTCGGGGAATCGGAAACTGGACAAGATCGCCGTACTGGCGCTGCATCCGGGCCAAGAACGCCAACGGATTGTTTCGGATAGCTCCGATCGCAGTCAGCATGTCGCGGCCTTGCGGGCCGGGAGCAGTGATCGGCGCTCGCCATGATCGCGACGAAGGCCTTGATGACGACTCATGCTTGGCCGATCCCACGTGGGCAGCCTACCGAGCCGCTAGAACTGCCGGGTCACAGCGACGCAGCTGAGGCGCGCGGCTCGCATCGCGCCTGCCGTTCCCACGATAATCGCTCAGGTGCCAGGCTTCGCCCAACGCGTTACTCTCAGCGCCGTCGAAGCGGATCTCTCTGCCGTGCGTGGCTTCTCCGCCCTTCGTCGTGGTTTTGTCGTGGTGCTCGTCCTGGTCGTCGGAAATCTGCTGCTCAGCCCCCAGGCTGCAATCAACGCAGCCACCGCGGCACTACTCATTGGGCTGCTCGACAAAGGACGTTCACCCCGATCAACCTGGCGCACCATGGCAGTGGGCACCGCGATGCTGTGTGCGATCACCCTGTATGCCGGGCTGTTCCACACACCAATCGCTCTGCTCGCAATGTTGGTGTTCCTCGCGATTTGCTCAGGCGTCAGCGTCGGCGTTGAACCCCGGGCACCGCAGATCTTCCTCTTTGGAGCAGTGCTCGCCGCAGCGCAGTTGGCGAATCCGCTCGAGAACCACCACGTTCTCGCTTCTGTTGCACTGACAGCGATAGCCGGTGGAATCCAAACCTTGTTCGCGTGGCTATCTGCACCGTTGATCGGTGACTTACCGGAACGGCAACGCATTTCCAGCGCCGCTGGTGCCGTTGGTGAGCACTGCAAAGAAATTGGCTCACGCGCACCTGATCTACAACACGGAGCCAGGATCGCCGCAGACAAGATGAGCGTTGCCGACACCCTCATCCGCAAGGGTGACCTTGCGGTCGATCACAGGGCCAGGTACACGATCTTGCTGGCCGACATTGACGCGATCCGTCTTGAGGCGCGTTCGTTCTTCGCTCGCAGCAGCCTCGGGCTCTACACCCCGAGTGATGACGTCACCATCGCGATGTTCGACCACGCTGGTGATGTCCTGACGTCAGCAGCCAAGATCATCGCGCGTCGTCGGCCAGGTGCTGATCTCGCGCGACTCGACGCACTCGTCATCGAACTTCGCGAGCACTACGCGACGGTCGAAATGACGAGAACCGCCGCCGCGATCCTCACGAACATTCTCGCGATCCCTGACCACCTCCACGAAGTTGCTGACGACCACCACGTGCGCCGAGAAAAGATGGCACCGCCTTCCCCGCTCTCGACCCGAATCCGTGCGTCTCTGACGTGGCCAGCAACTCCGTTGAAGTTCGGACTTCGGATGGCTGCTGCAGCACTTGTTGGCCTTGGCGTCGCAACGGCATTGCAACTGACCCATGGATCTTGGGTGGCCGTCACCGCGATGATGTTGCTACGCCCCGACGGCGGTCCCACTGCACCCCGCATCCTCATGCGAGCGCTCGGCACAACTGCCGGGGTTGCCGGGATTCTTGCGATCTTGTGGCTGACCCAAGACTCTGCGACTGCCCGCATGGTCGCCATCGCGGTCGTTATCTGTGTTGCCTACGCGACGGTTGCCGTCAACTACAGCGCCCAGACTGCGATGATCGCCGCGAGCATTGTGTTGCTGCAGTCACTGAACTACCCGAACCCGGAAGAGTTGGCCTTCACCCGATGGGTCGACGTGTTGGTTGGGTGTGTCGTCGGGACTGCGTTTGCGTTCGCGATCCCCCTGTGGAAGCGGGAATCACTCGCAGCCAACACCGCCGCCTACGCGGATGCTGTGGCAACGTGGCTCGCCGTCATGGCGCACGCAATCCGAACCGATCCGGGTGAACGCGCCGCGCAACTCGAGGCCGTCCGCCGCGCAGGTGTCGATGCCCGTGACTCACGCCAGGTGGCGGTAACCACGTTCAACACGGCACTGCTGGAACCACCGACACCGCATCTAAATACCGGCGCAATCGGCATCGTGTTGAGTTGGATTCGTCGGTCAAGCGACGCAGCGGTCGCGGCTGAAACGATCATGCGGCACAACTGGCCGACCACGCCGATCGCGGCTCAACTTGCCGAAGCAACGGCGAACGACCTTCGACAAGCGGCCGTCGTGCTTCGGTCGGAGTCCTATGACGAGCAAACTGATCAACAGATGTCGCGGCCTTCACCGTTGGCTCGCCAAGCAATCGACGAGCCTCCCGCCGATCGAGTCACTGCCCTTATCGCCCGCGCGGAGGTATCCGCCACTGCCGCTCTACGAGCGAGCCATCAGGTGGTCCAGCAATGAGTGTCAACAGCGGTCCGACCTCACACCCGACCCCAACGCGTACACAGCTGATTGCACGAGCAATCCGTTCACATCAGCCGTCGGCTTCGGGCTGGCCCTCGGCTATTCGACGCGGCATGCTCGTAGGAATCATCGTTGCTGTCGGCGCTGGAGTCGGCGAGTTTGCAACCGCAGCAACCATCGCCGTTGGTGCGCTCAACCTGGGGCTCGTTGACCCAGTAGTCCCCAGACGACTGCTGGCAGCCACGCTCGCCGCAGTCACGGTTGCGACCGCGTTCATCGCGTTCGTCGCGGCCGGAGTTGCGGGCTCCTGGTGGGCGGTTGCTGTCCTGATGGCATTGGCGTATGTGTCAGGCGCAATCGGAAGTTCCGGTCTAGTCGCGTTCAACATGACGTTCATGGCGCTAGTGACAGGCGTGCTTTTCACCAATGATCCAGGCACGTGGGCCGAGGCCGCACACCTTGGCGCTCTGGTACTCGTCGGATCGTTGTTACAGGGCGCCAGCACCCTCATCGCGTGGCGCCCCGAGCGCGAGGCGTCTATTAGGCGGTCCTACACCAACTTCGTAGACGCAATGCGCGCATTCGCCGTCTCAACTGACTCACTCACCGTCGGCCACTTGCACGCTGCATCGGCACAAATGGCCGCGGAAGCGGTCATCGATTCTGCGGGTTTGAGCCCGGCGAGAGAACAACGGTTTCGCGACCTGCTTGAACAACTGAGTTGGACTCGACTCTGCCTCTCAAATTGGATTGCCACCGGCCAACCCACTGTCCAACAACGTGCCGAAGTCGGCCGAACCCTTGACCAGGTCGCGGTCCTGCTTCAGTGGCGAGGCGCCCGACGCCATCATCGTGGGGATCATGACGCTGCCACGCTCAGCGAATTGCCAGCCGGACAGGCGGACCCAACGTGGTCGACTCTCGCTGCCCAGATCGCCCTCCTAGAGCGCGCTGCGCGTGACTTTGCAGTGCACTCACACAGCCTCCACGAAGGCACATCTCGCAAGCCGACGTCACGCCGCGAAGTGGATCGAGCCGCTGCAGCGGCTGTTCGAACATCGATCCCCAAACTGCTTCGCCCCGGTGCCGCAGGATCACGCCACGCGTTGCGACTTGCGCTGGCTGTAGGGGTAGCGGAGGCAATTGCCCTCGGATTCTCGATCGAGCGCGGGTACTGGATTGTGTTGACAGTTGTGATGGTGGTGAAGCCAGACTTCAGCACAACCTTGGTCCGTGGGCTGCTGCGAGTTGTTGGCACCGCCGCGGCCGTGGTGGTCGCCGGGGCAGTTCTCAGCCTTACGAGTAACCCGCAGTGGTTGATGGTTGCGCTGGTATTCATCTTCGCCCCGTTGACGATGCGATGGATCACAGCGAACTACGCGTTTGCGTCATTCGC
>JBAYVO010000256.1:0-3968 GCA_041674545.1 Candidatus Nanopelagicales bacterium | reverse complement strand
TGCTGATCTTCCGCGACCGGCACTGCATCGCACGTCGCGGGCTGGTTGGCGCGAGACAGCATCGTGAGCATCCGCAGGTGCGGTGCGGCGAGCCCGTCGATCGCCCGCCGGGCGGAACCGGCTGACGACGCATGGGATGCCAACTCGGCGATATCAGCTGGGATCGGGTCGACGGTGTCGGGCCGCAAGCGAATGAACTCACGGAGTTCTGCGTCACTGCGACGGCGCAGATCATCGGCGAGACTGCGCATTTTTGCGGTCGAACTCTTGGTGGACATCAGACCAACGGTACGCTCACCGCCGCAGTCGGACCGTAGCGGTGTGCGTAGAAACGAACATCACACGCCAGGGTCTGCCCTGAACGTCGCATTTGTGTGCACCGGTTCACTACTCTCTGCCCATGAGCACACCACAACCACCGGCCTCGCCGAACGACGATGCACTCCGCACCGCAGCTGAGAAGCGAATCGCCTCGCAGCGCGCGTTCTACCGATACCTCGGTACATGGGCAGCGGTTTCGGTCCTACTCATCGGCATCTGGGCACTCAGCGGCCGCGGCTACTTCTGGCCGATCTGGGCGATCGGCGGCATGGGAATCGCGGCGCTGTTTATGGCGTTAAGTTCATTCGGTCCACGTTCTGGGCCGCCAAGCGAAGAGCGGATCCAGCAGGAGATGCGCAAGATGCAGTAGTCCGCTCGGACTACTAGGAACGAGCGTCAGGTGGCTGATCTCGCCGCCTGACGCTCTCAGGTTGATCTTTTTAAATCCCCAAGCCTGTATCGGCATATGCCTGTAACGTTGTGGTTCATTGTTTGATTCACGCACTCGTTGAGCTTCACCGACTGGGTTTGAGAACTACCGGTTGACTAGATCCGCTGATTGCTTCCCTGGGCTCCATATGGCTCGGTGATGCGCAATCCGCAGGTCGGCAACTGGGCCACACCCAGACCAAGCCAACACCACGAAACCGAAAGGGACACGAACGTGCCAACAGGCAAGGTCAAGTTCTACGACACCGAAAAGGGTTTCGGGTTCCTCGCAACTGACGACGGCGAGGACGTCTTCGTTCACGCAAGCGCACTCCCCTCCGGCGTCGATGCCTTGACTCCCGGTTCGCGGGTCGACTTTGGAATCGTTGACGGTAAGCGCGGCAAGCAAGCACTGTCCGTGAAGGTGATTGAACAGGCGCCGAGTGTTGTTAAGGCAATGCGCAAACCGGCCGAGACTATGGCGCCAGTAGTTGAGGACCTCATCAAGTTGCTCGACGATGTCTCCAACAGCCTCCGGCGCGGGCGTTATCCCGACGACCAGAAAGCCCGAGCAATCGCGAAGGTCATGCGCGCGGTGGCGAACGACCTAGACGCCTAAAGTTCAGCGGCCATGTCTCCTACCTAGCGAGACAGGCTCAACATTCCAACGACTTCAATGTCGATTGAGTTCACCTTGCCGAACCCTGGCAAGGGGATCTTCACATCGTCGAATGTTGCGGTTCCGGAGATCTGCAGTTCGCGCTGCTCGTCGTTCACGTCGACGGGCGCGTCACACTTCACAACCATTGCCACTTTGACGTCTCCGGCCCAAGCCTGACCATCAAGAGTTACGGCTCCGCCCGTTGCAGCCCCGTCACCCTCGAACGTCAAAATGCCATCGGAGCCGCTGCTCACAAGGCGTCGCGCCGCCGAGTCGAGTAGCGCGTTCCCAGCCTTAACCTCATTGATCGCGAGCTTGAGCACAAGGCTGACTTTGTCGGCCGCCCAGGTCGCTTGTCCCCCGGCAATCGGCGCGGACGCATCGATTGAACCGAGCAGGCCGATCCGGCCGGTCTTTAGCCGGACGTGTCCTTCGCGCTCTGAAACTTGCCACACCTGATGCTTTGAACTCGTTGCCATCTGGAGAGCAAACCATGTCTTCGACAATTCTTCTCCATTTGGCCCTTGTACTTAATCCACACCGGGCGTACCAAGGGGGTCCGGACAATTTCTCGCACCACACACAATGAGGCGGTGAGCGGAAATGCAGTACACAAAAACTGGTTCAAAGTACGCCGCTGGGCTATCAGAGACGGCTTCTCGACTGACACGTGACGTCCACCATGCGGTGGCAGATGGCGGCTGGGCAGCAGCCGAGGCCGGACGGCTACACACATGGGTCCGTGCCGAACTCGTGCCCTGGGCGCGTTCAGCGGTCCGTGACCTGGAACCGCGTCAACGCAGTGTGATCAATCCGTATCTTGTTCAACTCGAAAATCTTGATGCTCAGATGTTGGGGACCGCTGGTGCCTCCGCCGCGGATCTGGCATATCAGCTCAGAATCACGGCCGATCGGCTTGTAGCTCGCGTGGGTACGGCGACCACAAACGCGGCCAAACTCGTGCCGCAACAGCGCGACAACGTGGGCTAGAACCTGTCAACATCACCCCCATGGCGGTGACCGACAGTACGGATAGCGAAAGCGTCAACTCAGGCGCGACGGAACCTACTGCTGACGCCGCGGAGCCCCGCAGGCCCAAGACGATTCCTATGCAAGCCTTCAGCGACATCGGAGTGCCCCAGGGCCTGAAGAACACCGCGGGCACGATCTGGCGCGTACTGGTGGTCCTTGTTGGGCTGTTTGTAGCGGTGCGTGCCGTTGGCTACCTCGGTGGCGTTGCCATCGCGCTGTTCTTCTCAATGGTCATGGCAGCGTTGGGCGGTCCGGTACAACGGTGGTTCGACAAGTTCATGCCGCGCGCACTAGCCACAGTGTTGACGTTGGTCGGGATGATTGTGGTCGTCCTGCTGGTGCTGACCTTCGTCGTTGAGGCCGTGATCAGCGAGTCATCCGCGATGATCGCTGCGGCTCAAACCGGCATCGTTCAGATCGAGGACTGGTTACGAACCGGCCCACTTCAGATGGACGACACTGCCGTCAACAGCCTGATCGACAACGTGCAGAAGTGGCTCACGGGTGAAGGCACCTCGCTCGCGGGTCAGGTCCCAAGCGTGCTTGGCAGCTTCGCCGACTTCATCACCGCAGCGTCTGTCGCAGCCTTTGGCTCGTTCTTCTTCCTCAACAATGGCAAGGAAATCTGGGGCTGGGCAATGTCCTGGGTCCCCGAGCATGTGCGCACCGAGGTTGACGATTGCGGGCAGGCTGGGTGGCAGACGCTATCTGGCTACACGCGCGGCATCATCCTGATCGCGATCGCCGATGGTGTCCTCGTTGGGATCGGGCTCACGATCCTTCAGGTACCGCTCGCACCCGCACTTGCGGTGGTCGTCATGTTCGGCGCACTGATTCCCGTCATTGGTGCGCCGATCGCGACGTTGTTCGCAGCCGTCGTTGCACTGGCGAGTCAGGGGCCAGGGACAGCGTTGGCAGTCGTCGCTTTGACGGTCATCGTCGGATCGTTCGACGGCGACATCTTGCAGCCGCTGATCATGGGCTTCGCGGTCCAACTTCACCCGCTCGCGATCGTCTCAATGATTGCGTTCGGCACCCTCACCTTCGGCATCATGGGCGCACTGCTCGCCGTCCCGATCGGCGGCACAATCTACGCCGTCGCCAAGTACCTGACCGGTCGATCCTTGCCACCGAGGCTGCAGCCCCCGCGCGAAAAGCGGCGACCCCACCTACCTGGGTTCCTCAAGCGGAACAAGGAAGCCGAACCAACACCTGCCTAGCCCAGTACGCAGTGGGGCAAGTAGGCGCTGCCGACGGACGCCGAATTTAAGGAATGTGGTGTGATCGAATAGCGACTCCTTCGCCATTCGCTTGCCATCGTCGAGATGCTCGCGTGCGACACCCTCACCTTCGGCGCCATGGGGCGCTCCTCGTGTCTCCATCGGCGGCGCGATTCGGTCGGTGGGAAGCACCTGACGATCAGATCATTGCCGCCCAAGGTGCCGGCCAGGGTCCGAGCGTGGGCAGAACTTTCCCGACTGACGTAGTTCCACAGCCAGTTGCGAGCTAGCTCGCCGCCCGGAAC
>JBAYVO010000255.1:0-3970 GCA_041674545.1 Candidatus Nanopelagicales bacterium | reverse complement strand
CCTCACGAAACGTCATTTCTGCATCCCCCTCTGCCCTCCCTTTGGGGTGCAAGCCTGCACCTACCCCGCACACATTCGCAACGAAATTCGCACGCCACCGTTGTACATTTCGACCAGCTAGGTGGGGACTGAAAAATAATAAGTCGCTTGGAATACGACGGCGCTCTACACGCGGACCCAGTTCTTTTCGTCACCGTCGCACTCGCTGTGACTCCCACCAAATAGGCAGGTTCTCATTTGACAAGCGTTGACTAGGGTTCGCACCTCGATCCGCGCTGTTGACTCCGACTTCAAGTGGATTGCGAACACATTGGTTGACCCTCACCGAGCGACCTACGAATTATCGTGCAGCCGGGGTGCATGGCTCGTCGGCGATGTCATCTTTCACCCGCTTCTAACGCTGCTGGACGACTGTCAGCAGCACAACGCGGCGTCGGAGATCGCCTCAAGGCGGTGGCGAACCGTCGGAATCGGCGTGAAGTCGCCGGGACTTTCGTGCTCGGCCAAGAACTGCCCGCCGATGAGCGCGATCAGTGTCTGCCGTAGAACGTGGTCGCGTCGTCCAAAAACGGTGAGGGCGCTGCGCCCACTGTTGGCGGCACTGGCAATCTGCAGATGCGCGTTGGCGAGCGCGGTAGTGATGCTGTGTCCACAGTATGCCTTTCGATTGATCGTGCCAAAGCGCACATACGTCTACCTAGCCAATATCGACGGAGACAACACCGCCGATCACGCGAACCGGGAAGGTACGGACCGGTTCAGTGGCGGGTAGATCGAGTGCCTCGCCACTGCGCAGATCGAATCGGGAGCCGTGCAGCCAGCACTCGATGGTGCAGCCGTCGACCTCGCCATCTGACAAGGGGACGGCTCCGTGGGTGCACTCGTCGTGGACGGCAAACACATCGCCCGCGGCGCGGACCAGACATATTGCCGTTCCCGCGAGCCTGATTCCAAGCGGTCGCTCGGGAGCAAGGTCGTCCAAGTTGCAGGCGACCATCCATGTGGAAACTTCGACGTTGTCTGTTCGCGGTTGCACTGAGAAATCGCCCATCAGGCCCTTCTTGCTCTTGGACTTCTTAGTCGGAGTCAATTTACTACACTTAACTCCGTGAAAAAAGATTGGCCCGACGCCAGTTCGCCACGACACAGATGGACAGGCACTGACACCGGCCCGCTCGCAAGTGAAGCAGGAGGAGGAGTCGAAGCCCGCTGCGCTACGGCTCCGCCGTCGTGGGGTAGGTGACCGTGTGGCCGTCGACGTGTGCGAAGGATGTCAACCGGTGCGCTCGCGGTTTCCCCACATCGATGAGGTCGATGACGCTGATGCCGCGAACGGTCAGGGCATCGCCAATGAGGGACCGGTGACAACGCCACGGAACGATCTCAGCGCACATGATGACAGTCCGTGTGGTCTCCGCGATCCGGATCAGTTCGTGAAGGCTCTCGGTGAACTCCGCCGTCTGCATGTAGTCCGCATAGCCACGGAACGATCGGTTCTCCCATGCCTGGTTGATTGATGCGCTCGTGGTGTGACGGAGCCCGCCAAGGCCTGACATTCGTCGATACGCGATGCCAGCGTCGGACAAGCTTGCGCCGAGTTCCGTCTCACCGTATTGGGGGTTGTGGCGCGACTTGGCGATCGTCCGCACGTCGATGACCGTCTGGATAGCAACTGATTCCAGCAGGACGATGAAGCCCTCGATCGTTCGGGTTGAGTGGCCGACGGTGTAGACGGTAATGGTCATAGGACTCCCTTAGCCCTCAGTTTGTCGAGCAGGAGGTGGAAGTACACGAAGCCTTGGTACGGGCTCCACCTCGACACGAGGGCCTTTATCTCCTCGTAGTTGGGTTTCGTATCGCGACGAAACACCTGCTGCAGATTGTTCTGGGCGCCCACGTCGTCACCCGGAAAGCTGTCGAGCCTGCCCATTCCACGAAGCAACACATACTCCGCCGACCATCGACCTATCCCGGGGATAGCTGTCAGGTAGGTGACTGCCTCGTCGTTCGTCAGCTGATCCAGATGTGCCAGGTCCGTGTCGTCCTGCGCGAACAGCCGTGCCAGTCCCACTATCGCGCGGGCCTTCTGCCCGCTGAAGCCGACTGACTTGATGCGCTCATATGGCAGGTGGACCAGGTCGATCGGCCTCGGGAATGCGTACTGCGTCTGACCGTCATCGACAAGACTTACACCGAAACCCTGTGCCAGGCGATTCAGGGTCGCGATTCCCGAGTCGAGGGAGACCTGCTGGCAGGCAACGGAATTCACCAGCGCCTCGAACATCGACGGGAAGCGCGGCGGCCGGACTCCCGCGAACTCCGTCACGAGGGCTTCGAGGAGCACATCGGCCTTCGCGAGCCGGTAGAAGGCCGTCAGATCGGAGCTCAGGCCGAACACCTTCTGCACGAGTGATCGAGTGCTCACTTGCAGTTGCTCGTCGATGCGCCCCTCCGAACGCAGAGTGACTACCAGCTCCTGCACAGCGCTCCCCCGCTGCCGGACCACGAGCCGGACACTGCTGTCGCGATGCATCAGGAGTCGGGAATAGCAACCGTTACCCCACTGGTCGACGATGTTGCTGCCGCGTCGTCGCAAAGCCCACGCCGTGAGGTCCAGGCGAAATGGCGTGGGCACAGGCATCGCGAACTCGGCTTCCTTCATGCCATCAGGCTCGCACGTACCGAACGGCGTTGATCACCTGTACTGATTACCTGCACTTCTGTCGGACCAAGAACCTGACCCAGGTCCACGCCTTGGCTCATGAATGACGCCGTGCGAGACGTGGCGTAGCGCCTCATGTCAATGTGCCCCCAAAAGTGGTTGACAAGCAGTCGCGAACGAGTTTCACTGACAGTAGTTCCGCAACAAGCGGGCACGACCCCGGACCTTGGTCGATGGCACATTGAGGCCGCAAGGCACTGGGAGACGCGCCATGATCGTCCTCGGCTTTCATCTTGCTCAATGTCGGTCTGGTCACAAGGATCTCCGTCCCGACGATCCTTTGCTTCGTCCTTCTGATCATCGGAGTAGTCCTCACCATAAGCGGCTCCACGGATCCGCGGCATCGGCGACCGGAAGAACTACTACCCAACGGACGCGGACCAATTGACCACCCATCCCGGCTGCCATAAAGCGATCACTATCGGAACCGGCTTCAACTCCTTCCTGCGCTACACCCGAGCTACGGGCTGCGCCGGGCTTGCCACGGCCACGCTCGAACCAACCACAATGGCCTGAATTCGCTAGTCAGTCCGAGCGCATCTAGAACACGTACCATCAAGGAAAGGAGGTTGACATGGCTCATCCACCACACCCGAGTTCGGATCACGTAACTCCGGAGGCAACGTCAGGCGAAACGAGCCGACGACGGATTGATGGCGTGGACACAGACCTCGACAATCCAGTCGTCGACACGGCCTCGGAGGCGGTGTTACTGACCAGCGAGCAGGTCGACCGGATACGACTTCGGCATGAAGGCGGAGAGTCTCTGAGCGCACTCGCGTCCGAGTTCAAGACTACCTACGACAGTCTGCTCCAGTTCGTGGTACGACGGTGGTAAGTCTCACCTGCTCGGGATCCGCCGAGCCAACCGCGCCAGCCCCGTGCTGATTTGACTGCTCGACGAAATCGACACCGACCAGCTGTTCGCCTTCTGGAGAGAGCACGCTCAGGCCGTCAGCGAACTACGTACGTATCGCTCGTTCGAGGGAAGAGATCTACTGCGGACTTCGACGCCTACCCAACGGGGCCCAGAAGGTGAGCCCTACCTGTCCGGGTATGAGAAATGGCCGACCGTCTGAACGCCTCGAAGCCCGCGGCCCCCGGAACGACAAAGAGCCCCTGATCTGAACTGAACCCCCTTAGTTGGACTCGAAATTGGGAGTCTGACTAAGGGGGTTTCGTTTGCCTAGATCACGTTTGCCGCTTGACGTGCGGATCCGTGCGCAGGAGTTGTTCGATCAAGGCTTT
>JBAYVO010000254.1:0-3977 GCA_041674545.1 Candidatus Nanopelagicales bacterium | reverse complement strand
TATGTCGCAAGCATCTGCGGAGCAATTGGGTCCGATCAAGCGGGTTCGTGTGAAGGCCGCCGCTGCTCGGATCTCGGGTCGGAAGGCTCGAAAGGCCGTCCTGACGCCCGCCGGCATCAAGGGTGTGGCCATTGAAGTCGCGTGGTTGGCCACCCATATTGCGATGTACCCGATGGGGCTGGTGGAAGAGCGCGCACGTGACGAAGTCCTGCGCCACAACCTTGAAGGCCTACCTCCAATCCAACGTGGCCTCATCATCGGCGACGTTGAGGCCGCCGGAACGCCGATCATCATGGTGCACGGGGTGATTGACAATCACTCGATTTTCACGGTGCTGCGCCGAAGCCTCAGCCGCCGCGGATTCGGTCGGGTGATTTCGCTGAACTACTCGCCATTAACCGACGACATCCGCCGAGTCTCCCGTCGACTCGCGATGTTGGTTGAATCCGTGTGCCGTGAAACCGGCTACGAACGGGTTCACATCGTTGGCCATTCGATGGGCGGCGTCGTTGCTCGCCACTACGTGCAATGTATGGGCGGCGACTCGCGGGTTCACACCTTGGTGACACTCGGTTCGCCGCACGGCGGTTCGGCTTACGCGAAGGTCCTACCGCATTCCCTAGCCCGTCAACTTCGGCCGGAGAGCGAGTTTGTTCAGGAGCTTGACCAGCCTGCGCCTGGTTGTCGCACTCGGATGATTGCCATCTGGTCGGACCTCGATCAAGTCATCGTGCCGCAACGCAACGCCCGGATCGTGCACCCAGACCTCAACTCCCGCAATGTGTTCATTCGCGGCGTCGGACATATGTCGCTGCCCGTCGATGGCCGCGCAGTCCACGAAATCTGCACCGCTCTCTCACACCTCGACACCGACGGCACAACCTTGGCTGCGGGCGCGACGTCCATCGCGAGCAGCACCGGAAAGCCCTCACCGAAGCGGCGTAAGCCAACGGCTCGTGCTTCGGCACGTCCCGTCGCGTCTCCGGCCGCCAACTAACACCTGTAAAGGGCCCTCTCGATTCGTGACGCCAGTCAATAGACCACGTGTGGGTATTGCCCCACGACTCTTTCTCATCGTGGGCGCTGCCGCCGCTGGAGCCCTCGCCGCTGGACTTCTCGGAGTTACTGTCACCAATGTGGCGGCCTCCGCGAATGGGCGCGGGGACCTATCGACCATGCAATTTGAGTCGACCTCGTCGGCGCTACCACCGGTCATCGCGCCGATCGCCGGGGCAACGGTCAACGAACAGTTCGGTGCCAAGGGGCCGTACTGGAAGGTAGCTCATTCCGGTTTGGACTTTGCTGTCTCAGAAGGCGTACCGATTCAGGCAGTGGTTGATGGCCATATCGCCTCTGTTTCGCGACACCGCGCGTATGGCAAGGTGGTGCGCCTCGTTCGTGCCGACAAGGTCGAGGTGTGGTTTGGCCACCTGTCATCGGTACTGGTGACTCCGGGTCAGCAGGTTCGCCAGGGCGACGTGGTTGGCCTCAGCGGTTCGAGCGGGAACGTCAGCGGCCCGCACCTTCATGTGGAGGTTCGGGTCAATCAACTTCCTACCGACCCGACAGCGTTCTTCTTCAACACTCCAGGTGTGCCGTCAGCATCGCCGCGTTGGGCAAAGGCGTACTGGGAAGATCCCATTGACGGGTACTCCGCGTTCAAAGCGGTCAAGGGCGAGCTCAAATATTGGCCCGCACCGGCAATCAGCTAGCGATTGATCCGCGTCACGACGTCGCCGTCGGGCCAGAAGAATCGCTCAGGGTTTGTTGCCTTGTCTTTCACCCGAACCTCGAAGTGGCAATGGGGGCCAGAAGTATTGCCGGTCATGCCGACCCATCCCACGACTTCCCCAGCTTTGACCACGTCGCCAGGTCGAACGTTGAATCGTTGTAGGTGCGCCATCCACACCTGAGTCTTTGGTGCGACCTTGATCTGGAGCAGGTTGCCGTATGCACCGGCCGATGCAGCGGCCACAACCACTCCGTCAGTAGTGGCCCGAATTGGCGCCCCATTCCGCGTGACGAAGTCAAGTCCAGTGTGACGACCAGACGACCAACTTCCCGCGACGCCGTATCGCGCTGAGAAGTAGTACTTCGCAACTGGGGTGTACCAACCAGAAGGAGTCGGAGAGACGCTCACCGGTGGTGGTTTTGGGGTCTCAAGCTCGACAGGTTGGGGCTGCGGTTCTGACGATGCCGGTGCAAAGGCCGAGGTTCCTTCTGGTTCCGTGAGTTCGCTCAGCGACCTCGCGGCCAGTTGTTCGCGCAGCGCTGCCGTGGCTGGGATCGGTTTCGGTTGGGGTGGTTCCGGAGTCTCAACCTGATCCACAGCTTGCCGCGGCGCGGTTCGACCAACTGCCTTGGGCTGCGTGCTCGCCGACGCCTCGTTAGTCGGCGTGGCCGCGGCCTGCGTGCTCGCCGCTGCCTGAGCCTCCTCATCCAAGAACGCCAGTGGCACTACTGCCGCAATCGCTGCTGCACACAATGCAACTGCTGCGTGCTCAACCCGTACAACCCCCGCGTGGCTATTGCCCGCCATCTATAAGTCCCCCGACTTTGTCTGCAAAATCACGTTCCGTTCCATTGAACGACATCGCGAATCGGACTAATCGGCTAATTGAGGACGAATAGAAATGTGACGTAGAGAGTAATCACCAACTACGCACAGTGAAAAGTAGTGCGAATTAGCCGGTCAGAGTTTCTCGACTGGGGCATAGCGCAGCAGCAATCGCTTGACCCCTTCACCGCCGAAGTCAACGCTGGCTTCGGCGTTGTCACCCGTGCCAAGCATCGTTACGACGGTGCCCATACCGAACCGTGGGTGCAGCACTCGATCGCCCACGGCGAGGTCAAGGATCTCTCGGTTGCCTGACACCTTGGCGCGTGGATTCGCAGCAGCCTTCGCCATCTCGGGCGCCGTGCCAAACGCCGAACCTGCGCGTCGAGGTGCCCGACGGTACGCGTCGCCGTCGTCGTAGCCGCTGTGGCGAGATGACCCTGAATACGACGATCCTCCGTCGTAACTGCTGCCGAATTGTCGTCTTGCAAGGACTTCCGACTCATCTCGACGCCACGCAATCAGATCGCTCGGCAACTCGTCAAGAAAGCGGCTCGGTGGGCTATGCGTCGGAGCCCCCCACTGGCGTCGCACCACCGAGCGTGAGACGTAGAGAACCTCGCGAGCGCGAGTTATCCCAACGTAGGCAAGTCGGCGTTCTTCCTCCATTTCGTCCCGGTCGGTGGCGCGCTGATGGGGGAAGATCCCTTCCTCCAGCCCGGTCAAGAACACCACCGGGAATTCCAAGCCCTTCGCTGTGTGCAACGTCATTAGCGTGACCACGCCACCGTCGGAATCGGGAATCTCGTCAGCGTCGGCCACGAGCGAAACCCGCTCGAGAAAGTCCTCCAGGCTGGTTCCCGGGTAGTCTCGCTCGAACTCTGCCGCCACTGTCTCGAGCTCGACCAGGTTCTCTACCCGCGCCTCATCCTGCGGGTCGCGGCTGTCTTTGAGGGTCGCGAGATAGCCGGAGCGATCGAGGATTTCGTGCACGAGGTCTGCTGCACCAAGACCAGCCCGCATCTCTTTGCTGAGGTGATCCATCATCGCTACGAAGCCGTGGATCGACTTCAGCGATCGTGCGGCGAGGCCACTGGTGTCATCAATTCGGCGCAGCGCCTCAGCGAACGAAATCCGCTCTCGCTTTGCAAGCGCATCGACGCCGGCCTGAGCCGTATCGCCGATCCCACGCCGGGGCGTATTGATGATGCGACGGAACGCAACGTCGTCGTGGGGATTCACCAGCGCCCGCAGATACGCGACGATGTCGCGGACTTCCTTACGTTCGTAGAAGCGAACGCCACCAACAACTCGGTAGGGCAGACCGAGTCGGATGAACACTTCTTCAACTGCTCGCGATTGAGCATTGGTCCGGTAGAAGACGGCGATGTCGGAGGCTTGATACCGACCGGACGCAGTC
>JBAYVO010000253.1:0-3986 GCA_041674545.1 Candidatus Nanopelagicales bacterium | reverse complement strand
GACACGGACGAGTGGGTGGCAGAGACGGTTCATGAAGAGAATCCCCAGACCGCGGCTACGTCGGTCGTGACGTGGCCACCCAATCTGGACACCCCAACCCGTGATCGGCGGTTGGCGGCGGCCGGGCAAGTAGATGCAGCGATCGACGCGCTTCGATTGGCTGAGGCGGAGTCAGTCGACGGTGCGGCTTTTGCGAGCCGTGACTCCGACCCATCAGCGACAGGCGCTCGGTCGGGTTGCACCGATCGGCTTGAGAGAGGTTTGCGCCACGTCGAGACTTCTGAGGCCACGTCCGTCCCGCTTTCCGATGGTGATGTTGCAATGACCGATTCCGAACGGGTGCTCGTCGAGGACTGGGATCACGACATCGAGTTGCTGGTCAACGAACGCCGCGAACGCGGCAATGTGCGCACCGCGGATC
The DNA here is from genome assembly GCA_041674545.1 of Candidatus Nanopelagicales bacterium. Classification (GTDB taxonomy): domain Bacteria; phylum Actinomycetota; class Actinomycetes; order S36-B12; family UBA10799; genus UBA10799. The sequence continues at coordinate 3,565 of JBAYVO010000253.1, read as the reverse complement.
TGCCCCGCACGTTGTCGGTGAGTGACTTCATGGCGGTCACGAACAATGCAGCTGATTTTCGCAGCCGGCGCGCGCGGCCTATGCCACGACAGCCGTCGTCCGCCGCTGCGCGCGGCACGCGGTTCCATACGTGGGTTGAGGAACACCTGGGGGCACGGCCCATGTTCGAGGAACTGCCAGGAGCAGTGGACGATGAACTCTTCACCGACGAAGAACTCGTCGACCTGCGGCACGGCTTTTTGCGTACCGAGTATGCAGAGTTGACGCCGTATGCAGTTGAGGTTCCGTTCTCTGTCGTCGTCAAAGGGCTCGTGCTCAAAGGGCGCATTGATGCGGTGTACCAGCGCGACGGCCGGTGGGAGATGGTCGATTGGAAGACGAATCGAAATCCCAATGCAGACCCCGTGCAACTCGCCGTGTACCGATACGCGTGGTCCCAAATGCTGAATGTCCCGGTCAGCGAGATCGACGGCGTGTTTGTCTACGTTCGGACAGCTGACGTCGTGCGATACGACGACCTACCCGACGTTCCCGAGTTGATCGCTGCGACCAGGGGCTGACGTGCCTCGGGTTGGGGGCGTCGTTTGCGCTGATCGACCACGCTCGCGAACTCCGGACTATGGCAGCGGAATGTCGACACTGACGGCGCAGTGATCACTTACTGGCAGTGACCACACTCGCGCCGACGACCGCGCGGCTTCAAGCTGTAGTGGGCTAAGCCCGTCGGCGAGGATGTGGTCGAACTGAACGCGTGGCCGATAGCTAGGGAACGTGGGTTCCTTGAGCAGCGGCGTCAAACCGGTGACTCGGGCCGGAACGCCAGAAGGCAGGTTGAAGTCACCCAGGAATACCAATGGCCGAGGCAGATCGTCAATCCACTTCTTGATGTGGCGCAATTGCCGCACGTTGAAGCCGGGAACAAACGACAGGTGCGCCGTCACGACCGTCAGCGGGCCAGCAGCCGTCATCAGAGTCGCTGCAATCACCGCGCGTTGTTCGTCGCGAACTTTGAGGATTTTCGGGCGCTGGTCAGTCTGAACCATGAGGGGTAGCGCCAGCGGCGCGGCCGGAAACGTGTTGGTGCGCCACTCATCGACGGGCAGTCGCGAGATGAGAGCTACTCCGTAGTCAGCGTGAGTCGATGGGAAGAGATGCTCACGTTCGGCTTCGGTTGTCGGGCGGAAACCATCGACACCGCCAGGGGTTCCCACAACGGTTGGAACGAACCTCCACTCGTCGGTGTCGAGTGCGCCTGCAGCAAGTGCCGCCTGGTTGGTATGTCCGCTGCGATTTTGGTTGCGGTCGACTTCTTGAAGGCCGATGACGTCGGGCGAGATTTCACGAATCGCCGCGAGCAAGTCCGCAGCATCCGGTGGGCCATCGGTGGGTGACTGCAAATGAGCCGTGGAGTGCGCGGCGGCGCTGCTCACAGTCTGGCCGTGCAGGATGTTGAAGCTTGCTACCCGCAAGGTGGCCTCGGCGCGCATGTGTTAGTCCGCTGGTGGCTTGGGGGCCGGGTCGGTGTCCGGAGCAACCTCAAACGGCGGCGTCTCGTTCGTTCGGGCAAAGTCAGCGGCGGCCGCGTCCTTCGTCGACAACGGGAGTGTCGAATCCTCAGCCGGAGTGGACGATGCGTCGGCATTGCTGGTGTCGGCGGCGGTCGCATTCGAACTACTCGGGACTGCAGCCGGGATCGTCCCGTCGCCTTCCATGGACGCTTCTTCGATCGGCTTCTTCTTCGCCCCGACTTTGGACCGCATCCATTCACGGGCGGGTTCTTCCACGAAGCGCCACATGAGGTACGCGAGGACAACTGCCATCCCGATCAGCCCAACGAGGCTGACGAGGTAGAGGGGTCCTCCGTCGATCCCGACGGCGGACATCGCGGCTCGCCACAGGCCGTACCACACGAGGTGGACCATGTAGAGCGAGTACGAGATGAATCCGCCGAGCACGAGCTGGCGAGTCGAAAGGAACTTGGTGGGCCCACGGTTGGTTAATGCCAGCGCGCCGATCCACGCCACCAAGAACGGCACGATGATGACGTATAGGCGCGGCGCCTCGTTGGGTAAACCGGGGAACTGCAGGGATCCGATGTTGCCCAACACGATGGAGATCACCACGATGGCAAGCGGAATAGCCCAGGTCATCACCAGCGCTCCACGCGCCACATTGCGGCTCGGGTCGCCGTTGAGTGTGAGCTTTCTGACGACCAAGTAGACGAATGCACCCGCCACAAACTCGGTAAGGACTCGAATCGACGACGCCCAGCCTTGGGTGAGGAATGGATCATTCGTGCGGGTGAATCCGATCCACAGCAGTGGAGTCAGACATAGGAACGCCAGTGCGGCAAGCGCCGGTGCGGACAGTCGATCCTTTACGCGCCAGAGCACAAGCGCGACGAAGGGGAAGAACAGATAAGCAAGCCACTCCATCGACAGTGACCACGCGACGAAGTTCCAACCGCGACTCGGATCCGAACCCCACTCTTGAACGAGGAAGAGTTGCTTGAGGTAGTCAATCGGGTTGAGCCACGCACGGGCGCGGGCATCGTCGCTACCGGCCAGCGATGCAGCCACCACCGCGAGTCCAGCAACGTTCAACATCACGAAGTGAACCGGGTAGATCCGAGCGAGTCGCAGCCACAAGAAGTTCAATGACGGCTTGCCCTGGAGCTTCGGTCCGAGCTTCGTCAGGTATGTGTGGGCAAGAATGAAGCCTGACAAAGTGAAGAAGAGGTCAACGCCGAGTGATCCCACCCGAAGTACTTCGTGGAGCAGCGGGAACAGCAATCCGGCCGCTGCGAGTGCTGGTTGGTAGTGGTAGAGGACCACCCAGAATGCAGCGACGAATCGGACACCGGTGAGCTGACGAATGAACTGATTCATAACCCGGCAAATCCTTGCACGATCTCGCGTTGGCGCCCGACAGGCCCCGCCGCTGATCTCGAAGTGACGGCCTGTGTCCATTTTCTCTCAACATCGGACCGGCCAGTTGCGGTCGGCAACTCCGGGTGCCGGGCTCGCGGCTACACCAGGGCGGCATACGTGCAGACCCAGCGTCCGTCCCAGCCTTCAAGCCGCAGCATCAAGGCGCGACAACGTCCCCGCGTTCGGACGACGGCGGCAACTTCAGCTACGCCGTCCGCTGGTTCATCGACACGCATTCCGCTCACTACGCCGTGCGCCTGGCGGGTGCGCTGGCTTCCAGGTGCCACCGCGCCCTTCCGATTGGAAGTCGCGGGCTTCGTCGAGGAGGCCAGCTCGGCGAGGACTCCAGGACTCGACCACCGGTTGAGTTGTTTGATGGGGCGCCGCCCGAGTGAAGCCTCCAGCCAGGCTTGGCCGTACCGGCGTGCCCACTGAGCTGGTTCCGGCAATTCCGCACGACCTGTTGGTTGTGGCTCAAAGAAGCTGTCCTCCAGGACCTCTGGCATCCAGGAACCGGGAGAACGTGGCTTCTCGCGCGTTTGCAATTCAGCTTCGATGATGACGGGCACGAATGGAGTCGGGGAAGCGAATTCCAGAGCCAGCGACTGTTGCTCGCCTGTCGTCGCCCGCCGGGT
>JBAYVO010000252.1:0-4001 GCA_041674545.1 Candidatus Nanopelagicales bacterium | reverse complement strand
GAGTACGCGGCGAGTAAGCGCGGGCAACCGCCGGACCGTCTGTATGTGCCGACGGATCAACTCGATCAGATCACTCGATACGTGGGCGGCGAATCCCCGAGTGTTCATCGCCTCGGCGGCGGTGACTGGACGAAGGCGAAGACTCGCGCGCGCAAAGCGGTGCGTGAGATCGCCGGTGAGCTCGTGCGGCTTTACGCGATTCGCAAGAACGCGCCCGGCTACGCGTTTGGCCCTGACACCCCGTGGCAGGCCGAACTCGAGGACGCGTTCCCGTTTGTCGAGACGCCAGACCAGCTCGCGACGATCGATGAGGTCAAAGCCGACATGGAGCGGTCCATGCCGATGGACCGGATCGTGTGCGGCGACGTTGGCTACGGGAAAACTGAGATTGCGGTGCGAGCTGCGTTCAAGGCGGTCCAAGAGGGTAAGCAAGTGGCAGTGCTCGTCCCGACGACGCTCTTGGTACGCCAGCATCAGCAGACGTTCGCCGCGCGGTTCGCGCCCTTCCCGATTCGCGTTGAGGCGCTCTCGCGGTTCCAGACGCCGAAGGAATCGAAGCTGGTCCAAGAGGGCATTTCGGACGGCACGATTGACGTCGTCATCGCCACGCATCGACTCCTCTCACCGCAGACTCGATTCAAGGATTTAGGACTGGTCATCGTCGATGAGGAGCAGCGTTTCGGCGTTGAACACAAGGAACATCTCAAGGCTCTGCGTAGCAATGTGGATGTGCTCACGATGTCTGCGACACCAATTCCGCGAACGCTCGAAATGGCCGTCACCGGAATTCGTGAGATGTCGACGATCGCCACCCCACCGGAGCAACGCCTGCCGGTGCTCACCTACGTCGGTCCTTACGACGACAAGCAGATCACGGCGGCAATTCGCCGGGAGATCCTGCGTGAAGGCCAGGTCTTTTTCATTCACAACCGAGTGGAGTCGATCGATCGCGTCGCGAAGCGCATCGGCGAACTTGTCCCCGAAGCCAAGATCGCAGTTGCTCATGGACAGATGGGTGAGCATGTCCTCGAAGGCGTGATCGACAAGTTCTGGGAACGCGAGATCGACGTGCTGGTCTGTACAACGATCGTTGAAAGTGGCCTCGACATCACCAATGCCAACACCTTGATCGTCGACCGGGCGGATAACTTCGGGGTCAGCCAACTCCACCAACTTCGTGGTCGGGTTGGTCGTGGTCGGGACCGGGCGTACGCGTACTTCTTCTTCCCGCCCGAGAAGACCCTGAGCGAGACGGCGCACGAGCGTCTCGCCACGATTGCGCAACATACGGACCTTGGTTCCGGCATGGCGGTTGCGATGAAGGACCTTGAGATTCGCGGGGCCGGAAACCTGCTCGGCGGTGAACAGTCTGGCCACATCGCTGACGTCGGCTTCGACCTCTACGTGCGCATGGTGGGCGAGGCGCTCGCCGAGGTTAAGGGCGAAGTGGAAACAGAAATCGCTGAAGTCACCGTCGAATTGCCGGTCGATGCGCATATTCCCGAGACTTACGTGCCGGAAGAACGGCTTCGCCTTGAGGCCTACAAAACGATCGCGTCGGTCACCACAGATGCCGATTTGGATGCAGCGACCGCGGAACTCAAGGATCGTTATGGGCAGTTCCCGCTCCCGGTTGAAACGCTCTTCGAGGTCGCACGTCTGCGAATGCTCGCGCGACGTGCCGGGATCACTGAAATTGTTGCGGCGGGTTCAAGGATCCGGATGTCGCCGGTTGAACTGCCTGAGTCGCGGGTCATGCGGTTGACCAGGCTGTACCCAGGGACTCAACTGAAACTTGCGACGCGCACTGCGCTCATCCCGCGCCCCGAGACAGCTCGGGTCGGCGGCAAACCGCTCGTCAACCGAGAGCTCATCAACTGGGCAAGTGAACTCATCAGGTCCGTGATCCTGGACTAGTCGAGCCACGCACGCGTGGTGCTTAGGTCCGTCGCGCTTCAGATGTCGACGAGGTCGCCTGCGGTAAATGCGTAGGCAAGGCCATCGTGGTAAACCGATGCGGGTGGTTCAACAACGTTGAATCGGCGCTGGGTTGTGGGATTGAAACGGAGTTCATTGATCAGTTCGCCGAATGTGGACGCGGCGCCGATGAAGGTGTCCGTCGGCCCGAGATCGGTGCCACCGAGGTACAGCGACACCATGGTCAAGTCGCCAGATTCGAAGTCAGGCGGCGCGACGAACAAGTGGGCGTCGCTGACCTCACCAAGGGCGAATTCACGCCATACCGGCAAGATTGGTTCGTCCGTAAATGCGACGACGACCGTGTGGTCAGCAAAGCGCAGGTCGATCTGCCGGTTCTCGGCTAGACCAGCCTTCAACTGTTTTGCCAACTCGGCTCGATACTGCTGACGTGTTTCGTCAACGGGCGCACTCGCGCCAAAAAAACCCTCGAACATGTTTCCCCCATCCCCGAGTTCTCACCATACGGGGGATTTGGCGCCCGTGGCACCACCATTTCGGGTGAGTTTTGGGCCCGATGACATGGATTCGTGACGTAGCACCGCCACCGGGTACGGCTCTGGCCGCAGATGCCCGCGTGTGCCGTGAACGCGTTCGCACCCATCTAGGGGTGGCTGTGCGGTCGCGGGCGGCGCGATGCTCCGTTACTGTGTGCCGCAGGTTTCCGTAGTGAGTTGTACGAACAGCACCGAGGTGAAGGGTCGATTCTGTGGGCTTGGGACGTGATGGAGTCGTAGGTCGCACAACACGTGGTCGACGTCGAGTCTTAGTTGTTGCTGCGGTGCTCGCAGTCGGTGGGCTTGTCGCTGGCTGCGGACCCGAGCGGGCAGGTTCGGCCGCAATCGTGGGTGATGCACGGATCACAGACATGCAGTTGAGCGATCAGGTAAACGTCGTCACTGCCGCACTCGGAATCCCGGTTTCAGCTAAGGCAAACCAGGTTGTGCTCGACCGTCTGATTCGGGCTGAGCTTTACACCGCGCTTGCAGGCAAGCTGGGCATCGACGTCACGGATGGTGAGGTCCAGAAGTTCATCAACGAGACTGAAGCTCAGGTCGGTGGCCGGCAAGCGCTCATCGATCAACTGCTGCAGTCTGGTGTGCCTGAGTCCGAAGTGTTTGGCTTCGCTCGCACCTTCCTGCAGCAACGCGCGATCGCCGAGAGGCTTGCTCCCGGCACGTCGCCGGAGGAACAGGGCCGCGCGCTTGGTGCCGCTGTCACTCTGATCTCTAGCGAACTCGACACTCAGGTCAGCCCGCGGTTTGGTACGTGGGAACCAGAAACGCTGTCTGTCGGAGCGCCGCCGAACGACCTCTCGGAACCATTGCCGACGGCCGAGTCAGGTCTGCTCCAGGTGCCAGGACAGGTTTCGCCCAACGCCGGACAGGGCGGAACGCAGCAGGCCCCGTAGTGGCCGACTCCGCCAGCAGTGGTGGTGGCATCGCCCCGACCGGTGATGCGTTGATTGAACTCATCGGCGTGATGGATCGTTTGCGTTCGCCTGGCGGATGTCCATGGGACGCCAAACAGACCCACGAATCGCTCGTTGAATACCTCATTGAGGAGACCTACGAAACGGTCGAAGCGATCGAAGACGGTGACGATTCCGCCCTTGTCGAAGAACTCGGAGACCTGTTGCTACAGGTGGTGTTCCATGCGCGGATCGGACAGGAAGCGGCTCAACCGTGGAACATCGATGATGTGGCTAGGGGTATCGCGGACAAGTTGATTCGGCGTCACGACTATGTATTTGGCGATGCACCGATGGACGACGCAGCGGGTTCCGAGCAGTCGTGGCAAGCGCAGAAGGCGGCCGAGAAGGGGCGTGATTCTGTGTTGGATGGGGTACCTATGGCGATGCCGTCCCTCGTGCTTGCAGCCAAACTCATGCGACGGGCCGACCGTGGCGGCGTCGACGTTGAGCCTGCCTCTGCGTCCGCGATGGCGACGGCGGACGCACTTGTGGGTGAAGGTGGGTCAGAACGCGAATTCGGCGAGTTGCTGCTCGCGCTAATCGCGACTGG
>JBAYVO010000251.1:0-4005 GCA_041674545.1 Candidatus Nanopelagicales bacterium | reverse complement strand
CCGTAGTAGAAGCAGATCATGATGCCGATGGAGTAGATGGTGTCGAGCAGTGTCCGCGGGCTGACGAACGTCAGGAACGTGTAGAACGCCGCCGCACCAATACCGGCCGTGATGGTCGCCGTTGATGGGGTCAGGTACTTCGGATGCACCTTGGCGAACGTCTGCGGCAACGCCTTGTACGTCGCCATCGCCAGGATGGTGCGGGATGTCGGCAGGAACGTGGTGATCAGGCTCGCCGCGCTCGACACGATGACCGCGAGGAACAGCAGGAGATACCACGGGCTTCCGAGCACCGGTTCCGCAACGGCACCGAACACATTGTCGGCGATCTCTTCGTTGCCCAGGCCGATCCCCTCGGTGCCAACACCTGCGTACATGATGACCGCGATCGAGACCAGGAGATACGTCAACAGGATCGAGATGACGGCAAGGATTGCGGCGCGACCTGGCGTCGAACTCGCGTCCTTGGACTCTTCGTTAACCGTCAGCGCAGAATCCCAGCCCCAGAACGCGAAGATCGAGCCCGACAAACCGGCGATGAACGCCGACAGCGTCATCCCGGCGGGGCTGAACCACTCCCAGCTAAACGGCAGGCCAGTGGGCGAACTGCTGGACTCAACGATCGCGGCAATACCGAAGATAACCAGCACGATCATCTGGAAACCGACGAGCACGAACTGCAAGCGCTCAGTCGTCGTAATACCGCGATACGCAACAGCGGTCGCGATGGCCAGGAAGGACACACAGGTAATGACGTTGACGACATTGTTGGTCCAGAGGTTCGAAATGTCCTCGTTGTTTAATATGTCGCCGACGAACTGATAGACAAACTGGACGCCGACACCCGCCAAGTTCGAGAGCACGATGATCGTCGCCAGGATGGCCGCCCACCCGCCGAGCCAACCGATGTACGGGCCGAAGGCCTTCGTTGTCCACGTGAACGAGGTGCCACAGTCAGGGGCAACCTTGTTCATCTCGCGGTAAGCGAACGCCGCGAAGAACATCGGAATAAAGCCGGCGATGAAGATGACCGGGATCTTGGTTCCGTCGTCGGAACCGATCAGACCGATCGTCGCAGTCAGGGTGTACGCAGGCGCAACGCACGAGATCGCCAGGATGATGCCGCCGATAAGGCCAACGGAACCACCCGACAAACCCTTGCTCTTCAGGTCGCCTTCGGCCTGGTGCTGCGGATCGTGTTCTTGAATCTCCATGATGCCCTCCGAAGCCAGTCGGCAACTCCACACCGATGGGCACATCTTGTCGGACGCAATCCGGCAATAGCAACCTCTCACGTCACTCCAAAGAGGCTTTTGTCAGTAACTTTCGGGGCGAAAGTCCATTAACCTACGGGCAAGGTCACACCGATTCGATCATCGCTCAGCGCGACGCCACCACAGCTCAACATCAAGAATGAGCGCATGATCGACGAATTCGAACGCTCCAAACTCCGAGTCATCGTGATCGTGGGAACCCGCCCCGAAGCGATCAAACTCTTTCCCGTGATCCGTCGCCTGCGCGAGTCACTGCTGCTTGAACCCTTCGTGATCCTCACCGGTCAACATCGCGATCTCGTCGCGCCCGTCTTCGAGATGGCCGAGATCGAGGCCGACGTGGACCTCTTCGTCGGATCTGAACAGCGCACTCTCAATGGCCTCGTCGCGGCGATCGTCAGCGGCGTCGAGGACGTCGTCACGGAACTTCGCACCACAGACCCGCAGCGAGAAATCCCCCGCACCGCGATGGTCCTCGTCCATGGCGACACCACATCGGCGATGGCTGGTGCGCTCGCGTCGATCCAAGTCCGCCTCCCGGTAATCCACGTGGAGGCAGGACTGCGCACCGACGACACCCTCTCACCCTTCCCAGAGGAACTGAACCGTCAGCTCATCGCCCGGATCGCCTGCTTCCACCTTGCGCCGACGACCGACAACCTCGGCAACCTCGTGCAAGAACACGTGCCCGCCACTCGCGTGTTCGTCACCGGCAACACCGGCATTGACGCCCTGCAATGGGCCGCCGACAAGGACGACGAGTACGAGGACCCGCGCCTCGTGGAACTCATGAAGACTGATGGCCCGGTCGTTGTTGCCACGGCGCACCGGCGAGAAAACTGGGGCGGCGGGCTCGCGCGCATCGCCGAAGGTCTCGCCGAAATCGCGCGCCAGCGCCCAGACGTCACCGTCGTCTTGCCGCTACATCCAAACCCGTTGGTGCGTGAGGAAGTCACCCCGATCCTTGGTGACGTACCCAACGTGCTGCTGACCGAACCACTCGAATACGCCAACTTCGCACGACTCCTCAAACGCGCAACGATCGCGATCACCGACTCTGGTGGCATCCAAGAAGAGGCACCCTCCCTGGGTACGCCCGTCCTGGTGACCCGTGACCAGACCGAACGCCAAGAAGGTGTCATCGCCGGGACGCTCAAACTCGTGGGAACGAACACCGAGCTCATCGTGCAGGAGGCGATGACGTTGCTCAACGATCCGGAAGCCTACGAAGTCATGCGCAACAAGCGCAATCCCTACGGTGATGGGTACGCCGCTCAACGGATCGTCGCGGCGCTTGAAACGCTGGCGTTCGGTGAGTCAGCACCCGCACCGTTCGGCCCGAGCTTCTCGCGGGCAGCCGTGCTGGAGGCCGCGGGCTACGAAGACCTCCCCCGCTCGCCCTACGAAGACACCCGGCTCCGGCGCGGCGAGGGGGCAACGAGCAAGTACATCGGACCGGAGCGTCGCCATTCCAGGGATCGGTAGTGGACGGCTTCTTCCTGTTCTATGGCCTGCCGTGGCCGGTCGTCGTGTTGTTCACGATCGCCCTGCTAATCGTGCTGATCGGCCACGGCTGGGCGGTGATTTTGTTCGTCACCGGTGGCAAGGTCGCTGCGACCGCCGTTGAGCCAAACGACGAGCTCACCGACAGCTTCCATTGGATCTTCCTGGTCCCCGCGCTGAATGAGGAAGTGACCATCGCAGACAGCGTCAGCCGCCTGCGCGAGGTCCAGGCCCGCCATCGCACGATCATGGTGATCGACGACGGCTCCACCGACCGCACCCCCGAGGTGCTCGCCTCGATCGCTGGTCCCGACCTCGAGGTCATGCGCCGCGACCTACCCAACGCCCAACTCGGCAAAGCCGCCGCGCTGAACGCGGCGTGGCGCCACATCCGCGACGACGTCCTTGCCCGCCCCGAATTCGTCGAGGTGAGTGAAGACAAGGTGGTCCTGGTTATCGTCGACGCCGACGGACGCCTCGACCCCACCGCACCGGCCTACCTCGCTACTCACCTGCAGGACCCACAGGTCGGCGGCGTCCAGGTGAGCGTGCGCATCTACAACCGCTACAACCCGCTGACGTGGATGCAAGACATCGAGTTCGGCGTTTACGGCGGCCTCTACCAGCTCGGCCGCACGCATTGGGGAACGGCGGGCATGGGCGGGAACGGGCAGGCAAACCGCCTGTCGGCACTCAACTCCGTCGTGACCGACAGCGCCGACGGTCCCTGGAACCACACCCTGACCGAGGACCAAGACATAGGCCTGCACCTCATGCGCAACGGCTGGCGCGGACACCACGAGGTACGCACGACGGTCGCGCAGCAGGGCGTCTCGGACATCAAGCGGCTCTACAAGCAGCGCACGCGGTGGTCACAAGGGAACATCCAGGCGATGCACCACCTGCGTGGCATCGGCGAAGTCAAGGCCTCCCCAATCGCCAAGCTGGACCTCGTCTGGGCGCTGCTCCAACCGCCGCTGCAGGCATTCATTGGGCTGTCCACGATCGTGGCTTTGTTGTGCGCGGTGGTGCTGAACACGCCATTCATCGCTGGCAACAGCCAATGGGCCTGGTTGTGGCTACTCTTCCTGTTCTTCCTCGCATTCGGAGGGACGGCGATCGGCTGCCTGGCTGCTGGGCGCGGCAATGGCTTTATGGGATACGTTCGCGGACTTGCCACAGCGATCCCTTACGCGTTCTACTCCTGGATCCTCTGGCCGGTCATCGT
>JBAYVO010000250.1:0-4006 GCA_041674545.1 Candidatus Nanopelagicales bacterium | reverse complement strand
GTCGCGATGGCCAAACGCACGCTGTCGGACGCAAGTCAGCGACAGTTGAAACGCGCACTCAACCGATGCGCCCGCTGACACGCCGTGCTGGCACCGCGTGTCGAAGTCGGGACGCCAGAATCAGGCCTCTTCTTCGCGAAACGATTCAAGTTCCACGAAGGCGGTCTCCGGGAGTTTGTAGATGATCGGAATTGCAATGAGCGATGCAACGACGAGGTACCAGGCGGGGATCGATGGTGAACCGGTGATTGTGACGAGGACCTGGGCGATGAACGGCGCCGTTGAGCCGATAAGTGCCGATCCGAAGTTGTAACCGATTCCGACGCCGGCGTTTCGGTGTGACGTCGGTAGGAGCTCCGTACACGCGACTGCGATTCCGCCCACGTAGGCCATGACCGGGATCAACAGGACGATGGCGGCAAGGCAGATCCACATGAGGCTGCCGGTGTTCAACAGCATGAACATGGGGATTGGTAGAACCACAAGGGCGACGGCTGACCACAGCATCGGCGGTCTGCGCCCGGCGCGGTCTGCCAACACCCCGAAGAAGTGCGCAGTGACGGCGTAGATCGCGGCCATTCCCGTGCCGATCCAGAGTGCCTCGTCGTGTGAAATGCCGACGGTGTCTTCGAGGTAGCTCACGAGATAGGTGAGGACGATGAAGTATGTGATTCCGCCGTATCCAGTGAGCAGGACAACGCGCAGGATGGCCTTCCAGTCGTACCGAAGTGCATCGCGAATGGGCGTCTTTGAGATCTTTCCCGCGGCCTTGATCTCTTGGTAGTGCGCGGTCTCCTGCATCTTCATTCGCATCAAGATGCCCACGACGATAATCAAGGAGCCGAGGAGATAGGGCAGTCGCCAACCCCATGAGTCCATCTGCGTATCGGTGAGGAGCGAGCTGATGATTGCTGTCACGAGCGCGGCCAGCAGAATGCCAACACCCGCGTACATGGTGGCAATAGCGACCGTGCGCCCCCGGCGACCTTGATTGGCCCCCTCAGTCAGGAACACTAAAGTGCCGGAGTATTCCCCGCCCGAGGAGAAGCCCTGAACCATCCGGAACACGATGAGCAGAATCGGGGCGAGCCAGCCGATCGAGTCGTAGGTGGGCAGCAGTGCCGTGCCAAGCATTGGCACCGACATCATGGTGATTGCCAAGGTCAGGCTGACCTTGCGACCGGAATGGTCCCCGAGCCAGCCGAAGAAGATTCCCCCGATTGGGCGCATGAGGAACCCGATGGCAAAACCGCCAAGAGTTGCTGCCAAGGCGACCCCGGGCCCGGCATCTTCGGGGAAGAAGATTCTGGCAAAAACGACCGACAGGTAGCCGTACAGCATGAGGTCATACCACTCAACAACGGCACCTACGGCACCGAACAGCTTGTTATTGCGTTCGGTTTTGGGATCGATCACGGCGGTCATTGCGGGGCTCCCGATCCATCACGGCGCGTGTGATTGGCTCATGTCTACCGGTCGTGACGGCCTGACGCATTGCGAAGAGTGCGTGATCCGCTCACATTTCGGCGTGGTCAGGCAGCAAACCTGGTCATGGAGCAGACAGAATCAGCGCGTGCCAGAGACCGAAAAGCCCCAACGCCACATTGGCCCGATGCTGATTGCCCTCGTAGTCGGAGTGGTGCTCGGCGTCGCCTACCTGCAGATCCTTCATGTCGCGCTCGACATCTTGTGGACTGATATTCCAGATGCGATCGACGACGTCATGTTCGATCGCATCTACACCCTGGTGTTCCTCGTCGTGGGTGCGAGCCTTGTCGTCTGGCTTCGCCGTTCGTCGGGTGTCTTCGGGCACAGTCCGCTTGACGGCCTGGCGGTTCACGTCGACCCCATTCGATCCTCTTTGGTCTCCCTGGCAGCAGTCGTCATCTCCCTGTTCTCCGGCGCGGTTCTCGGTCCGGAGGCGGGCTTGATTGCAATGGGCACCGCGCTCGGAGTGTGGATGTCGAAGCTGGCGAAGGCGGGTGATACCGAGAAGGAGAAGTTGGTCAAGGTAGCCGTGCTCGGCGCAGTCATCGGCTTGGTCGTGAACATGGGGGCGGGCGGCACGATCAACATCGTGAGCGTCCCGCTCGAACTTGCATGGATGGACTTCGTGTGGGCGATCCCCGTGGGGATCGTCTCGTCGCTGATTATCGTTGCGATTCGCCTACCTGCCTACTACCTGCGCAGCTGGGGCGATGCGCGTCCACCGCACGTGTACCGCGGCGCGATCGTGGGCTTGCTGATCGCAGTAGTCGCAATCATCGGCATTGCTTTGTCTGAGGCCGATCCTCGTCTCATCCTCGGCTCGGGTGAGGGATACATCGAAGAAGTCCTGACGATCACAAGCGTGAGCACAATCGTGATCATCATTATCGCGAAGGGCATTGCGTACTCACTGTGCCTCGGCGGTGGACTACGCGGCGGCCCGATCTTCCCGGCGATGTTCATCGGTGGCGCGGTCGGCGCGATCTTTATTCAGCTTGGCGCGGGTGCAGAGGTCAACATGCTTGCCGCATCTGGCGTGCTCGCAGCAACCTGTACTGGCCTGAAGTTGAACTTCAAAGCAATGATCATCGTTGCGGTGGTATTTGGTCTATTGCTCGGAAGTCCGCTACTCATCCCGAGCTGTCTGATCGGCATGGTGATCGGTGACATCCTTCGGAACCTGCTCTCCAAGGTTCCAGGTGTTGGGCCAGTAGCTGACGAGCCGGACACCGTGCCGGCTCCCGCTGCCGCCTAAACCGTCGGCAGCCAGCCAGGTGATTCCAAACTTCGACTGGCTGCTGTGGCTTCTTCGATCTCGTACGCCAACTCGATGAGGGTCGCCTCGCTGGCGAACGGACCCGAGATCTGGACTCCGATGGGCACACCTTCCCGGCTGACCGACATCGGCAGTGAAATCGCTGGCGCGCCCGAGACGTTCTGAACGGCCGTAAATGAGGCGTAGCGCAGCAACCGGATCATGTGGTCGTGCGGATCAACCTCAGCGCCGAGGTAGCCGATCGGCGGCGGGGGATGAGACAGCACAGGGCTGATCATCGCGTCGTAGTCGAGGAACTTCGTCTCGTAGACGTCCGGGAATTGCTTCAAGCGACGCAACGTGGCAGGGAGCCGAACCGCAAAACCCTTGACGAGGCCTGCGAGGTTGTTCGTGAACGGCTCAAGCTGGGTCTTGTCGAACTCCGGATCAAAGGCGCTCTTCCCGCCCACCTGAATCGCGAACGCTAACGCCGCCCAGTACCGCAAGAAGTCCTTGCCGAACTGCAAGTCGAACGGGAATGGGACGTATTCGACCTGATGACCGGCGTGAGCCAACAGATCGACGGTGCGGTTGACCGCGTCGCGGACCTGTGGGTCCACGGGAAGGCCGTCCATCCCGTCCTCGACGACTGCGATACGCAGACGCTTGGTATTGGGTCCGGTGATGTCGCCGATTGGTGGGAGTTCGCCGTGAATCCTGTCGGCTTCGCCGTAGAAGCGCGCACTGTCGCGCACGGATCGGGTAACAACACCTTGAGCAGTGATTTGGACGGGCAGCTTCTCAAGTTCAGGACGCGCTACGAGGCGTCCACGCGAGGGCTTCAGCCCGACGAGTCCGCAACACGATGCGGGGATCCGAATTGAGCCGCCACCATCGTTTGCGTGGGCGATCGGCACGACTCCAGCGGCCACGAGTGCGGCAGCGCCACCGGAGGATCCACCGGTGGAATGGTCAAGGTTCCACGGATTACGGGTTGGCCCGAATGCAAGCGTCTCGCAGGTGGCGGTGAGGCCGAATTCAGGGAGGGTTGACTTGCCGAGCACGGTAAAGCCAAGTTGTTCGAAGTGTGAAACGAAGGCGGAGGGCGCAGTCTTCGGGGTGCGCGACGTCGCACGGGAGCCGTGGGACGTGGGGAGACCGACGACGTCCTCATTGTCCTTGACGTAGGTGGGGACGCCACCAAAAATGCCGGTTCCAATAGTCGGATTCGTGGCCACCGAAGCGACGGCGTTCAGCGGTTCG
>JBAYVO010000249.1:0-4010 GCA_041674545.1 Candidatus Nanopelagicales bacterium | reverse complement strand
TTTGTGCCGCGATCGGCGGGACTGTCAGTGGGTGTGCTCATTGGGTGCCTACCTTCATGCTGTACGTACAATGTACATCTAGCGTTCGCGGGTGCGATAGATGTGCGCGGGTGAATCTTTCGCTGTGGCTGTGTGGAGACCGGGTGGTGACAGGTGCGCCGACCAGTGTTGAAGCAGATGTCGGGCGACAGGTTTACGCGTGGCGTCAGAATATACATCTACACCTGAGTTGTACGTTTCCGCTTTTTTGCTAGGTTGTGCGAATGACTGAGGTGAGCGTGACGCAAGCGCGGGAACGTCTGGCTGATGTGGTTGACGACGCGAGGGTCAATCACCAACCGGTCTATCTGACTCGCCGTGGCAAGCGGATTGCTGCGGTGGTCGATGCCACCGACTTGGAGGCGTTGCTGCATGACTCTGAGGATCTTGCGGACCTGCGTGCCGCCGCGGCAGCGCGCGCCGAACTCGACTCCGGCGAGACGGCAGTCCTGTGGGATCAAGTGAAGGCGGACTTGGGCCTGGTCGTTGACTGAGCGCTACACGATTGCGCTGGCGCCTGCTGCGATAAGCGATTTGAAGAAGCTTGATCGGTTTGCCCAGCGTCGGGTTCAGTCGGCGATTGATCTGTTGGCCGGAGATCCGCGTCCGCCGGGCGCGCGCAAGATCTCGAGCAGCACAAACGAATGGCGCATTCGAACGGGTGACTATCGAGTGATCTACGAGATCAATGACCGCGTGGTGACGGTCTTGGTGCTGGCCGCCGGGCGCCGACGTGGCGTCTATCGGTGACGCTTACTTGATTCGAGGTACACGGTTGACAGATCGTGTACCTGGTGACTAGCGTCTGTTCATGGCAATCAACCTGCGTCGCGAACGCACCCTGGAGGCGGCCCGGCGGCTGTCTGAGCTCACCGGCGAGCCGATGGTGACTGAGATCGAGCGAGCGCTGTTGGAGCGTCTCGAACGCCTTGAGGTTGATCGCACCGCGCGCAAACAACGGATCGCAAAGCTCTCCGCGTCGATTTCTGCGCAGTGGCCAGACGAGACGATGACGGGCGATCCGACCCGTCATCTGTACGACGACGCTGGACTTCCGAAATGATCGCGGTCGACACGAGCGCGATCATCGCGATCGTGCGTCGTGAGCCGGAGGCGGGGCGAATCGAGGATGCGCTCATCGATGCCCGCAGTGCGGTCATGAGTGCTGCCACCTACGTGGAACTCGGCGCGGTCGTCGACCGAGGGACACGTACGCAGGGCAATGCCGAGCTTGACGAGATGCTCGATTCGCTTGGCGTCACGGTCGTTGATTTCACGCCCGCGCAGGCGCGGATTGCGCGTGCTGCGTACGCCGAGTTTGGCAGGGGTTCAGGGCATACCGCCGCGCTGAACTTTGGTGATTGCTTCGCGTATGCCCTTGCACGGGAGGCCGGGGTTCCATTGCTATTCAAAGGCGACGACTTTTCTTCGACGGACGTTGATTCGTATGTGTACTGACTTTTGCGGTGCTGGTGTGCACCTGCGGATGCAAACGGCGAGCGATAGGAGCACCCTGTGGGGATGACTGCGCAAGAGGGACTGACTGGTGTTCTGGCCGAAGCTGTTGAACTGACCGAGGTTGACACGTCCGCCCGGGCCGGATTGTTCCTCGGCGCGATGGCGATCGGGGCCTCGTTCCAGCCGAACCTGCTGACCCGCGCAACGCGTGATCAGGCGATCATCTCAGGGCTATCGACGGCGACTGCGTACGGCGTCGCGACCGTCGGAAGCTCGCTGCTGAAATCGCTCGAAGCGCGCATCCCCTACGGCACGACCGCACCCGGCGAGGCCGTGTTGACGGCGCTCGGATTTGGCTACGCGATCGCGGTGCCGATCGCTGAACACGAATCCGACCGCCGCGCAGCGGTTCGCCTTGGCGCGCTGCTGACGGGTGCGATTGGTGCGTCTTCGCTGGCTAGCCGCTTGTCGCATCGGTTGTCGCGCGGCGCATCCGGTCGGCGCAACCTCGCGATCACTGCGGGAATTGCCGCCGTCACCGCGGGCGCGACGTACTTCGCGCTCGGCACTCCGAAGGCAACCGTTGGCGCGCAACTGCCTGACGGCACGCTGTTCGAGGACACCAGCCGCACGGTTAAGCCCGGCGTCGCGGTGGGTGTTGCCGCGGGTGTGACCGGGTTGCTGCTCGGCATCGCGCACTGGGAGTCGTTCGCCTCACGCAAGGCATCGCAGGCCGCGGCGCGGATTTTCGGCGGGGACGCGACTGACCACGTCACGTTCGGCCGGATGACCGCACTCGCGACGTCCGCCGTTGTCGTCACGGCCGCGGGTAGCAAGGTCGTCAACATGCTGACCACCGCGGGCGAAGGCACCGAAGTCGCACACAGCGAGCCGCCGAACCTGCCCGAGGTCACCGGTAGCGCCGCGTCGACAGTGCCGTGGTCGGCGCAGAGCCGCGAAGGCCGCCGCTGGTTGAGCAGCGTGCTCACCGCCGGGCAGATCGAGGCGCTGATGGACGAACCGGCGAAGCAGCCGATCCGCGCGTACGCCTCGTTGCAGTCCGGGGCTACCGACGAAGAGCGCGCGGCTGTTGTGCTCGCCGAACTTGATCGGACGAAAGCATTCGAGCGCTCGGCGATAGCGCTGTTTTCGCCGACCGGATCTGGCTACGTGAACTACGTCGCCTCGGAGACTTTCGAGTACCTCACCCGTGGTGATTGCGCGAGCTTCGCGATCGAGTACTCCGTGCTGCCGTCGTCGTTCTCGTTGCAGGCTGTGCCGCTCGGGACGCGGCAGACGCGGCTGGTCGTGAACGGAATCGTTGAGCGGCTGCTGAAGATGGACCCGCAAGATCGGCCGAAGTTCTTCATGTTTGGGGAGAGCCTCGGCTCGCAAGTCAGTGAGAACATGTTCGACCACGAAGGCGCATCCGGGCCGCGCGGGATCGGGCTGGATGCGGGCCTGTGGATCGGTACTCCGTCCGCGACTGTGTGGCGTAAGCAGTTGTGGGGCGAGCGCTCGATTGCAGACCCCTCAACCGTTGGCCCGGCCGACGTGTACCTGCCGCGTAGCGTGGCCGACTGGCACGCGCTGCCCGACTCCGAACGCGCGAAGGTGCGGTTCCTGCTCCTGCAGAACGGTGACGATCCGATTCCGAAGTTCGGCACCAAGCTGATCTGGCGTCAACCAGACTGGTTGCGCTCTGACGAGGACCGCCCGATCGGCGCACCGAAGGGAACCAAGTGGGTTCCGTTCATTACCTTCGTGCAGACGTTCATCGACATGCTCAATGCGCTAACTCCGACGCCCGGCATCTTCGCCGAAGGTGGCCACGACTACCGGCTCGAGATCCCCGAGGCGATCCGAACGGTCTGGGGCTTCGACGCCGCCGATGACCAGATGACGCGCGTGCAGGACTCGTTGCGCCGTCGCGAGCTGCATTGGGAAGCCCTGCGCGCATGGGACGAGGCTGGTGCCGTCACCGACGCCGCCAAGCGTGCGAAGGCCGAGACCAAGGCCCGCGAACAGATCGGCCGCTGGCTGGGCAATCCCCCCAACACCCCCGCCTCCGACGCTCAACTAGCCACCCTCCGCCTCTCCCTCTAACCCCCGCACCCCCCGCTCCGCCGGTCGACCCCTCCTGCCCGCTCCGGTCGACCCCTCCTGCCCCTCGGACCCCTCCGATCCGCCCACGCTGCCCGCCCCGACCCTCCGGTCCGACTCCGCCGGTTGCGCTGCCAACCCCTCCCACACCCCGCTGCCCGCCTGCGGCCGCGCGGCACCCCGCCCTCCGCAGATTTGGTGTAATCGCGCGGCCTGCCGGCAAGTCGCACCAAATTCGCAATCGCGGGCAAGGCCGCCGCGAAGGGCGTGCGGGCGGCGTGCGGGCTGGGCGGGCGCGGCGGGTGGGTGGTGGTGGACGGGAGAAACCGGCGGCGCTCTGCCAATCTAGGGCCGTGACCGCGTCCGAGCCCCGGCCCCACCCGTTAGTGATCGCTCACCGAGGGTCAAGC
>JBAYVO010000248.1:0-4013 GCA_041674545.1 Candidatus Nanopelagicales bacterium | reverse complement strand
CGCGGTTGGACCGAAGAAGGCGGTGAACTGTTTGCCACGATCGAGCGACTGAACTCCGAAGGATGTGCGCGTTACGTCGTTACCGACGTCACGAAGGACGGCACGCTCGCCGGCCCCAATCTCCACCTGCTCAACCACGTATGTAAGGCAACCGACCGACCAGTTGTTGCCAGTGGCGGGATTTCGTCGCTCGAGGATGTTCACGCCGTCGCGGAGTTGCGCCACCACGGAGTCGAAGGTTTGATCATTGGGAAGGCCCTCTACGCGGGCGCTTTCACGCTACCCGAGGCATTGGCCGCGGTCGCGCCCCACATCGACTTTATGAATCCTGACTTCTCGCGGCCGCTGGACGGTCCGTGAGTCAGTCGACCGTCGCTCGTTAGGCTGCCCCTATGTCGTTGGCCGTCCGCGTGATCCCGTGCCTAGATGTCGACAACGGCAGAGTCGTCAAGGGTGTGAATTTCGTCGACCTCAAAGACGCAGGCGACCCGGTGACTCTTGCCGCGGCCTATGACGCGCAGGGTGCCGATGAACTGGTGTTCCTCGACATCACTGCCTCGAGTGGCGATCGCCAAACCACCTATGACGTCGTGTCGCGCACGGCTGATCAAGTCTTCATCCCGCTAACCGTCGGGGGTGGGGTACGCACGGTGGATGACATCGACCGACTCTTGCGGGCAGGGGCAGACAAGGCCGGAATCAATACCGCTGCGATAGCGCGACCAGAGTTCTTGACCGAGGCTGCCAATCGCTTTGGTTCACAGTGTGTCGTGTTGTCCGTCGACGCTCGTCGCGTTCAGGGAGATTCGCAGACTCCGTCTGGTTTCGAGGTCACCACCCACGGTGGCAGGGTTGGCACCGGCATCGATGCGGTCGCTTGGGCGGCCGAAGGAGCAACGCGAGGCGCAGGGGAGATCCTGCTAAACTCGATGGACGCTGACGGTACAAAGGACGGATTCGACACGGATCTGATCGAACTCGTCCGCAAGGTCGTGAACGTGCCGGTGATAGCCAGCGGCGGCGCGGGCCGGGCGCAGGACTTCGCTCCCGCGGTGCGCGCAGGAGCCGACGCGGTTCTGGCTGCCAGCGTCTTTCACTTTGGGGTGCTGTCAATCGCCGAGGTGAAGTCGGAACTGGCGAACTCTGGATTCCCGGTTCGACGCTAAAGAACTCCCATGGCGAACGACCTAGACAGCCATCTTCGCAGCCATGACTTGTGAGATTGACGAGTTGTCGCCAGCGACATCTACGACGGACTGGTCTTTGCGTCCGAAGGAGAACAGCAGCAATTCTTGCGCCGGTCCGCTGATCGTCACCACGGGCGAACCGCTCGCCGCTTGCACGGTGCTCTCGGCTGCGGCGACTCCAGGGGCGCTGTCAGTCCGCTGCAGGACAACTCCAACTGGCACGTGTCGGTAGAACATTTTGGCGCGCGAACGCAGCACCTTCCACAAGGAGTCACTCAATTTCGGTGGCAGATTTCGCGGCGCCCACTCGGGTTCAGCGCGACGGACATCCTCGAGGTGGACGAAGTACTCCGTCGTATTCGCCAACTCGTCCGCCTTCGGCAGATTGAAGAGCGAGAACGTGGGTGGTCCAGTCCGAATCTCGTGCACCATCTCGGCCCACGGCCGTTGCGCTGCTTTCGCTTGGATCTTGTCGGTCCAAGTCGACATTGGCTTGATGAAGATTCCAATCGCCGCGTCGGGGCGTGCCTCGCGCACGATGAGATGGGCAGTGAGATCGCGCGTCGTCCACTCGCCACACAAGGTGGGGGCATCCGGACCGACCTCTTCGAGTAGGCGGCACAGTTCCTGTCGTTCGCGTTGTGCCCATGTTGGTTGGCTCATCGCTCCACCATACGCGCGTTGCGCGTTCAGGGCGGGCGGGAGAAGTGGCACGACACGCGATCGCGCGACACGGCACAATGGCCCCATGACGTCGCCTGCACTCGATGCGTTCGTGGCTGAGCTCGTTTTTGACGATTCCGGGCTGATTCCGGCCATCGCTCAACAATGGGATACCCGAGAGGTTCTGATGTTGGCGTGGATGAACGAACAGTCGCTGCGCGAGACCTTTGCCACCGGCAGGGCCACCTACTGGTCCCGGAGTCGGCAGGAGTTGTGGTGCAAGGGAGATACCTCAGGCCACACCCAGGCAGTTCTTGACGTGTCCTACGACTGCGATGCGGACGCCATCCTGTTGCGAGTCGACCAAGTTGGTGCCGCCTGCCACACCGGACTGCGATCGTGCTTTGAGAGTCAGACGCTAGAAATCAACGTGGCCGCGACCACGCCGGAGAAGGGAACGCAGCCGTGAACGCAAGCGAGGTGTACACGCGTGTCACGGGCCGAGTCGATGGTCAAACGGTGCCCACGGTTGCGGAGTTCGCCGAATTGGCTGCATCGCGGCGGGTGATCCCGGTCGTTCGGCGGTTGCTTGCTGACATGCACACCCCCGTGGGTCTCTACCGCAAGCTGACACGAGAAGCGCCCGGCACGTTCCTGTTGGAATCTGCCGAGAACGGACGTTCTTGGTCGCGATACTCATTCATTGGCGTTCGATGTGCGGCCATGTTGACCGACATTGACGGTGAGGCCGTCTGGGTCGGCGATGTACCGCAGGACGTTGCTGAGTCAATGGCTGCCGGAACCGATCCGCTCAGCGCGATGCGCGACGCCCTGGCTCTACTCCACACCGAACGGATTCCCGGCCTGCCGCCACTCAACAGCGGGCTCGTGGGGATGGTGAGTTACGACGCAGTCCGACACTGGGAACGTCTGCCAAACGACAATCCAACGGTTGTTGACGTTCCCGAGGTCGCGATGCTGCTCGCGTCAGATCTCGCAGTGTTCGATCACTTCGATGGTTCGGTGCTGCTGATTGCCAACGTGATCGTGCCGTTCGGTGGTGGCGACGAAGAAGCACTCGAAGCGACCTACGACGCGGCACGACAGCGCCTCGACGCAATGGCGGCGCGGCTTGGCGAACGCGAGCTCGATGCACTTGCTGGATTCGACTCTGAGGTTCAGCCCACGCATGAATCCGACACCACTGCAGCGGAGTACGCGGCCAAGGTGGAGGCAGCCAGGGAACACATCTACGCCGGTGACGCGTTCCAGGTTGTCGTGTCGCAGCGATTCCACACGCGCACGCATGCGTCTGCGCTGGACATCTACCGGGTGCTGCGCGTCAGTAACCCGAGCCCGTACATGTACCTGATCCGGTTCCCAACTGCCGAATCGGCAGCAGGCGACAACGATCAACTGACCCCGGGGCTCGGTCGTAGTGTCGCGTTCGACGTGGTTGGTTCGAGTCCTGAAGCGCTCGTGAAGCTTGAGGATGGCAACGCCATGCTGCACCCGATCGCAGGGACTCGCCCGCGCGGTGCAACTCCGGAAGCCGACCAACAATTCGCAGACGAACTACTCGCAGACGAGAAGGAACGCGCGGAGCACTTGATGCTTGTTGACCTCGGCCGCAACGACCTCGGTCGCGTCAGTGAGCCCGGCTCGGTCGAAGTTGTCGAGTTCATGGCGATTGAGCGTTATTCCCACGTGATGCACATCGTCTCGACCGTTACCAGCAGACTCGCCTCGGACAAGAGCGCGTATGACCTACTGGGTGCGACGTTTCCGGCCGGGACGCTTTCGGGCGCACCGAAGCCTCGAGCGATGGAGATCATCGATGCGCTTGAGGACTCGCGGCGCGGGTTGTATGGCGGCATCGTTGGCTACCTTGACTTCGC
The DNA here is from genome assembly GCA_041674545.1 of Candidatus Nanopelagicales bacterium. GTDB lineage: Bacteria > Actinomycetota > Actinomycetes > S36-B12 > UBA10799 > UBA10799. The sequence continues at coordinate 265 of JBAYVO010000248.1, read as the reverse complement.
TGGCGACATGGATACCGCAATCGCGATTCGTACGGCCGTTTTACGTGATGGCGTTGCCTACGTTCAGGCTGGTGCCGGACTCGTTGCGGACTCCGATCCCGGCGCTGAGCAAGCAGAATGTGAAAACAAGGCCGCCGCAGTTCTGAGAGCGATCGCGATCGCTGGCACGCTAGCCGACGTGTCATCGTGACCGACCCATCGGTCGGGCCCACCCAACCTCCGTCAGGTGGTCGGGCGTATTTGATCGCCCTGTTGCTCATTGCGG
>JBAYVO010000247.1:0-4016 GCA_041674545.1 Candidatus Nanopelagicales bacterium | reverse complement strand
GCCTATGCGATGGCATTCAACGTTGCTACCCGCTGGCAAGAGAGCTACCTCGAGCTATCGCCCATCCTGCAAACGGCGGTTGACCTTGGACGCCAGGTGGGTGGGGAACCCTCCGGTGCGGACAATCCCCCACCCACCTGACGATTTCGGATCAGCTTCCGAGCAGGTTGGGGTCTCGCCATGCGCGTTCGAATGGCAAGCGCCACGCGTTCGGCGAGACCAGTTGATGGACAGCGTTGGGGCCCCATGAACCAGGGGCGTATTGGCGCACCGGTGGCGGCGATTCCAACAAGGGAACCGACACCTCCCAGAGTCGCTCAATGCCATCTGCAGTGGTGAACAGCGTGTGGTCACCACGCATCGCATCGAGAATCAGTCGCTCGTAAGCCTCAAGGACGTCCTTCTGCAGGCCGGTGTCGTGCATCGCAAATTGCATGCTCAACTTGTCGAGTTTCATTCCCGGACCGGGCCGCTTGCCGTAGAACGACAGCGACATCTTGGACGCATCGGCCAAATCGAACGTCAAGTGATCCGGGCCCTGTGCGCCGACGCCTGAACCTTCGGGGAACATGCTCTTCGGTGGCTCACGGAATGCAATTGAGACGATTCGCTGACCCTCGCCGAGGCGCTTGCCTGTGCGTAGATAGAAGGGGACTCCGGCCCATCGCCAATTGTCGATCGTGCACCGCAGCGCAATGAACGTCTCGGTATCGGACTCCGCATCCACTCCATCGATGCCGAGGTATCCGCCATATTGCCCGCGCACGACGTCGGTCGGTTCAATTGGCAGCATGCTGCGGAAGACCTTGTTCTTCTCTTCACTGATCGGGCCCGGCTCAAGCGCAGTCGGGGCCTCCATCGCGATGAACGCAAGGATTTGAAACAGGTGCGTCACCACCATGTCGCGGTACGCGCCCGTCGCCTCGTAGAAGTCGGCGCGTGACTCGATCCCAAGCGTCTCGGGGACGTCAATTTGAATGTGGTCGATGAAGTTGCGGTTCCAGATCGGTTCGAAGAGGCCATTGGCGAAGCGGAACGCGAGGATGTTCTGCGCTGGTTCCTTACCGAGGAAGTGATCGATCCGGAAGATCTGCTCTTCGGCGAAGACCTCGTGGAGCTGCGCATTCAAGCTGACCGCCGATTCCAAGTCGACACCGAACGGCTTCTCCATGATGACGCGAGAACGCTCCACCAGCCCTGCCTGATCAAGCATTTGCACGGCGGACAGGGCTGCCTTTGGCGGGACGCTCAAGTAGTGGAGTCGTTGAGGTTCGACCTCGAAGGTTCCCTCCGCCCGCTTGACGGCCGCGGCTAGGGCCTCAGGGCCTGCGGCCGTGGGAACAAAATCGAGCCGGTCAGCAAAACTCGTCCAGTCCTCGTCGGTAAAACGCCGCGTGAAGAACTCGTCGACGGCGGACTTCGCTTCAGCAATGAACTCCTCACGAGTGAGGTCATCCAACGAAACGCCGATGACCTGACTGCCTGGAATGAACCCGGCCAACGAGAGGTGAAACAACCCGGGAATCAACTTGCGTCGCGCCAAGTCACCAGTTGCACCGAAGAGCACAACCACTTGCGGCTGCTTTGGCCCGACGCCCTTGCCGATCTTTGCCATGCGTGCTCCCGCTAGGTCGACGGTGGATCGAAAACGTCTGCTTCGGTGAAGTTGTAGCCGACGCTAGTTCGCTGGCTTGGCAAACGGAACAGGCGAAATCGAATCTTCTCCACCTAGCAACGCGACGGAAACATGCTGATTGGGTAGCCACTCGACGTAGCCTTGCCCACAATGACGACCTCGAAATCAGACGCCAATGGGCCTGCTGCGCAACCTGCGCCCGCCCAGTTGGCTGATGCGCAACTCCCGCCCGCGCTCAGCGCGTACGCGGCGACGCGCTGCCCACGCCGCACGCACAACGACTTCGACACAACGATTCCCAGACTCATAAGTGACGTTCAGGTATCACCTGAAGTGCAGGGTCGAATCGATGCTGGCATCGAGTTTGAGGCCACCATTCGCGCCATGCTTCGCCATGCTCTTGGCGGCGACTGTGTTGACTTTAGTGACGGTGTTGACTCCAAGAACAGCGCTGCGAACGGGGCCCGGTCGGCAAGCTCTGCGGCTATCGCCGCTACTGAGGCGGCAATGGCCGATGGTGTGCACGCCATTCTTGGCGGCCAACTACCTGACGACGTCGTTAGCGGGCGGCGAGGACGCCCAGATGTCCTGCTTCGAATGTCCTCGACCCCAGGCCCGCACGCCTGTTACGTCCCCGTCGACATCAAGAGCCACAAAGTGCTCACCGAGGCGAAGGGATCGTCACCGGCCGCGCTGCTGTCGCGGTTCGATGCCCCGTCAATTGACGATGCCTACGCCGACGCTGAACTGACCGGGCGACGCCAAGAGCGGGACGCACTGCAATTGGCCCACTACTGGCGAATGCTCCAGGCCTGCGGGCGCGCCCCCGACGTCGATCCAGTCGGGGGGATCATTGGCACCGACGAACTGGCTGACGGGCCTGTGATCCTCTGGCACGACCTCGAACGGCCGATCTACAGAACCTTCTCGCGATCGAGTGAATCAGGCCAGGCGATGCGCTCGGCACTGCAGCGCTACGACCACGAATTTGGTTTCCGATCCGACGTCGCAACCGTTGCCCGTGCCCGCACAGGGCGCCCGGATGATCCCCTGCCACTCGTTGAGCCCGTGCGAATCCGTGAATGCAACGACTGCCCGTGGTTCGAGGTCTGCATGGCGCACCTCGGCGAAGATGACGCTTCGGCACGCATCGGAAGGCTCTCGGCACGCGAGTGGCTCTCGCTGTCGGGGCTCGGCTACCAAAGGTATCAGCAAGTCGCTTCGCTCAGTATTGACGTCATCGAAGGTCAGGCTGGCACGGTCGTTCAGGCTGGCACGGTCGTTCAGGCCGACAACGACGTACCGGCCGGCACCGACATCGAGGCCTCCGCTGCCACCACGGAACTACTTGCGGCATATCTGCCAGAGGTGGCCCATATCCAAAACGCACGGCGACGATTACGTGACGCTGTGCGCGCTGCGCAGATGGTCGCAAACGGGACGTACTTAACCCGGCTGACGAACAGCCCAGTGGATCTGCCGCGCGCGGATGTCGAGATTGACTTCGACATTGAGAACGACCGAGATGCCCGCGTCTACCTGTGGGGAATCCTGGTCACGGACCACACGACGGGTGAATCCCATTTTGAGCACACGACGAGCTGGGACGAGCTCGATCCTGTTGCAGAGGCAGTCCTCGCGCTCGCTTTTTGGGATCGGCTTCGCCAACTCGTCGACGGGGCTCGGGCCGACGGCAAATCAGTGTTGATCTATCACTACTCGACACCGGAGCCGAGCAATCTACAGCGCATCTCGCAGGCGGGTTTAGTCGCTGACCTTCCCGACCCAGAAGCCGTAGACGCCCTTATCGAAGAAGCCTTCGTCGACATGTATCCGATCGTGCGGGCCAACTACTTCGGCCGTGACGGCCTCGGTCTCAAGGTCATCGCCACCCGTGGTGCTGGATTCGAATGGCGCGATGAGGACCCCGGTGGACTGCAATCGATCACTTGGTTGGAACAAGTCCGCTGCGGCGATACCGACCTCAAGCAGCGCTTGTTGGAATACAACGAAGACGACGTCCGCGCGACTGCGGCGCTGCGTGAATGGATGGCGCCGCGACTAACTGAGCACAAGCTAACGGAGCACAAGCGCGAGGCCGATGGGTGCTGGCGAGTGGCTGCGGACTAGCCGGGGTACTGCGCCCGGAACCGAGCCATCTCGTCTTGCAGGAACTGCCAATACGTCGGGTTGTCTCGCTTGAGCGTTCCTGCCCAACCGCTCGACCCGATCCCCCAATGGCTGAAGTTCGCGCCCCCATCACTGAGGCGGAATGCGACGGACGCGTTGTAAACCGGGTCATAGATGTTGGTGAAGTCCGTGTGCGCCCGGTGTACATCATTGATCTGGAACAGGCCATGATCGCGTGTGCCGTTGCTGT
>JBAYVO010000246.1:0-4035 GCA_041674545.1 Candidatus Nanopelagicales bacterium | reverse complement strand
TGGCCCGCAGCACGATTGATCGGTTCGCACTTGAGACCCAGTACGGCGGGAATCCTTCATCAAACGTTGGTACGAACTACAACTTGCGAGCGTCAAGGAAGGACGTGCAGGACTTGGAAAAAGCCAAGCCGGGCGTCTACAGGAAGTACATGAAGCGAATCAACAACGGTGATCGAGTTGCGGCTGATCTTTCGGCGCGCGAGAACACGGATGCTTCTCCTGGTGCAACCGGCGAGATGCGAGTGCCGATGGTGTCGTTGCACACCGCGTTTGACGCGGTCGCGATTACCCAGAACGAGGGCGCGGTCATTACTGCTGCGCGTGAGGTAGGAGTTGATGCGCGCCGACTCATTCAGGCCAACGTTGTCTCGCCGCCGCTCTTCGCGAAGGAAGGCGCGGTGAGTATCGGAGCGGGCCACTGCGCGTTCACCCCGGACTCAGTCGCGGGAACCGTGGTGATCTTAGATAAGTGGGTTCGGGAGGGGCAATTTCCTTCAGAGGTTTCGACGATCGACCTTCTTGGGCCGGGTAGTGGATACACCCCGAGGTACCCCCATCTGAAATGGCCACCCGGTCCAACCCAAGTTCCAAACTGATCTTCAAACTGACATTTTGAGGGGCATTTGTCAGTTTCGGGTGACTGCTCACCACTAAATTGGGCGAGAAGTCCCGATTTAGTTAACCCGTGTGGCCCAAGGCACTTGCGAAAGTTATCCAGGATACGAACAAATCAAGCGAAATTACGCAGTTGTGACCTACATTCACAAGCAAGGCCACACCACGTCGGAGGAATCATGAAGAAGATCTTTATCGGTGGACTACTGCTCGCGGTGTTCACTGCCATCGCGCTCTGGATCGGTGCAGCACTTCAGTTGCCACTCGGCGGCATCCTCTTCAGCGGCGGTGTGGGCGCGGTCCTCGGCCTCGTCAAACAGGGTGGGCCGATTGCTCGAATCGTCTCGTTCCTCATCGGCTTCGTCGTCAGCTGGGTGCTCTTCGGCGTTCAGGCCGCTCTGTTGCCTCAGGTGGTGTTGTCACAGATCATCGGCGCTGTTGTCGTAATCGCGATCGTCACCATGGTCGCCGGATTCAGCCGGAACAAGATGCCATTCTGGGCGCTACTGCTTGGTTCAGCCACGATGGTTGGCGCGTACCAAACGCAGTTTGAGAACGCCCCGCAGAACTTCCTGACCCAGTCGGTCACCTCGGCCGGTGGCACGTTGATTGGCGTCGCGCTCGGATTGATCGTCGCATTCTTGATGGAGCTCATCGGCTCCGATGAAGATGCCCCTGCCAGTGCAGCGGCTGCGCCCGCAGCGACCACACCGGCAACCCCGTCGGCTCCTGCGATCCCGAACGACCCCAGCATCCTCCCGACCGTCAAATAGCTTCCCGCTGCACAGCAACAAACCCAACACGAAGGGCTCGGCAACAAAATGAGCAATCACCAGTCACGCAACGGAATGACAAAGACCGCTACCAAGGTCGCCGCCGCCAGCGGTTTGGTTGCGATCTTCGGTGCAGCGGCAGCAATGGGCGCGCCAGCGGCGGTCGCCGACAGCACCGCGACGACCACTGCGAGCACTCCGTCGGCGACGGACGTCGCGACGCAGGTTCGCAAGTCTGTGACCTTGAGCGGCAACCCCGACGGTTCGATCATCAGCAGCGCGAGCGCGATGGTCACCCAGGTGTCTTCGGTCGGCAACGGCCAAGCGCAGATTGCCGTGCCAGTTGGCGCCGACAGTGCGCGCAACCTTGATGGTTTCTCTTCGGTTCCGGTTGAAAACCAAAAGGCCATCTTCAACATGAACCCGAACGGCAACCAGGAACAGCGGATCTACACGCCGTCGAGCGACGGCCCGATCCGCGTGAAGGTGACGGCGACTCTTGACGGCAAGCCGATCAACCCAGGTGAGGTTGTTGATAAGACCGGCGTGCTCGCCGTCAACTACAACGTCGTCAACACGCAGACGGAGAAGCAGACCGTCGCGTACAAGGACGTGAACGGCAACGACGTCGTCACCGAGGTCGAGATGGCATCGCCCATCGGTGGCTCGGTCGACATCATCCTTCCGCAGGGCTTCAACGAGATCACCGCAACGGGTGCCTCCGTTGGCGGCGACGGAACGGGCGCGACGAAGCTCTCGTACTCGCTGGTCCTGTTCGAGCCACTCGGCAACCCGGTCGCGAACTTCGGCTACCAGACGCGGATCGCCGCGGGCACCTTGCCGTCGGCGAAGTTCACCTTCCTGCCGATCATCCCGATGGAGAACAGCACCATCGCCTCGACCAAGGAGGCGTACACCGGTGGAGCGGCGACCGGTTCGACCATCCACGGTGCTGGCATTGAAATTGGCGAGAACCTCACGAAGCTCCAGGACGGCGCTGCGAAATTGACTGCTGGCCTCATCAAGGCAGCTGACGGCGCAGGCCAACTCGCGGACGGTTTGACCAACACTGCGGTGCCTGGTGCCAACAAGCTTGCAGCCGGTTTGAACAACACTGCGGTGCCTGGTGCCAACAAGCTTGCAGCCGGTTCGAGCGATCTTGCGTCCGGGTTGAACGACACGGCAGTGCCTGGTGCAGAGGCATTGGCATCTGGAGCGGGTGAGCTGTCCGAAGGTCTCAATGACACGGCGGTGCCGGGCGCGAATGCGTTAGCCGCAGGTGCTTCAGGACTGTCGGCAGGGTTGGATCAGCTGGCTCCGGGAGCACAGCAAGTTGCTGATGGATTGGCACTGCTCCAGCTAGGCATTGAAGCTCTACCAGCAACTGTTCAGGCAACGCCTGAGTATGAGCAGGCAGTTGCGGCGCTTGGTGGTCTCGCGGGGGGACTCGGGGCGATCACGACGCAGACGCAAGCCATTTCCGCAGTTCTCACGGGCGACTTTGCTGACGCAGTGGCGACCTACTGTGCAGAGGCGACGGATCCCAGCGCGTGTGCTACGGATTTTGGCGCTGTTGGTACTTCGATCGGCACCGCGTCAGGCACTATTAATGCGCTCGTGAACACGCCAGGAACGCTCGGCGCCGATGTGCCGAGCATGGTGCAGTTAGTTGGTGCGCTGCAAGCGGGGCTGCCTGACTTGCTCGATGGAATCCAGGCGTCCCTGTTGCCGAGTGTGACTGCTCTTGCAGCAGGAGCAGCGCAGGTCTCAGGTGGGACAACTTCGGCTGCAGCGGGTGCTGCCCTGCTTGCAGACGGATCATCACAACTTGCGGAGGGCCTAGTGGGCGCTGCAGACGGTGCGTCGCAGCTAGCCGATGGAACGTCAACTCTGGCAACGGGGCTGGTAAGCGCAGCAGACGGCGCGACGCAGGTCGCTGACGGAGCCGAACAGATTGCGGAAGGTCTTGTACCTGCAGCCGAGGGTGCCACCGCGATCGCGGAGGGCCTTGTACCCGCAGCCGAGGGTGCCACCGAGATCGCAGAAGGCCTGCCAGATGCGGTTGACGGCACTGAGCAGATCGAACAGGGTGCTGGTCAGCTTCGGGACGAAGGCTCCGACAAGCTTGCCGCCTCAGGTGAATCCGCTCAGGCCGACTACGCCTTCAAGGTCGCACAGATCAATGCAATCCAGCAGGTTGGTCTGTCAGGATCGAACATTCCTTACGGTCCCGCCGTTGGTCCCAACACTGAGACCACGGGTGTGTACCAGTTGACGCTCGCACCAGCGAGCACCGGTGCGAGCAACTCGCTGGTCTTCGGACTAGCAGCACTCGGCCTAGTCGTTGCAGGCGCCGCAGGCGTCTTCGTCTGGCGCCGCGTGCACTAGCCCAACACCACCCCGAAAGGCGCGCAAGGCTCACCGGCCCTGCGCGCCTTTCGCGTTCCCACCCCACCCGTGCCCCTCCCACCCTGCGTTCCCGGCCGAAAACCGAACGTTGAGTGTGGACTTGTTGGGGTATTTCCGGCGGCGATCTCAACTGGTTGTTGCAATCTGTTGTGTCGGATTGTGCATTCAGGAGGTTGTGATGGCTGGGAAGCGTTTGGAACTGTGGGAGCGGCAGGTCATCGAGCGAGGTTTAGCTAAG
>JBAYVO010000245.1:0-4035 GCA_041674545.1 Candidatus Nanopelagicales bacterium | reverse complement strand
GGATCCATGCCAACGATGTTGAAGCGGTCCACGAGTTCAGCGGGGAACTGTGTGTTGAGGCTATTGGCCACCAATGACGTTCCGGACGCACCAGGCCCACCGGGGTTCACGACGATCGAGCGAGCATTCGGGTTGCCGCTGTTGGCGGCATTGCGAAGCAACGCAATCTTCAGCGTCGCACCGCGAGGCTTTTGGTACGAGCGGGGAACGCGAACGGTTGCGCATTCGAAGTCGGGGGCATCGGCGCACTGCGACCATGCCGCACGCTGCGAATAGAAGCGCGCGAGCCGATCAGCACGGTCTCCTCGCGCGATGGGCGCCTGCTGCGTTGACATCCCCGCGTGCGCCGGGGCAACCGACACTGATTCGACCGATGCAACACCAGGAGAATCCGCGAAGCTCGCTGGGGTTACGGCCAAACTTGCCGCGAGTAAGCCACCTGCCAATGCGCCGGAAACAACTCTGGCCAAAGCGATCATGACGCCACCGTTTCCAATTGGCATTCTGAGTGCCAATTGGAGTCACCGGATTGCGTCAGCTATGGACGAACCTTTGACATCCATTGGGCACACGTTGAACCTCGCTACCCGGGCCTGAGCCAGTCAGCGACCCACATCTGTAATTGCTCGAGGCATCCGGCATCAACCACTCCGGTGACCTCAGAGATCCGATTGCGGCTGATCGTTCGAGGCTGCTCAGTCATGGCGAAGGTCTCACCTTCGAGTCCGGTTGGACCAGTCACGCGCACGTGGTTCGGCCAACCCCGTGAAGTCGTCGTGCACGGCAAGACGATCACGAGGTCTTCAACAATGGAAAGATGGTCGCTGCTCGAGAGCACGACAGCAGGACGGTGCCCCTGCTGTTCTCGCCCTTTCGTCGGCGAAAGGTTCACCCAGATGACGGCGCCTTGCGAAAGGGCACGGTCGCTGGCCCTAGCCACCTGCAGGCGACCCATCGTCGTCAGAAGACTCCCAGAGTTGACTCTCGCCTTGGTAACCCTCGCGCACGTCGTCAGACATAGCGCCCATTGCCTCCTGCGCGGCGACCATCCGCTGCTGGCGTTCCCATTCAGTGATTAGTCGATCAAGAAACTCATTCGCAGGGACCCGTTGAGTGCGAGCAGCGCTGGTGATTCGCTCCCGGACACCCTTGGAGACCTTAACAGTTGTCAGCCCGGTAGTCATACTTCCAAGCATACTTTAAACCCATCTCGGTGCCAACCCCTTCTGCCTCTGCTCGCGGCGCAAGGATCATCAACTCGACAACGCGCAGGTCCGGGCGTACCGCCATTTGGCTCATCTTCAAACGAAACCGTGGACTAACCATGCGGCGTCGGTAACGATCGATCAGCGGACCACAAGCGCCGCACCTGGAGGCCGACGTGACGACCTTGATACGCCGACCCATCGTTTTGGCATGCGCCCTGCTCACGTCAATCAGCCTCGTCGCACTCACCCTCGTCGCTTCGCCTGCCCGCGCAAACGGAACGACCCTCTACGTCGCCACGACCGGCAGCGATTCCAATCCCTGCACGTCCGCGCAGCAGTGCCTGACGATCAGCCACGCTGTGTCAGTCGCGCCGTCGGGCAGCACGATTGACGTCGCCGCAGGCACCTACGTCGATGACGACATCGTCCTCACCGATTCGGTGACGATTCGCGGCGCAAGTACGAGCGCGAGTAGCGCCAAAGACCTACTCACGCCCGGTTCGCTGCCCACGGTTGTGACGACGTCTGGCCCCGGCGCGGGTTCGGTCATCGAAATCACCGGGTCAAGCAACGCGACCGTGGCCCTCGCGAACCTGCATGTCATCGGGCAGTCGACCGCATCCATCAACGTCGGCGCACCGAACGGATCAGCGGTTGAGGCGGTGTCATTCGATCGGGTGGCGGCGACGGGTGGACTTATGGGGATCAACACCACCGGCAGTCCGATCCGCGGGTTCTCGCTCACCAACTCAGCTGTGAGCTGCGGAGCAGGGGCAGCTCCACGCCCCGCTGGCGTGATCCCCACCGTCGCAGACGGTGTGGGCCATCCCATCGTCCTGGCCAACAACTACTTGACCGATTGCGGAGTCGGGATCAACGCCGGAAACTTCGCGGGCTTCGGTACGTCCGACGCGGTCGCAGGAACGAGCACCATCAGCAACAACGTGATGGAAGCCATGGACTGGAGCTGCATCGTTGTGGCGATGTCGTTCGACGACCTTCAGATCACGGGCAACACTCTCACCGGATGCAACACCACCATCGCAGGGACGGGCGCAATCGACCTTGAAGCGCTCACTCCCCCAACGTCAGTGGCCGCGACCGGCAACACCATCGGTGCGGCGCCAGGTGGGGCGGACGGCGACATCGGAATCCAGATCCAGAATGTCCCGGCATCGCCGGGGAATCTCGCACGATTTGAGGTGACTGGGAACAGCATCTCTGGGCTCCTGAAGGGCGGCTCGTCAGATGGCGTGCGGTTCGGTCCGACCGCGATCGCCCGAGCAGCCGATGACATCGAGATCGCGGTGACCGGTAACACCTTGACCGGCAACAGTCGCGGCGGCAGTTGGCAGACCAACGCCGGCAGCACCCTCGAACAGAACCTCGAGTTCACCGGCAACCGCATTGCCGACAACGTCAGCCGTGGTTTCTCGGTGTTCGGCGCTGCTGGCAGGACCTTCAACGCGCCCAACAATTGGTGGGGCTGCAATACCGGCCCTGGGACCGGCTCCCAACCAGCGCCAGGGACGGGATGCGACAGCGTCGGTGGCATCACCGGGCCCAACACCCTCAACCTGACACCGTTCCTGGTGGTGGCGCTAGACCCGAGTCCCGCCACTGTGTTCACCGGGGAACAAGATCCGATTCGAGTGCTTTCCACGACGAACTCCAACGACCAAACCGTCGCTGGCCTACCCGCTGGTACTCCGATCACATTTGGGAGCACCATCGGCGAGATCGAAGCGAGCGCAGCCGTCGCGTCGGGTGTCGCAACATCGACCTTGACGGCTGGATTCGTCGCTGGCAACGGAACCTTAGCCGCCAGTCTCGACAACGCTGAATTGTCTCGCTCCGTCACCGTGGCGTCGTCCGTCATCGATGTTGCAGTCGCACTTCCCGCACAAGTAGCCGTCGGTCGCCCCGCGGAATTCGGAGTGAGCGCTGAGGTCAACGGCAAACCTGCGCCCGACGGCAGCGTCGTGACGTTGAATCGGGTCGCGGCCCGCTCCGATTCAGCACCGAAGGCACCACGCAGCGACTCCGTGGTCTGCCGGGCAACCATCACCAACGGCGGCAAGGGATCCTGTACCGGCACGTTGCCGGCGGGCGCCTGGCGAATCACCGCGACCTACCAGGCACCCGGTGGGCCCGTCGTTGAGCCGAACGAAGTCGCAGGGCTAAGCCAACCCGTCGTCTCCACCAAGGCCAGCACCTCGGCGAAGGTCGTCGGCAAGAACGTTCGCTTCACCGGCCAAACCAAGAAGGCGAAAGCCAAAGTTCGGATCTTCCAGGCGAAAAAGACCAACCAGCCTGCCAAGCAGGTCAAGAAGCTTCGATCGAGTAGCCAGGGAAGCTGGACTGCCACGGTGAAGGTGCGCAGCTTCCCGACCTATCTGTGCGTCGCGACGGGACCCGCGATGACTAGCACGTTCCGCGTGACGAAGAAGCGCGCGAAGATGATCTGGCCGAACCTTGCGAATCGAGGAGATGCCGTGTACTGCCGCCGCTGACGCAACGGCCACAGCGACACAGCCCATCGAGAATGCACACCTCTCCCATGGAGCCCCCAGAGAAGCACCCATTCGCAATCGAATCGGTGATTCGCCACGTAGCCTGACCTGATGCGCGAACAGCAGCGACCTACCTTGTCGCGGACGAACCTGCCGCGCGAGATGGTGCTCGGTCGCATTGGCATGGTCGCGACTTTCGGAGTCCTCCTGGTCCGACAACTTCCTGGCTACCGATTTCTCGATCTCAATACCCAGATCGCGCTGGGGCTAGCGATCGCCGTCAGCGCTGCGGTCTGGACGTGGTTTTGGCTCGC
>JBAYVO010000244.1:0-4052 GCA_041674545.1 Candidatus Nanopelagicales bacterium | reverse complement strand
GCGTTGGTCGGCGGCAGCGGCAGTGGCAAATCCACCGTCGGCCGCGTCATCGTCGGCCTGCAACAGCCGTGGACGGGTGAGGTGCTCATCGACGGTATCGATCGGCGCGAACTCGATCGGCGAGTGATTGCCGACGGCCTGGCATTTGTCGACCAGAAGGTCACGATCTTCGAGGGGACAGTCCGCGACAACATCACCATGTGGGACAACACGATCCCTGAGTCGCAGGTGTTCCGCGCCGCGATGGATGCCCAGCTGCACGAGGTCATCACTGCCCGACCCGGCGGTTACGACTCAGTGCTGTCCGCTGGTGGCCGCGAACTTTCCGGCGGGCAGCGCCAGCGCCTTGAGATCGCCCGTGCACTCGTCCGCGACCCACGAATCGTGATCCTCGACGAAGCAACGAGCGCGCTCGACACCGTGACCGAAGCGGACGTCATGCTCGCGCTGAAACGGCGTGGCTGCACGTGTGTGCTTGTCGCTCACCGGCTATCGACGGTGCGCGATGCTGACGAGATCGTTGTGCTCGCCGACGGCAAGGTCATCGAGCGTGGAACTCACGAAGACTTGCTTGCCAACGAAGGCCCATACTGGCAGTTGGTGACGACATGAGTGTGAATCCGTTGGCGGAGACCCGGGTAGTCCTCGGGCCTCGGGCCGTCCACCATGTCGAGGCTGACACACCCCCACTGCTGGTCATTGATGGTGATGCGGTTGTGCGTTGCGACGACGCGGGCGAACAGGCCGTCGCGGTGCTGCGGCCTGGAGCTTTGGTGATGTGCGCGCAGACGTCCACCCTCACCATCACCGGGGTTGGTGATGTCGTGCTCGCACCACTCCCACTCGACATTGACGTCGAAGAACGTGAACTCCTCATCGCAAGTTGGTTTGCCCAGCTTGGTGAGGAAGTTCGCCTAGCTCACCCGTTCGATGACGTCGAAGACCGGCTCCCCACGGGTTTGGAGTTCGCTGGTTCGACGGCCGAGAGTTTGGCTGATGCGAGTCAGGCGACGCAGCGATACCTCGATCTCATCATTGAAGGACGTCGGCAACTCCACGAACAACGCCTCGCCGAACTCACCCGCGTCACCGCTGGGCGCAGCGGCGATGATGAAGCCGCGATCTCCGCGATCGCCTCCGCAGTTCCGGTGCTGCGAGCACCTCACCAGCCAGCAATCAGCAGCACTTTTGAACAGCTATTCGCGTTGTTGGAGTGTGAATTCGACGCCACCTACGAGTCTGCTGCGGTGCCGGGGATCGATGCGCTCGATTCGGTCGCGCTGGCCTGTGAACACCATGGGCACGTCGCGCGGTTCGTCACCTTGACGGATCAGTGGTGGAAGTCGATGGCGAGCCGCGCGGTGGTTGTCAGGGATGGTCACCTCACCGTGGTTGTTCCAACGCTGACCGGGTCAAAGTTGGTTGATCCCGCGACGGGTACCTCAACTCGGATCAATGCTGGCGTCGCTGACTCGGTGGATTCACGGGCACTCGTCCTGGTACCCCAATTGCCGCGCGAGGCAGGGATGAAGGATCTCTTCCGCCTCGCACTTTCTGGCAGTGGCCGTGACTTGGTGTGGGTCGCGGTGCTTGCCGTGCTCGCCGGGATAGCAGCGATGATCATCCCGCTGGCGGCCGGTGTGATCTTCAACGAGATCGTGCCCGGGGCCCAGCGTGAACGACTAGCGATGCTGGTCATCGCAGTGATTTGTTTGGCACTTGGCGCCTACACGATGTCGGTGCTGCAGGGCTTCTTCGCAGCACGGATCCGGACTCGGGCGGACTCCCAAGCAGGCGATGGCGTCTGGCTGCGGATGCTGCAACTGCCCGCCTCGTTTTTCGGCAAGTACAGCGTTGGGGACGTCCTGCAACGGACGTCAGCGATCGACACGTTGCGCCAGCTGGTGGGTGAATCCTTGGTCGCCACCGCTGCGGCGGGAGCGAGCGGCCTGGTCAGCGTGGTGCTGCTCTTCAGCGCAGGATTCCTGCCGGGAATGCTCGCGCTGATTGCGGTGGTGGTCGAGTTCGTGCTCGTACTGTTGATTCTGCGGCGACGGCGTGAGCCGCTCGAAGCGCAGATTGCGAGTATGCGCCGTCTGCAAAGCACCACCCTAGAACTCGCCGAGGGAATCGATCGGGTTCGCGTCTCTGCCGCCGAGGAGCGGGCAATGCGCGTCGCGAGTCGCGAGTTCGCCGGTTGGGCAAACGCGACCTACGAAGACTCCAAGATCGTCTCGCTGCTGACCGGAATCCTCGCGTCATGGACCGCCGTCAGCATCTTGGCGATCACCGCAGGATTGATCATCAGTGAGCCGGATGCGTTGGCCCTGGGTTCCTACGTCGTCTTGACGACGGCGCTCGGTCAAGTGTTGGCCGGGGTGCACGAGTTGGTGACCGTCGCGGAGTCCCTCGTTGTTGTTCGCCCGCAACTCGCACAGCTCACGCCCATTCTCGAAGCGAAGCCTGAGGGCACGGCGACCTCGACCAAGCGCATCACCGTCAAGGGCGGGATCTCGCTCTCCAACGTGACGTTCCGATACAAGCCGGGTCTGCCAACGGTGCTCAATAGCGTGTCGCTCACCATCCGGCCGGGGGAGTCCGTGGCCATCGTTGGGCCATCCGGCGCCGGGAAATCGACGTTGCTGCGCCTACTGCTGGGGTTTGATCAACCTGAGCAAGGAGTTGTTGCCTATGACGGACAAGATCTTGCCCGCCTGAATCATCGGTTCCTGCGCCGCCAGGTGGGAACTGTCCTCCAGCAGACTTCGCTGTTCCCCGCGACCATCGGCGACAACATCCGCGGGGCAACAAACGCGACCCAGAAGGAGATTTGGGCGGCCGCGGCAAAAGCCGGTGTGGAGGATGACATTCGCAAGATGCCGATGAAGTTGCAGACGCTGGTGGGGCATGGTTCGTCGTCGCTGTCCGGCGGGCAAGAGCAGCGAATTTTGATTGCCCGAGCCCTCGTGGGGCAGCCCAAGATCCTGCTGTTCGATGAGGCGACATCGGCGTTGGACAACGTGACTCAGCAACACGTCGCCGCTTCGCTGGCCGAACTCAAGATCACCCGGATCCTCATCGCCCACCGCCTGTCCAGCATCCGAACCGCCGATCGAATCGTCGTGATGAACCACGGTCGAATCGAGCAAGTCGGAACTTTTGAGGAACTCACTAGTGCTGATGGGCTATTCGCACGGTTGGCCAGCCGCCAATTGTTGACTTAGCTAGGCACAGACTTGATCAACTGCACAGACCACTCACGACGCAAGAACCGAGAAGAGGAGGTGGAACGGCCAGATGGAAGCAAATGACGCACGTAAGCCACGGCGCAAAGCAAAACTCGCTCACGTCGCGCTCATCGCTGGCGTTTCAACAACTACGGCATCGCGGGCGTTGCGAGGTGAAGGCCGCGTCGCTCCGGCGACAGTAGAACGGGTCCGCACGGTTGCCGAAGTTCTCGGCTACCAAGTGAACGTGACGGCACGAGCCCTACGGCGTGGTGACGCGAACCGACTCCTCGGGATACTCAGCGATCCACGAACACAACTCGCGAACCGCACCGAGGCCGATGTCAGCCACACTTTCTGGTTCCGGATTTTCCAGAGCCTCGGCGACCAAATGTCCGCCGCGGGCGTGGGAATGGTGTCGGCCACGATCGATACCCAACACATCCTTGGCAGCCTTCCGCTGTCGGCGGTTTTGTTGGTGTCGACGGCGACTCCGCGACCGGCGGTTGATCAGTTCGATTTCACGATCCCGATCATCGCGCTTGGGAGTCCTGAAGAAGGTGACGATCCGCGGATTCGGGCCTACGTCCGATACGACAACGTTGCGATGACGAACACGGTGATGGATCACCTCGTTGAACGCGGAGCGAAGCGCGTCGCGATGGTGACTCAAGCTGAGCTCGGCCAGCACGCAGATGAGACCATCGCAGCCTTCGTGGCATGGTGCGAGCGGACGGGCCACGAGTGCATTGTCGTGTCATGCCGCGGCGACGATGAGGAGACAGCGGAACTCGTCGCGCAGGCAGTCCGTGATGGCTGCGACGG
>JBAYVO010000243.1:0-4055 GCA_041674545.1 Candidatus Nanopelagicales bacterium | reverse complement strand
GGTTGCGCGAGGAACTTTCCTCGATGAGTGGTGGGAGAATGCCGGATGACCGAGATATTCGCAGCCGACGATGACGTCGCCTACGCAGCCCGGGTTCGTGGTGGTGTGGGAAGCCTCGGCGGCGCATTCTTCCTGTCCGAGCAAGCGAAGCGAGCAGGCAAGGACCTCGGATTGCGTGGTTGGCCGACCTACTTCGTTGGCCGATGTGGCGTCCTCGGGCCAGTTGATGCCGACGTCGTGACGGCAGTCTGCGGTTTCTTTCCAGCGAGCTTTGTAGAGAAGGCGTGGAACCAAGGTCGCGAGGTTGACCTCACTCTTGCTGTGGAGGTGTACCTGCAGGCTTGCCAACAATGGGGCCGAGAACACCTCGCGGCGTTCAGCGACGTTGAGCGACTCGCTGAGCTTGCCGGCTTCGTGGTCGACCGCACGCCCTCGGTTGGGGCGCCGATCTTCGCTGGGTGGCGCAGCCTGCCTCGCGATGTGGATGCACCAGAGCTACTCGCGCAGCATATGACGACTCTGCGTGAGCTGCGCGGCGCGATGCACCTCGCAGCTGTGATCGCCTCAGGCCTAACGCCGCGTGAGGCGATTGTTGCCGGGCCTGGTGGATCGGCAAATGCCTCTTTCTTTGGCTGGAGCGACGTCGACATCGATGACGATCGCTACGACTTCGTTCAAACGGCGCGTGCTGAGGCCGAACGCAAGACCGACCGCATGCTCACGACGAGTTGGTTGACGCTCGATCTCGCAGACCGGGCTGAGTTCGCGACGCTTCTCGATCGCGCAGTCAGTGTTGCGTTTCCTGATCGTTCAGCAGCACGGGAACCCGGTGCTGAGACCGCAGAACCGCGTTAGTCCGACGCGCAGTTCAGTCACGCCGCGGTACGGTGAGGCATAGCGGCTGTATGTGCGGCCGCAGCGACGATGTGTCGGCGGTCATTTTGGTTAGATGTTGCGAAGCGGTAGGGGTGTCGGGTTGAACGACGAAGAACTCGACGAGGCGGTCGTCAACGAGCAACAAGAACGTGAAGCGCTACGGCGCGTTGCCGGACTCTCGACCGAACTCCAGGATATTTCCGAAGTCGAGTATCGCCAGCTTCGACTAGAACAGGTCATCCTTGTGGGTGTCTGGACGAGTGGCACAGCTGAGGATGCTCAACGTTCACTCGCTGAGCTCGCTCGCCTTGCCGAGACAGCAGGTTCACAGGTGCTCGACGCGTTCGTGCAGCGTCGAGACAAGCCGGATGCAGCAACGTTTGTCGGTTCCGGAAAAGCCAAAGAGCTCAAAGAGAACGTCGCGGCGCTCGGTGCGGACACAGTCATCTGTGACGGTGAACTTGCGCCGGGACAGTTGCAGCAGCTCGAGAAGGTCCTCGGCGTCAAAGTCGTTGACCGAACCTGGCTGATCCTCGACATTTTTGCACAACACGCTCGAAGTCGCGAAGGTAAGGCGCAGGTCGCGTTGGCGCAGATGAACTACATGCTTCCCCGTTTGCGCGGCTGGGGCGACGCAATGAGTCGCCAGGCCGGTGGAATCGGTACACGTGGACCAGGTGAAACCAAGATTGAGACCGACCGGCGTCGGATCCGGGCACGAATTGCGAAGCTGAGGCGCGAAATCGCCGAGATGAGCACCGCGCGCGAGGTCGCCCGGGCGTCGCGCCGCCGTTCCAAATTGCCGTCCGTTGCGATTGTCGGCTACACCAACGCGGGGAAGTCGAGTCTGTTGAATCGCCTAACCCATGCCGCGGTTTTGGTGCAGGACGAACTTTTCGCCACTGTCGATCCAACGATCCGCCGTGCACAGACTCCGAGCGGACGCGAATTCACGTTGTCGGACACCGTGGGTTTCGTGCGTCACCTGCCACACCAACTCGTCGAGTCGTTCCGCAGCACCATTGAGGAAGCATCCGAGGCGGATCTGCTGCTGCATGTTGTTGATGGCGCTGCGGACTCCCCAGCAGGGCAGATTGCCGCAGTGCGTGAAGTGCTCGACGAAGTTGGGGCTGCAGACATCCCTGAACTCATCGTGGTGAACAAGTGCGACATTGCAGATCCTGAAGTGCTGAGCGAAATCCGTCGAAATCACCGGCACGTCGTTGCGGTCTCGGCATTGACCGGTGACGGTATCGAAGATCTGATTCGCGCGATTGAGGAAGACCTCCCACGCCCCGCGATTGAGGTCGACATCCTGATTGGCTATGACCGAGCCGATCTGGTCGCGCAGGTTCATCGCGACGCCGAGATCATCGAGCTCGCCCACGAAGACACCGGGACGCGCGTACACGCTCGAGTGGATCCGCAACTTGCCCAGCAACTACATGACGCGGCGGGAATCCCGTTTGAACTAGATCCCGCACATCATTGAGCCCTGAGTTCAGACCGTCCTAACGACTAGACCTTGCGCAGGACGGATACAACCTTGCCCAGGATCCGCGCATCATCACCTGGGATAGGTGCGTAGTTCGGATTCTGCGGCATTAGCCAAACATGGCCATCCTTGCGCTTCAGCGTCTTCACTGTGGCTTCGTCACCGAGAAGCGCGGCGACGATCTCGCCGGGTTCGGCATTGTCTTGCTTGCGGACAACCACAAAGTCTCCGTCGCAGATCGCAACGTCGATCATTGAATCTCCGACGACCGTGAGCAGGAACAAATCGCCTTGTCCCGTCAGCTCACGGGGGAGCGGAAACACCGCCTCTACGGACTCCTCAGCAAGGATCGGCCCGCCGGCCGCAATCCGTCCGATCATTGGCACGAGGGCCGTGTTTGCTGGCATCGCGGTTGATGGTGCCGCCTTCTTCGCCGCTGATCGCGAGCTGCGGGTTTGCCCGTCGGTGACCTCGAGTGCGCGGGGTCGATTCGGGTCGCGCCGCAAGTACCCCTTTTGTTCGAGTACGCGCAACTGGTGGGCAACGCTCGAAGGGCTAGTCAGCCCCACTGCTTCGCCAATCTCGCGAACGCTCGGAGGATATCCGCGGGTCTCCACCGCATCTCGGATGACCTCAAGCACCTTTGTTTGTCGACTAGTTAGACCGCGCCCGTTCGCCGGTTCGACGTGAGCGATGCCCTCGTTGGCGTCGTCGGCCTTCGCTTGGGTGGAGCGTGCGTTGGGTGATTTTGGCGAGCGACCATTCGTCGACATGTGTGCCTCCGGTGAAGTGGGTGTATTGCTGATCTGCGTAGGACCCTAGCGCCATTCGCGGGCCGAATCAAACATATGTTCGAAACTATCTAGCGAAATGTCAGTCCATCGTGCGAGTATCCGTATCAACACCAAATCGAACAGGTGTACGTACAAATTTCGGAGGTCACGATGGCAGCAACAGTCCCAGCTTGGGGTACGCAGCGGAGTACTTCGGCGCGGCGCGATCAACAGGTTGAACAACTGAGGCCACGTCGGCGGGCAAGTCGACCGGTGCCAGCAAGTCGACCGGTGCCATCAAGTCGGGCGTTGCCAAGGTCGTCGCAAGCGGCATCTCGTGAGCGCATGCAGTCTCGCGCGCTGGCTACTTCGAGTCGCCAGGCTCCTGTCGGCAAGTACGTGGCCTTCACGCTCCTGGGCGCGCTGGTTGCCGCTCTCGTGTTGCTCGTACCAGGAATGAGTGCCGAGGCGTCGAGAGGCGCCTCTGAGTCGCACGCAACGTCAGTCGTGACGGTGAACCCTGGCGACAGCCTGTGGTCCGTGGCGCAACGGTCAATGCCGGACGTTGATACGCGAAGTGCCGTGATTGAACTGCGGAAGGCGAACAACCTCGTTGGTTCGGAGCTCGTGGTCGGCCAGCAACTCGTGATTCCAAGTCCATGAGGACGCGACACGCGAATATCTCGTCTGTTGTGTTCGGTTTTTGGCATCTGACCTGCGAAGACGGTTCGGTTGACGGGTACTCATCCGAACGGTTGAGCGCAAAGGGCTTGCTATCTAGTGGTTGCCGACCTAATCTTCCACCACATCTAGTGATTACACCGATGTAGTTCATCCACAGGTTGTGGACAGCGGTACACAGGTTCTCCGCAGAGAATCCCCACCGTTATCCCCAATTTGGGTCCGATTTG
>JBAYVO010000242.1:0-4113 GCA_041674545.1 Candidatus Nanopelagicales bacterium | reverse complement strand
GTGAACCTTCGAAGTGTGCGTTGACCAGTTGCGCGGGGCTCGTGCCTTGGACCCAAATCCTGTCGCCCTGAACTTCTGCGCGAGTGACGCCTTCACCTGGCTTCACCGTGACGTGTTCTGGAGCTGAACCCGTTGCTGTGAAGAAGCTGACGTCGATCGAGCGGTTGCTCGGACCGTAGTTGTAGACCGTGACCGTGCCTGCTCCGGTGGGCTCGGCGGCCGATGCGGCCGATGCCGTCGTGACCGTCAAGCCGACGATGGCGATCATGCTCGCGATTGCGGCGATGAGGAGTGAAGCGACTGTGCGGCGAGCGGTTGACGTGTTCATTTCGGGGGCTTCCTTCGTGCTGGCCCGCGGACTTCGTTTTCGGAGGCGCGGAGGTTCCGTGACTCCTATCTACCCAGCGTTGCAGGGCTCAAACGCGTGACGACGAAAATTTCGCAAGGCGGTTCTGAAGTGCAGGTCCAGGTTCTTCCTGATCTTCGAATGTCGGACCCCCATGGCAACGTGTAGATCGACTCTCCGGCCACGTGACCGCACGCTGCTCGGGAGCGTCTGAACCGATACGGCGGCGGCTGGTCGCCACATCGGATCTGCCACGTCAATCCACGCAGTAGATGCAATAGGAGAACCGCCATGCACCTCAACGCATACCTCGATGTCGATCTCGTTGCTCTGGAGAACACCGATTCAGTCACGGTGATGCTCGAACTTGTCGCGCCAGTTGCGCCCGAGTCCGCAGCGACTGAACGACCCGAACACACTGCCATCGTTGTGCTCGATCGTTCCGGATCGATGTCGGGCGCGCGCCTGCATGCAGCCAAGGGAGCGCTGTTGAGTCTGGTCGATCGCCTCGATGATCGTGATCGTTTTGGTCTCGTCACGTTTGACGACGAAGCCGAGGTGGCAATACCTGCTGGCAAGGTTGGTGACCTTGGTCGCGATCGATTGCGCCACGACATTGCTGCAGTCGAGAGCGGGGGCAGCACCGAACTGTCGTCGGGATACCTGCGTGGCCTGCAGGAAGCAGCCCGGGTGGCCACCGCGACGGGCGCAACGGTCCTCGTGCTCTCCGACGGGCACGCGAATATTGGCGTGACCGATCCAGCCCAACTGCGCGGCGTTGCTCAACGTGCGGCGAAGAAGGGTGTCACGACGTCGACCATCGGAATTGGTGTTGGCTACGACGAGGTAATCCTCACCGAAGTCGCAACTGGGGGTGGAGGCAACCACGCCTTTGCGAACGATCCAGATGACGCCGCGGTTGCGGTTGCTGCGGAGCTCGACGGATTGCTGTCGAAGACGGTCCAGGCTGCGAGTCTCTTGATCGAGCCGACTGGTGATGTCAGTGGAATCACGGTCCTCAACGACCTGTCCACCGTCGCGGTCGAGAATGGAGTACTCGCGGAGTTGGGCGACTTCTACTCAGGTGAGTCGCGTCGGCTAGTCATCACGATGGACGTCCCCGCAATGGCAGCGCTCGGGTTAGCACAGGTGGCAAATCTGACCCTGACGTATGTGGAGCTGGCAACCCTTGAACAGCACACCGTTGCGCTGCCGGTGTCGGTGAACGTGGTGCCAGGTGACGTCGCGGCTGGCCGAGTTCCGAAGCCGGAGGTGACGCGGGAGAAGCTCTTCCTGCAGACCCAGATCGCCAAGCGCGACATCGAAACGTCACTTCGCGATGGCGACGTTGAAGGTGCTCGGACGCGGTTGGGTGCGGCGACGAATCGGCTATACGCGCCGGGCGCACCGCCGCTGGATGTCCAACTTTCCGACGAGCTTGCTTGGCTTGGCGCGACTGAGAAGTTGGTTGAGACACAGAGTTCGGAATATCTGTCACGTCGTGTCGCGGCCGACCGGAGCCGTAAATCCCGTGGGTACAAGTCCCGCACCCAAGGCGGCGAGGTGGTTGACGGCGAAATCTAGGTCGATCTAGCCATAGGTAACCCTTGACACTTAGCAATAGAAAGGCGAGCATGAACTCTGACATCACAAAGCTCGCCAAATGGGCTCAGAGTCAAGGGTGGACGGTCACTGATGATGCGAGCGGATACACCAGGTTTCTTGACCCAGGCGGCACCTACATAGCTCGCTATCCCGCTACGCCGAGCAACTCTCGGCGCCGGATGGCGGATCTGACAGTCGCGCTCAAACGGGCGGGACTCCAGATTCCGCCGCCTAGCAAGAAAGAGCAGCGTGCACTCAGAAGGATGGAGATTGAAGATGAGTGACTGGACTGTGACGTACATGTTCGCCGACATGCATCTGATTGGCTTCGATGATGTTGAGGTAGATGTCGAATCTATCGGTGGTGCGGCGAGTACTGACGGCGAAGGCAATGTGTTCCTCACGATGCATGTCTCGGCTGCGACAGCCGATGCGGCCCAAACCGCAGCGACTGGCGATCTGCGAGGTGTCGGAATTTCGGTAGAGCCCGCGATCGCGGTCGAGACGCTGATGTTCGAAGAGTACGAGCGTCGGGCGAATCGACCGACTCTGCCGGTACTTGTCGGTGCGGCCGAAGTGGGGGAGATGCTGGGAGTGACGAGGCAGCGGGTCCACCAACTCAGCAGACTCCGTCGCTTTCCAGCGCCGCTCGTTCGGGTTCGGATGGGGCTGCTTTGGGACGAGCGTGCGATCGCTCGATTTGAACGTGAGTGGAATCGCAAGCCCGGTCGGCCCCCTGAAACCGTTGAGCGAGATGCCGCAGTGGTTTAGGAGGCGCAGGTGGGTCGGGCAGTGATAGATCATTTGTCGTTACTCCACCGATCCGGTGATCGCTGTTGTTCCGATCATCGAATGTCGGACCCTCGTGGGACTCTGTAGATCAACACATTTGCGGCCACTCGGCGGGGGAATTGAATTGATCAACGACAACGGCACGATGCGCTACTCGGCTACCGACATCACTCGGTGGCTGTCGTGCGCGCACGCGAGCCGCCTCGATGCTCTGCTGCAGACTGACCCGGAGTTGAAGGCGTGGAAGGCCGCGAACGGCCCATCGCGCGAGGAGTCCGCACGTGAACCCGCGGCTATTCGCGGCGACGAACACGAGCTCGCGATGTTGCACGGGATGATTGACTCCGGTCTCAAAGTCGCAGAGATTCCTCGGCCCGAGTTCGGTGACCCCAACGGGCTTGCCACCGCAGCGTCCGCGACTCTGACGGCCATGCGCGAAGGTGCCGACGTCGTATTTCAGGCAGCCCTGGTGGACGGCCCATGGTTTGGCTACGCGGACTTTCTGGTTCGCGTCGACGGGATCCCGAGCGCATTGGGGGACTACAGCTACGAGGTCCGCGACACCAAACTCGCGCGCAAGCCGAGCGCTTCGGCGCTGATCCAGATGGCGCACTACGGCGCGATGGTTGAGGCAATTCAGCAAACACCGCCACCGCGGCTGGTGATCTGGCTCGGCACGGGCGAGCTCTTCGAGTGGCCCTACCGCGATGCCGTTCCGTACCTGCGCCAAGCACAGCAGGCGTTCCTGCAGTTTCAACACGACCTGCCAGAGACCGTCCCGGTGCCGATCGCAAGTTGCGCCGGATGTCGCTGGTTCGACCACTGCGATGAGCAGTGGGGTCCGGGCGACCTGCGCAACGTCCACAGGCTCTCCAGTCGTCAACGCGAACTGCTGCGTGGAGACGGTATCGACGACATCGCAGCGCTCGCTGCAAGTGTTGACGACGCTCGACCTGACGGCATCGGCGTTGAAACCTTCGCGTGGCTTCGAGAACAAGCGCAAGTCCAGATCGGCGATGCGGCCTGGTCGACGATCTCACCGCAACCGGGTGCAGCGGGAATCTTCGGCACACCCGCCGCGCATCCACTCGACATGTACTTCGACCTCGAAGGTGACCCGTTCGCAGCGACGCCGACGCTGGACTACCTGTGGGCATACTGCGACGTCGATGGCAGCTACCACTACCAGTGGGCGCACACGCCGGACGAGGAGCGCGAGGCGTTCCTGTGGTTCCTTGCTCGACTCCACGAGCGCGAACAGCAGGGTGGGGATTGGAAGGTCTACCACTACAACACCTACGAGGTCACCTCAATGCGCCGCATCGCTGCGGCTTGGCCAGACGAGGCAAAGCGCGACGAACTCGTCGCGG
>JBAYVO010000241.1:0-4123 GCA_041674545.1 Candidatus Nanopelagicales bacterium | reverse complement strand
GTGTGGATCGTGACGCCGACCTGCTTCTTTTCGCCCTTTTCCAGCGCGATCTGATAGGTGAAGGCCGAGTCGGCGATCTCGGATGAGAACCAGCCATCGTCGATCCCGCGGAGCAAACCAGCAGTCATCGGCCCGATGGGATGGTCCGTGTTGTTCCCGCCGAGGTCAAGAATGCGCTGGAAGATTGCTTCCGCTTCAGCCTCGATTTTGTCGGTCAACGCTTCGACGTACCAGCTGCCGCCCAGTGGGTCGGCGACGTTGGTGACGCCTGTCTCTTCCATGATGACCTGCTGCGTGCGTAGTGCGATCTGAGCGGCCTTCTCACTCGGCAATGCGAGGACTTCATCGAGGGCGTTCGTGTGCAAGGAATTGGTTCCACCGAGCACACCGGCGAGCGCTTCAATCGCGGTGCGAACCACGTTGTTGTCCGGCTGCTGGGCAGTCAGCGATACCCCCGCCGTCTGGGTGTGGAAGCGGAGCCACTGGGCCTTCTCGCTGGTTGCGCCGTAGACATCGCGCATCCAACGAGCCCAGATGCGTCGGGCAGCACGGAACTTGGCGATCTCCTCGAAGAAGTCCAAGTGTGCGTCGAAGAAGAACGACAGGCCGGGCGCGAACTTGTTCACGTCAAGTCCGCGCGACTTGCCAAGTTCGACGTACCCGAATCCATCGGCGAGGGTGAAGGCGAGCTCCTGCGCGGCAGTCGCACCGGCTTCGCGAATGTGATACCCCGAGACCGACAACGGCTTGTAACGCGGCATGTGCTCGTCGGTGTATTCCATGAGGTCACCGATAAGGCGGAGGTGTGGCTCGGGCGGAAAGATCCATTCCTTCTGCGCGATGTACTCCTTGAAGATGTCGGTCTGCAACGTCCCGTCGAGGCTCGCAGGCTCGAAGCCTTGGCGTTCTGCAGTCGCAACCATCATCGCGAACACCGGCACTGCCGGACCGTTAATCGTCATCGAGGTCGTGACGTCCCCAAGCGGGATGTCGTTGAAGAGGATGTCGGTGTCGCTCACCGAGTCAACGGCAACTCCGCAGTGTCCGACTTCGCCGAGTGAACGCGGATCGTCGCTGTCGCGGCCCATCAGGGTCGGCATGTCGAAGGCGACCGAAAGTCCATGACCACCAGCGGCGAGGATCATTTTGTAGCGTTCGTTGGTCTGCTCAGCGTTGCCAAAACCGGCGAACTGCCTGATCGTCCACGGCTTGCCCCGATAGCCGGTCGCGTGTAGCCCACGAGTGAAGGGGAACTCCCCCGGCCAGCCGATTCGCTCGAACCCGGGAACGTCTTCGCCAGCGGGTGGACCGTAGACCGGATCCACCTCTACGCCAGACAGCGTGGTGAAGTCAGCGTCGCGAACCCTGCCCTTGGCAACTGCGTCTTCGTAGCGGAATGCCCAGCGCTTGCGGCCTGCTTCAATCTCGTGCGAATCCATGCGTGTCAGAGTACCTGCAGCACAGCAGTAGACGGCGTCGCGTCGTGGTCGCTAGTCCAGCGTCGCGATGAGCCGATCGGCAGCCGTATAGGGGTCTGTCGCTCCGGCGAGCACCTGCGCGGCCAGTTCAGCAACGCTGTCGTGAGCACCAAGGTCTGCCATTCGTGCTCTGAGCACCGCAAGCGCAATTGCCTCGATCTCGTCAGCGGCCCTCCGTTGCCGGCGCCGAACGAGTTCACCCGATTCCTGTGCCCACGCGTAGTGGTTGTCGACTTCTTCAACGACCTTGTCAATGCCCTCACTTTGTGAAGCAACGGTCTTGAGCACTGGCGGCGTCCACGAACCTGCTGGCCGATCCGCCAAGCTGATCATGTGGCGAAGTTCGCGACTCGTCGCGCTCGCACCGTCTCGGTCGGCCTTGTTGACGACGAAGACGTCACCGATCTCAAGAATCCCGGCCTTTGCCGCCTGAATCCCGTCGCCCATTCCGGGGGCGAGAAGTACGAGCACGGTGTCGGCGATCCCGACGACCTCGATCTCGGACTGCCCGACTCCGACCGTCTCCAAAATGATGATGTCGCAGCCGGCCGCGTCGAGGACCCGGACCGCTTGCGGAGTTGACCACGACAGGCCACCAAGGTGCCCGCGCGAGGCCATTGACCGGATGTAGACCCCCGGGTCGGAGGCATGCTCCTGCATCCGGATGCGATCACCAAGCAATGCCCCGCCGCTAAACGGCGACGATGGATCGATCGCGAGAACACCTACGCGCTTGCCTTGGGCGCGAAACGCAGCGACCAACGCGGACGTTGACGTCGACTTGCCCACGCCGGGCGAACCCGTGATTCCGATGACGTGTGCTCGCCCAGCGAATGGCTGCAACGTGGCCATGACGTCGCGGAGTTGAGGTGAAGCGTCCTCCACGAGCGAGATGAGCCGAGCGACTGCTCGCGCCTGCCCCTCGCGCGCTTGGGTCACCAACGTCGCGACGTCGGAAGTTCTGGCCATCGTGTGGAGTTCCGCTTAGGCAGGAACGCGCAAGATCAATGCCGAACCCTGGCCGCCGCCGCCACACAACGCGGCCGCGCCGATTCCGCCACCGCGACGCTTGAGTTCAAGCGCGAGGCTGAGCGTGATGCGGGCACCGGACATCCCGAGCGGGTGTCCGAGCGCGATCGCGCCACCGTTCACATTGACCTGGTCCTCGGTGAGGCCGAGCTGCTTCGCCGACACGAGGCCGACAGCTGCAAACGCTTCGTTCAGTTCCGCGACGTCGATGTCGCTCGCGGACAACTCAGCCTTCTTCAACGCGTGTTCGATCGCGAGCGCTGGCTGCTGGTGCAGCGAGGGGTTGTCCGGCCCGGCGACGTTGCCGTGGGCAACGATCTCGGCCAATGGCATGAGGCCCAACTCTTCAGCCTTCTCCTTGCTCATGATGACCATCGCGCAGGCGCCATCGGAAATCTGTGAGGCGGAACCTGCGGTGATCGTGCCTTCTTTGTCGAATGCGGGGCGAAGCTTGCCCAGGCTGTCGGCAGTGGTTTGGGCACGGATGCCTTCGTCGTGGCTGAAGACCACCGGATCGCCCTTGCGCTGCGGGATTTCGACAGCGACAATCTCTTCGGCAAAAACCCCGCTCTCGGCAGCGGCAGCGGCACGCTGATGGGAGCGCGCTGCGAACTCGTCCTGCTCTTCGCGAGTCAGTCCGTAGTTCGAGTTGTAGCGTTCAGTCGACTCGCCCATTGCGCATTCATCGAACGCGCACGTCAGGCCGTCGAGTGCCATCGTGTCGATCATCTTCCAGTCGCCGTACTTCACGCCTTCCCGCGAACCAACGAGGGCGTGCGGAGCATTAGTCATGGACTCCATGCCGCCAGCGACGATGATCTCGTGCTCACCAGCGCGAATCAGTTGGTCTGCCAGCGCAACGGCATCCATGCCGGACAGACACACCTTGTTGATCGTCAGTGCGGGAACGTTCATCGGGATGCCACCCTTGACGGCCGCCTGGCGACTGGTGATCTGCCCGGTCGCTGCCTGCAACACATGGCCCATGATCACGTAATCAACCTGTTCGCCACTCACGCCAGCGCGAGCGAGCGCCTCCTTGATGGCAACGCCACCGAGGTCCGCGGCTGAAAAGCCTTTGAGGGAGCCGAGCAGACGCCCCATCGGGGTACGTGCTCCAGCAACGATGACTGATCCGGCCATGGTGGCCTCCTAAAGGTGTAGGTAGACGCCGTGAATGCCACAGTCCTAAACGTTGTGAGGCAGGAACGAATTCCGCCCACCTCACGCGGATACAGCCTGCGGCAGAAGTGGTTTCACGATAGCCCCGCACCTCATCGATCCGCGACACCAGGTACGTGGACCTGTCTCAGATATGCGTTTGCCCCCACCATTACGGCGGGGGCAAACGCATATCTGAGAAGTCAATCAAGCTTGATCTGAGGACTAGGCCCAGAACATCGCACCCTGGTCATCGTGCGGAAGGCGGTCAACGAGTGCCGCTGCGAGCTCTGTGTCGTTCATGTTTGCGTGGGTGGCGTTGCGGATGGCGTCCAACATGTGAATCATCTCTTCCGGGTGGTTGAAGTCTTTGTGCTGTCGATCACACAATTACCCCTACTCACGAGTAGGTAAACCCCTACCCGCAAGTAACTTGAGAAAGTTCGAAATCGACC
>JBAYVO010000240.1:0-4134 GCA_041674545.1 Candidatus Nanopelagicales bacterium | reverse complement strand
CCCGCCGCACCCGCCGCACCCGCCGCACCCGCCGCGCCTGCCGCGCCTGCCGCGCCTCCCGCACCCGCCGCGCCTGCCGCACCTTCCGCGGCGCCCGCTGAACCAGTCACGTCGGTGGATTCCGGTCGCCTAGCGACCACAATCCACCATCCTGAACCCGCGACCCCACCCGCGACCCCACCCACCGCGAGCCCCGACCCCGCCACCGAAGCCGCGGTCACGGTCGTCACCCAGACCCCAGACGGCGGCCTCACCGTGGCGGAGGTCCCGACGACCACACCGCGCGCCACCGCGCGCAACCTGAACAAGCGCCCAGGCGTCGTCGCCTCGACCGTGAAGAAGCGCCAGACCCTCAACGCACCGCACTCAGACGGCTCCGCGCGCGACATGCAGTGGCCGCTGAACCAGCTCGGCGCCGAGGACGCATGGAAGGCCAGCACCGGCGCGGGCACGATCGTTGCCGTCCTCGACACCGGCATCGACGCTGGCCACCCGGACCTTGCCGGTCGGGTGCTGTCGGGCTACGACGCGACCAAGCGCCGCGCAGGTGGCACGAGCGATCCCAACGGTCACGGCACCCACATCGCCGGGACGATCGCCGGAGCGGGTGCCATCAGCGGCATCGCCCCGGACGCGCGGATCCTGCCCGTTCGCGTGATGAATGCTCGCGGCGGCGGCAACACCGGCGATATCATCGCTGGGATCGTCTGGGCAGTCGAGCATGGCGCGAACGTGATCAACCTCAGCCTCGGGAGCCGCACCTCGGACAAAGCCGAGGAAGCCGCGGTCCGATGGGCGCGGGGGCGGGGCGTCATCGTGGTCGCCGCCGCAGGGAACGACGGCGGAACCAAAACCATGTACCCGGCCGGATACGGCGACCACAAGCGCAACGCCACCAACGACCGCGACCCGGTGATCGGAGTCGGCGCGATCCACCGCGGCGGGCAGCGCGCGTCGTTTAGCCAGCGCGGATTCGCCGTCGACGTCGCGGCGCCGGGCGTGCGCGTGCTGTCGACCTATCCGCGGACCAAGGGTGGCTATGCGTGGGAGTCCGGCACGTCCATGGCGGCTCCGTTCGTCGCAGGCACGGCGGCATTGCTGCTGTCGCGACTCGACGCCGACAACCCACGCCTCGCTCCCTCGCAACGCGCTGCGCTGACGGTGAACGCGATTCGCCGCTCGACTCGCGCCCTCGGCAGCAGCAAGCACTTCGGCAGCGGCGGTCTCAACGCGGCTGCCGCGCTCGCCGCAATCGGCGCGCGAACCGGGCCGGGTATGTCGCACGATGCGCGACTGATCGGTGGCGCCCGTGGCCGCGCGATCGCGACGTTCAGCACTCCCGCCGGTTCGACAGTACGTGCGCGGCTCACTCGCAGCGCGGGATCGAGCGGCGCACCGAGTGCCGCCACCTCGGCCAGCGGAACTGAGGTGTGGTCCGGAACGGGTGGTCGGCAGATCTCGCTGTCGTTGCCGGATCTGTCGATGACGACGTCGTACACCCTCACGGTGTTCACGACGCGAGGCGGCGAGACGTCGCGAACCGTCACCGGTCTGCGCCCGGTTCAACTCAAGACCAAAGCGCCGAAGTCATTGGGGGCGCGCAGCAACAAGAAGCTGCGGATCCGCTCGATCGTGGGCCCGGAGGTCGGCGTGCCGGGCGCGCGGGTGAGCGTGGAGTTCCGGTCGAGCGCTGGCCGCAAGACGGTTCGTACATCGCCGATGACGAGCCGCCCTGGTCGGCTCGCGATCCCTGGCGGCGCTGGCCCGCTGTACTTCACGGTCCGCGCGGACGCCGGCGACGGCAACTGGCCCTTCGCCGCCCCCGAACGCACCATCCGCCGCCGGTAGCCCCCACCGCCCCGTTGCTCCCGCCCGGACGCGGCCTGGCAGCAGACCCAGCCCCCATGCGCAGGTGCACAACGCGACCGTTCCACCGGCCGCGGTAACGGTGACGGCCCCAACCCCGGTGCGCGGGTAGCAACGTGGTCGATCGTGCGGGCTATAGGCCCACGGATCGACCACAATCCTTCACGATCAGCGGCAGGTGGCCCGCGGGGGAGTTGGGCGGGCGGGTTGCGGGTTGCGGGTTGCGGGTTGCGGGTTGCGGGTTGCGGGTTGCGGGTTGCGGGTTGCGTGGGAGGTTGGCAGATTCTGGTCGATTGCGACCAAGATCTGCCAACGTGCATGCGTAGCGACCTTCCGCGGCGCGAATTCGGCCGGTTGAGTAGTAAGTTGCGCGCATGAGCGCATCGCAGATGAACCCGTATGTCATCCCGGAGAACGTCAAGCGTCCCGGCACGGTTGTTGTCGTCGCAATCCTGGTCTTCATCGTCGGCCTGCTGAACCTCGCCGCCGCGGTCGGTGCGCTGTACCTGGCGATCGAGCCGGGTGAATCCCAAGTCCTCCTCGGAGCAAGCACCAGCGACTGGGTTTGGTACCTGAACTCCGCGCTCTCGTTCCTCCTGTTCCTCATCTACATCTGGCTCGGCATGGGTCAGCTCAAGGGTTCGGCGCAGTCCTGGACGATCGTCAACCTCTTGATGATCATCAACATCTTCTTCGCGTTCTTCCAACTGTTCTACGGCACCGGATTTATCACGATCTTCTTCTGCCTGCTCGTGCTGATCCTGAACAACGCACGCGGCGCGAAGGCGTACTTCATGTCGAACCTGCCGCCGGAGATCAAGGCACAGATCATGGCCGCGCAGGAGCAGGCCGCCGCCGCGAATGCCGCAGCAGCCGCAGTTGCCGCCCAGCAAGCCGCCGCAGCCAACCAGGCCGCCACGCAGCAAGCCGCACCCCCAGCACCCCCAGCACCGCCCGCACCACCAGCGTCGTAGGCGTCCGCACCTCCAACGCCACTGACGGTCACACAGTCCCCCGACTGCCGCACCTACGTTCGCCTCGAGGCGATACCCGCAGCCACGTCGGTCGAACCTGGCCCCTGAAGGGCCACAAACCACCATCCTGCGCGCCACCGCCAGCCCAATGTCCCGCGCAGGACAGCGATACCCACCAGCCACGTCGGTCGAACCTGGCCCCTGAAGGGCCACAAACGACCATCCTGACGCCACCGCGCCACGGGAGCGGCGCGGGGCGAACCCGGCGGTGCAGGGGAGTGATTCTGATCGCTGAGGGAGGAACCATTTCCCTTCCGCGCCTCAACGGGGGAGAATCAGACGCATGACCGACGAATTCGCCGACGGATCAATGCGCAACGTGCTCCTGCCCGGTCGGGTGGGACTGTTCGTGCGCCTCGCGTCGCACCCCGGCGGGCGCACCGGGTTGCTCGACGCGCTGCACCGCTACGCCGACCGCCTGGCCGCCGAACCCCACACAGAGGCGTTCGTGATCGCGCTGGACCCCGAGGACGAAGACGTCGTGTGGCTGTACGAATGGTTCACCGACGAGGCAGGCCTTGAGGCGCACCGTTTGAGTGCCCCGTTCACCGAACTCGTCGCCGAGATCCCCGACCTGCTCGCGGCACCACCAGGCCTGCTGAGGATCGACCCGCTACGGCTCCACCTGCAGACCGCAGCCCTCGACGACACCGTCGTCTAGCGCCTCACACGCCAAGGCGACATCTGCGACTGTTAGCCTTATCCGACCTACTCGCGCGAGTGGCGGAACGGCAGACGCGCTGGCTTCAGGTGCCAGTGCCCGAAAGGGTGTGGGGGTTCAAATCCCCCCTCGCGCACTTTTTGAAATTGGGGTCCGACCGAAAGGTTGGGCCCCAATTTCAAACTCCGGCATGGAGTGGGATTTGGGAGCGGTGTCTTGCGAGCGATAGCGAGCGCCGCGGTTCCCCCCGACTGTGCGCACCAACAGAACCCCTGAACCCAGGCCGGGCCCCAATTTCAAACTCCGGCATGGAGTGGGATTTGGGAGCGGTGTCTTGCGAGCGATAGCGAGCGCCGCGGCTCCCCCCGACTGTGCGCACCAACAGAACCCCTGGACCTGGGTCAGACCCACTTCCAAACTCCCGCATGGTGCGGGATTTGGTAGGAGGGCGGACATTCACCGACCCGCGCTTGTGCGCGGCGATAGTTGACCGCGCCTACCTTCGGCCGCAGCATCAGCGAAGCAGCACCCGACTCCCACCGCCTTGATCGATTCTCCTCAACAGCAGTGGCT
>JBAYVO010000239.1:0-4149 GCA_041674545.1 Candidatus Nanopelagicales bacterium | reverse complement strand
ATCGCAATCTTGAGTTGGCCGCAAATTCCGATCAGCTCTTGGACCTGATCATGCGACGTCGGATACACCACCGCATCCGGCGCTGGGGGCGAGTCGCCGCGTCGTTCAACGAGGTCTAGGTAAGAAAAGCCGCCGCCGTGCACCAGACGGACGTCATCGTCGATGCTCACATTCTCGGGTCCGACCACGGATTGAAGCCGTGCGCGCTGGTCATCGCTTAGGCGACTCGGCGGCGCACTGATGCGGGTGCGCGGTACCGCAGGAGTCGTGCGCGCTGGACCAACCTTGTCGGCCAGGAACGCGCGGGCGGTGTCGGATATTGCGATGGGCTTGTCTGGATTTCCCCATCGAGCTGAGACCTCGTCGTATCTGCCAATCATGTCGCGCCCTCCTGCGATCTGCGCACATCGTCACAGATCCGATTCCGCTAGCAATTCACCAGTGGTGTTACATTGTTACACATGTTGTCACAACGTCTCAGCAACCCGTCGGACGAATCACTCCAGAACGACCACGAGGATCGCCCGTCAAACGCTGTCGACGCAACGCCGCGGTCAGTTGTCGGCGCCCCGTCCCCTGACACCCTGTCAGACCCGGTACTTCGGGCAACGTACGACTCGATCCTTGAGGTAGGTGTTCGCCGAACCACCCTGGCAGATGTAGCTCGCCGTGCGGGTCTTTCACGTATGACGGTCTACCGCAAATACGACGATCTGCAACGACTGCTGTCGGCGCTACTCACGGTTGAACTTGCCCATTTGCTTGACGAGACGATTACCCGCAACGCCAACCGACCGACCCAGCGCGAACAACTCGCCCACACCGCGTCTGATACCTGCGCAGCGCTTGCCGCACACCCGATCATGCAGCGGGTGCTCGCGGTCGACCCGGAGGCACTGCTTCCCCTCATCGTCGACCGTCTCGGTTCAACTCAGGTGCGTGCACTTGAGCTTATGAGGGAGTCGATCATCGCTGGACAATCGGACACCGGCGATGGATCCGTAAAAGCAGGTGACCCGGACCTGATGGCGCTGACGATCGTGGCAACCGCACAGTCATTTGTCTTTAGCCAGCGCGCAATTGCGAACGCAGATCCCCTGGGTCACATCTATCCGGAACTGACCGCCATGGTCGATGGCTACCTACGGCCGGTGAGCTAAAGATGACATCACAAACGATCCGCCCAGGCGAACGTATGAGCATGCTGAGCGCTGCTCGGCGACGCAGGGAACGCGACGAGCTCGCTGCCGGACATGTCGTTGATCTCCTTGTTGTTGGCGGAGGTGTGACCGGCGTCGGCATAGCCCTCGATGCTGCCACTCGCGGTCTCGACGTAGCGCTCGTCGAAGCGGAGGACTTTGCCTTCGGTACGAGCCGCTGGTCGTCCAAAATGGTGCACGGCGGGTTGCGCTACCTCGCCTCCGGGAAAGTTGGCGTCGCCTGGGAGTCTGCGGTCGAGCGTGCCTGCATTGCCCAACACATTGCGCCACACCTCGTTCATCCGTTCGCCCAACTTGTTCCGATCTGGGAATCCACGCCAACCGGGCAGCGCATCGCCACGCGAGCAGGATTGACGGCAGGGGATGCACTTCGACGAGCAAGCCGACTCCCCCACACTCGGCTGCCGGCGCCGTCAAGGATCAGCGCAAGCCGCGCACGCGAACTCGTCCCAACGATGAACGCCGACGGCCTGGAAGGCGCATTTGTGTCGTGGGACTTCAAGCTTGAGGACGACGCGCGACTCGTCGTTGCCATCGCCCGAACCGCTGCTGCATACGGGGCACGACTTATCACCCGCGCACGTGCGATGTCTGTGGCGCCTACTGGTGCGACGATCCGTGACGAATTTGACGACGGTGAGTTCACGATCAACGCTCGCCAGGTGATCAATGCCACGGGGGTCTGGGCAGGTTCGTTGGATCCGACGATCACGGTGACGCCAAGCCGCGGAACGCATCTCGTTCTTCCGGCGAGCCTGCTGGGAAATCCGAGGGCATCAATTGCCGTGCCGGTACCCGGCCACTTTGGCCGCTTCGTGTTCACGATTCCCCAGTTCGACGATGTCGTGTACGTGGGCCTGACCGATGTCGCTGCGCCCGGCCCGATCGCCTCGGTGCCCACACCGGACGCCGACGAGATTGACTGGATCTTGAGCATCCTGAACCCCGGACTCGACAACCCGGTTGTCAAGAGCGACATCCTCGGTACGTTTGCAGGACTGCGTCCGCTCGTGGCGGACCCAGAACATGACGGTGCCACTGCAGACATTTCTCGACACCATCTGGTGACAGGAAAGGCAGGTGAGGTGATCACGGTGACTGGCGGAAAGCTCACCACGTACCGGCGAATGGCACAGGATGCGGTCGACCGCATCAGTGACGCCCCGTGCCAAACCCGCCGGATTGCGCTCGTCGGAGCAGGTCCTGCCACACCAACGGTCGGCGTTCCAGGCCGACTGCAGCGGCGCTTCGGTTCAGAAGCAGGACTGGTCGCCAGCCTTGCTGATTCGAATCCACGATTGCTGGAACCGATCAGCGGTGACATCCACTCACCGGTACTTGGCGTTGAAGTCCTGTGGGCTCAACAAGCCGAAGCTGCCTTGACGATTGATGACGTACTGGAGCGCCGTACGCGGATCTCACTGGTTCCGGCTGATGCGCGGACCGCACGCCCGGCAGTCGTTCAACTCTTCGAGGACATCCACGCTGACACGTCACATCTGGTTGGCTAGGCAGCCCCGGCGGCGGGTAGTCAACCGGAATCGAATGCACTAGCTGGTCTTGGTTTTGGCGCTGGCTTGCTCGGCGCGAAACAACGAAATCGCGTGATACATCGCGCCACGGGCACGCTTGCGATCTCGCGCTGCGTCGTAGGACGCTGCGACGCGGAACCAGGATCGCCAGTCTTGTGGATCGGCCTGTGCCTGTCGTGATGCAGTTTCAAACGCAGCGTCAGCGGCGTCCCGATCGATGCCACCCACTTCGGTCCGTGGTAGATCGTCGACTGGCAGGGCACCCTCGGCCTCAAGGACCTTGGCCATCCGTTCGACCTGCATCCCGAACGCCAACTCGCGCCACAAGATCCAGGCTCCGATCAGCGGCAAGATGAGCAGACCGAGACCCATCACTATCGCCGCGACCTCACCAGACTGGATGAGGCGTATCGATTGCGACAACGCGATAACGAGGTAGACAACCAACACCCCCATCAAAATGAAGGTGATGCGCTTCGCTGTCATGACCGGGTCAGTCCAGGTCCATGAAGTGTTCGAGACCAACAGTTAGTCCGGGATGCTCCGCCACGTTGCGCACACCAAGCAGCACGCCTGGCATGAAGGATTCTCGGTTCATGGAGTCATGCCGGATCGTTAGTACCTCGCCCGCTCCCCCGAAGATCACTTCCTGGTGCGCGATCATTCCGAGAACTCGGGCGGCGTGCACGTGTACACCTTCGATGTTCGCGCCTCGCGCCCCCGGCACCTCTTCGGTCGTGGCGTCAGGCATCGGCGCTGAACCAGCTTCGGTACGAGCTTGAGCGATCATTTCAGCGGTACGTCGGGCAGTGCCAGAGGGCGCATCAACCTTGTTCGGATGGTGCAGTTCGATGATCTCGGCGCTTTCGAAGTACGGTGCGGCCTGGGCGGCGAATCGCATCATCAGGACCGCCGCGATGCCGAAGTTGGGAGCGATCAGCGAACCGACGGTTGGCTTAGCCACAAGCAGGGCTTCGAGTTCACTGACCTTGTCGGCAGTAAATCCGGATGTTCCGATCACCGTGTGGATTCCATGCTCGATGCAGTATCGAACGTTGTCCATCACGACGCCGGGGTTGGTGAAGTCAACAACCACCTCAACCCCCGCGGTACTCAAAAGGCTGAGGTCATCACCTTCGTCGAGCGCTGCAACAAGTTCAAGGTCAGCGGCCGCATTGACGGCGGCAACCACCTGGGAGCCCATGCGTCCCGCTGCACCACATGCGCCAACCCGAATCGTCATTGTGGACCCTCCGTGACGAAGGTTCGATCCGCTTCGTACGGACCGACCACGGTCAACGTCTGGGGCTGCTTCAACAGCAAGGCCGCGACCGCCGCAATGTCGTCTGAGGTGACGTTCTCGATCTCTTCGACCACATCGTCCAGGCTCAGCAGGT
>JBAYVO010000238.1:0-4172 GCA_041674545.1 Candidatus Nanopelagicales bacterium | reverse complement strand
CGCCGCACCCTCGCAAATCCGGCGGAGTGCTTCACCAAGGTTAGTGGCGCCACACACGAAAGGAACCGTGAAGGCCCACTTGTCGATGTGGTTGGCGGTGTCGGCCGGGGTGAGGACTTCAGATTCATCGATGTAGTCCACTCCGAGTGACTGCAGCACCTGCGCCTCAACGAAGTGCCCAATCCGTGCCTTCGCCATCACGGGAATACTGACGGCCGCTTGGATGCCTTCGATCATCTCGGGATCACTCATCCGAGCGACGCCACCCTCGGATCGAATATCTGCCGGAACGCGTTCCAATGCCATCACCGCGACCGCGCCAGCATCTTCGGCGATCTTTGCCTGCACCGGATCAACGACGTCCATAATGACGCCGCCCTTGAGTTGTTCCGCCATTCCCCGCTTTACACGGTCGGTACCGACAGCGCGGTTCGCGCTCGACTCACTGGTTGCGGACTGGCTCGTGGCAGCAGATTTCGACGACTTCTTTGGAGGCATGTGGGTAATGGTATGCGTTCGTCATGGCGGGACCACGACGAGTTACGAAGTTGCGGTTCGCGATGCCGCCTGCTCGGCTTCTGGTGTGGGCACGGGGTGCTTGATCGCCCACGTCACGATTGTGATTTTGGTGGCCCATGCGATGCACAGCCCCACATACCACGGGATGATCTTGAAAGCCGTGAGGCACGATGCGGTCGT
The DNA here is from genome assembly GCA_041674545.1 of Candidatus Nanopelagicales bacterium. GTDB lineage: Bacteria > Actinomycetota > Actinomycetes > S36-B12 > UBA10799 > UBA10799. The sequence continues at coordinate 3,473 of JBAYVO010000238.1, read as the reverse complement.
GCCGATTCCTGCGGCGACGACCAACAAGGCGACCGTGGAGGTACTCGAAAACCCAACTGCCAGCAGGCGGTGGCTCAGGTGGTCGGCACGTGGTGTGAACATCGGCTGTTTGAGCTTCCTGCGGGACTCAAACACGGTCGCAGAATCGGCTATCGGGATAACCAACAAACCGGACGCGATCGGAAACGCCGCGACCCAAAATGGACCCCTGAGTCCGGCAATCGCGGTGAGCAGTGCAAAGCCAATGAACAGTGCGGCACCGGGGCCGATCGTCCCTCGTCCACCCATTCGAGTCCACCAGATCAAGGCCAGCGCCCCACCAACTCCTGCCGCAGTCAGGGTTTGTAGCTGGTGGTCGCCACGACCAAATCCGATGAGGGTGATGCCGGACAGCATGACGACAGCAACCGGCGCCAATACCCCCGGTGCCGCGTCGACCTCACGACAAATCAGTGAAAATGCCCAAATCGCGATAACCGAAAATGGCACATCAAAGAGGGCAAACCCAGTGGCTGGGAACACCGCGCCAGTCACAACAACTGCTATTGCAGCGAACGCAAGGACGAGCATGGGAGTGCCATACGGGACGATTGACAGCGACCGGGCAAGCGCAGATAGGGATATCGCGACACCGCTGAGCACCGCAACGACGAGCAACGGGTGCAGATCTTCAGCGATTGCGGCCACACCGAGGGCAACGACCGAGACCGTGCCGACGAATGCGGAACTGATTGCAATATCGGTGGTGCTTTGCCCGCGCTGCTTACGCAGGTAAAGCGCCAAGCCAATGGTGCAGACGACGAAGGTAAGTAGGGTCGCGACTGCGGCCTGGGTTGCATGGCTCAGGTGGTCGCCCACTACTTCACCTCATCTGTGGACCGCATCCGCTAACGCCCCTCGAACCCGGATGGAACCTCATCATCCATCTCGACGGTTTGCGGCATCGGAGTGTGACCGGCCAGGCTGAACCATCGAACAAGATGCTGCCGACGCACTGCACGACACGCACGTACCGCGTCGTTGTAGAAGCGCCGTGAGATAGCTGTCCGATGCACTGCCGAACTGAGTTGATTGCCCAGTGTCGTGCCGCCTTCGCTCGCAAACAGCAGATCAACCGCTTCTTTCGAACCAATGGTCGCGACGATCGCCTTCGTCAGGTCGCTTTCGGGCTGCGCTCGATCAACCGGGTCGCCGTCGTTCTCCTGCGCCCGGATTGCCGCATCTGCCAAGACCAGACTCGCTGCTGGATCTAGCTCACCGGACATCGCGAGTTCGAACGCGATGGTGCTGCGCCGCAAGAGTTGCGCGTTCAAAGACGCATACGCGGTGTCTACTCGATGGTGCAGTCGATCAAGGCGACCGGCGGTTGATGCAAGGTAGACACCAAACAGCACGAGGACTACAACGATCCCAATGGCGACCCACATCAGCCAAACCGCCCAAACACTTGACCGCTGAAGTCCGCCTCCACCTTCACACCTGGCTGCAGCACTGCCTCGTAGACACGTACGACGTCACGGGCCACGCTCGCCCAGTCAAACTCTCGTGACCGCCGGAAACCCTGCGTTCGTAACGACTGCAGGCGACCTTCGTCCGCGAGGAGTACCTCGAGCTTCGCCGCGAGGTCAGCAGAATCCTCATTCTCGAAGAGTTCACCCGACGTGCCGTGCTCCAACACCTTGGCGAAGGCTTCGATGTCGCTCGCGAGTACCGGAGTTCCTGCCGCCATTGACTCAAGCAACACAATTCCGAAACTCTCGCCACCGGTGTTCGGAGCGATGTACACATCGGCGGACTTGAACGCCCGAACCTTGTCGTCCTCGCTGATCAGACCCAGAAATTCAATGTGGTCCGCGATCTTTGGATCTAACGAAGACCGTAATCCATCCGCGTCGCCGGGGCCTGCGACCAGGAGTCGGATTTCGGGGTATCGATCAACGATCCGTGGCATCGCGTTGAGCAACACCTGAAGTCCCTTACGAGGTTCGTCAATCCGACCGAGGAACAAGATCGTGCGCCCGGAACGTGGATAGCCTTCAAACGGCGCGCCACCTTCAAACTGTTTGCACGTCACGCCATTCGGAATCAGGACCGCATCGCCCCCGACGTTCTCTACCAGCGTTTGGCGCGCCTTCTCACTCACAGCGATACGGCCAGAGATCTTCTCCATCGCCGTCTGCAGCAAGTAATAGAAAGCGGTCATTGCTCGCGATCGCTCCGTCGACGAATGCCACGTCGCAACGAGTGGTCCGTCGCAGACCCAACAGGCGAGTACCGACAGGCTCGGACTTGCGGGTTCGTGCACGTGCACGACGTCGAAATCCCCGTCTCTGACCCAGCGCCGGACACGAGCCGCTGACACCGGACCAAAACTGAGTCTGGCGACAGATCCGTTGTACGGGACGGGGATTGGCCGGCCGGCCGAGACCACAAATGGCTCTAGGTCGGATTCGTCCTCGCAGGGCGTAAGCACGCTGACCTCGTGCCCGATCTCCTGCAACGCATTGGCCAAGTCGCGAATGTGTTGCTTAACGCCACCAGGCGCAGACCAGTCGTAGGGACAAACGATGCCGACGCGCATGGGTCTACTGCCCACCCGCAGGTGAACGTCCACCGGCAGCGTCAGATGCGGCTAGCTTGCTCTGATCCAGATCTGCCAGCCAGAGTTTCTGCATCATGTGCCAGTCGGTCGGATGCTCGGAAATTCCCTTGGCAAAGGCATCAGCAACCTGCTGCGTCATGTTGGCTACCGCGTCCGCGAATCCAGGCTGGTTGCGGGCATCGTCACCGGTTGGCGCCCCGTGTGGAACCTTGATCGGGGGATGAATCTCGGCGCAGGAGTTGGGCCCGTCGTACCAAAGCGTCAGTGGCAGGATTGGTGCACCCGTTCGAAGCGCGAGGCTTGCTGCCCCGGCCGGCATCCGCGTCTTCTCTCCGAAGAAGTTCACTTCGACGCCGTGCGCCGTTAGGTCACGGTCACTGATGAGCGCAACCATCCGATTGTCGGTCCGCAGTTCAGTAGCCAACGTGCCCATCACATTCTTTTGGCCCAGTGGGTAGATCCGAAGTCCTAGCGATGCGCGGTACTCAACAAACCGGTCAAATAGCCGTTCGGGTTCGAGTTTCTCGGCGATGGCGGTCACGGGGGCGTAGTTCAAGGCTCCCCAGGCGCCGGTGTGATCCCAGTTGCCCATGTGTGGCAGCGTCATGATTGCGCCGTTGCCGTCGGCAAGGGCATCGGCTAAGTACTCACGGTTCACACAGGTGAACCGATCATTGATCTTCTCGTGACTCCAATCCGGCATGCGGAAGGCGTCGCACCAGTACCGGAAGTAGTTCCGCATGGATTCGCGCGACAGTTCCCGAATCTGAGCAGGCGATGCGTCTGGAACGACCCTCGCCAGGTTTTTCTCAAGTTGGCGAACACCGCCGCCATTCTTCTTCCATAGATGGTCGGCGATGCGATCGAAGTT
>JBAYVO010000237.1:0-4173 GCA_041674545.1 Candidatus Nanopelagicales bacterium | reverse complement strand
TCGTACTGGTGGATCGCGTAGGGCACGTTCGCTTGGTACAAGACCTTTGTGGCATTCGTGTGGACCGCAACGCTCTTCTTGGCCATGCGCACACGGTAGCCGCGAATGCCTTCGCAATCTGTAGTTAGGCCGCCGTACGATGTACTGGTGATGCAAACTCTGGACCTACGATCGGAATCGGGCGACGTACGGCGGTTCATTCCGCGCGCGCAAATCGACGTCGCCTCGGCCGAGGCAGCTGTTGCTGCAGTGATCGAACGGGTCAAGGCTGGTGGAGAAGGCGCCGTCCTCGACGTCGGGCTCGAGTTCGACGGAGTCCGACCGGCATCACTTCGGGTGCCCGCAGCAGTGATCGACAACGCGCTAGCGAACCTTGACACCGCTGTCATCGAGAGCCTTGAAGAGGCGATTCGCCGAGTGCGTGCGGTGCATGGTGACCAGCTCCCCGAACCTCACACCTCGACGATCGCGCCGGGTGCCAACGTCAGTCAGCGCTGGGTCCCCGTGGACCGCGTCGGCCTGTACGTTCCGGGTGGCCGAGCGGTCTACCCGAGCAGCGTCGTGATGAACGTCGTTCCTGCGCAATTGGCTGGAGTTCGGTCGATTGCGATTGCATCGCCCCCGCAACGTGATTTTGGTGGGTGGCCCCACCCGACGATCCTTGCTGCCGCGAAGCTCCTGGGAATTGACGAGGTCTACGCCGTGGGTGGGGCGCAAGCGATTGCCTGGTTCGCGTTTGGATCAGACTCGACCGTTCCAGCCGATTCCGCTGCGTACTGCTCGCCGGTCTCGATGGTCACCGGGCCGGGCAACATTTACGTGACCGCGGCAAAACGGCTCCTACGAGGGGTCATTGGGATTGACTCTGAGGCGGGGCCGACTGAAATTATGATCTTGGCAGATGACACGGCAGATCCGCGACACGTCGCAGCGGATCTCATTAGCCAGGCAGAACACGACGTGATCGCCGCTTCTGTCTTGGTAACCGCCAGCGACACACTCGCCGATCGCGTCATTGAGGAATTGCCCGCGCTCGTTGCCTCGACGAAGCACACCGAGAGAATCACCGAGGCGCTCAACGGACCACAAAGTGCAGTGGTGCTGGTGCGTGACCTCGAACAAGGCCTCGAGGTGGTGAACGCGTACGGCGCCGAGCACCTGGAAGTGCAAACCCAAGACTCCCAGACGGTAGCGAGCCGAGTCCGAAACGCGGGAGCAATCTTTGTTGGTCCCTGGTCGCCAGTGTCGCTCGGCGACTACTGCGCGGGCTCCAATCACGTGCTGCCGACGGGTGGGTGCGCCTGCTTCTCGTCAGGGCTCTCGGTTCACAGTTTTCTCCGTTTGATTCAGGTTGTGGACTACAGCCGGTCCGCGCTACTAGAGGTCGCCAACGACGTCCTCGTGTTGTCAGCTGCCGAGGATCTGCCAGCGCACGGACAAGCTGTTGCCGTCCGCATGACGGCAAAAGAGGCGCAGGAGTGACAACAGCAATCACCGCAGACGACCTGCCGATCCGGCCGGATCTTCTCGGCGTCGGCGCGTACGGAGCTCCCCAACTAGACGTCCCGGTACGGCTCAATACCAACGAGAATCCATTTCCGCCGAGCGCCGCTGTCATCGAGTCGATTAGCGCGATGTTGGCTGCTGAGCTCGGAGGGCTCCAGCGCTACCCGGATCGTGACGCAGTCGCTCTGCGTACGGACCTTGCCAGCTACCTCTCGTCAGCCACAGGTGTGAGCATCGGCCACCAAGGGGTCTGGGCCGCCAACGGCAGCAACGAGATTCTTCAACAGATCCTTCAAGCGTTCGCCGGACCCGGCCGGATTGCGATGGGGTTTGAGCCGAGCTACTCGATGCACTCGATCATTGCGCGGGGGACAGGTAGTGACTTCGTCGCGATCCCTCGCGACACCGACTTCGCGATTGACCCAGTCACCGCATGCGAGGCGATTTCGGCACTTCGACCCGCAGTCGTCTTTGTGTGCTCACCCAACAATCCGACCGGCACTGCGGTGGACCTTGAGACTATCGCCAGGATCTACGAAGAAGTCACCACGAACGATGTGGGCGTTCTCGTCGTTGATGAGGCGTACGCCGAGTTCAGCAACAGGCCAAGTGCAGTTGGTTTGCTCGCCGGCCGTCCTCGATTGATTGTGTCTCGCACGATGAGCAAGGCGTTCGCATTTGCTGGTGCGCGGGTCGGGTACTTCGCCGCTGACCCCGCGATTGTCGACGCAGTTCTAAGAGTGCGACTGCCGTACCACCTTTCCGCTATCACTCAAGCGGCTGCGCGCGGTGCCTTGGCCCATGCACCGGACCTTCTCTCAGCGGTCGACGAGTTGAAGGTTCAACGTGATCGCATCGTCGTTGGTTGCCGGGAACTCGGGCTGCGGGTTGCCGACAGCGATGCGAACTTCGTTCTATTCGGCGGTTTGGGCGACCAGACTGTGATCTGGCAAGCACTGCTCGATCGGGGAGTGCTCGTCAGAGATGTGGGTCTGGCAGGCTGGTTGCGCGTCACCGCCGGAACTCCGGACGAGACGACAGCATTTCTTCACGCTTTGACACACGTTATTGGAACGTCAGGTGTCGCAATTGCGACAGAACCCGTAGGACAGGAGTCCCGATGAGCCGCACCGCGCGGATCGAGCGCACGACCAAGGAGAGCGACGTATTTGTCGATCTCAACCTCGATGGCACAGGAAACGTCGAGGTCGAGACGGGTGTTCCCTTCTACGACCACATGCTCAGCCAACTAGGAAAGCATGGCGGCCTCGACCTCAAGATTGTCACCAAGGGAGACCTTGAGGTCGATGCTCATCACACCGTTGAGGACACCGCGCTTGCGCTTGGTGCAGCGATTCGGGAAGCGTTGGGAGACAAGGCGGGCATTCGGCGCTTCGGGGACTCCCTTGTCCCGCTCGATGAGGCACTGGTTCAGTCGGCAGTAGATCTATCAGGCCGCCCCTACCTTGTCCACGAAGAACCGGACCTGATCGAACTGATTGGCACGTACGACACAACGTTGACCCGCCATATCTGGGAGTCAATCGTCGCGTCGGCTCAGATCTGCCTGCACGTGCGAGTGATTACCGGACGTAACGCCCACCACATTGTTGAGGCGCAGTTCAAGTCGGTGGCTCGGGCTTTCCGCGATGCCGTCGCGCTCGACGCCCGTGTTGTGGGTGTGCCGTCGACCAAGGGCACACTTTCTACATGACCAGTTGGTGGCCGATCATGATGCTGGGTCTTACGGGTTTCTTCATTGGCGGTGTTATCGCGTTTACGCGGGCGAAGATCCCTATCCTCGCGATCGGTATGGCAATCGCCGCAGTGTTGTCCGCGTCGGCGGCATGGCTCTGGTGGAAGTGATGTTCGAGTCGGCCAGAAGGGCATGTCATGCGCGCGGTTGATGTTGTTGTCTTGGACTACGGCTCGGGAAACTTGCGTTCGGCGCAACGCGCGCTTGAGCGAGTTGGCGCATCCGTGGAAGTCACGAGTGACTACCAGCGGGCGCTAGGGGCGCAAGCGCTTGTGGTGCCGGGTGTTGGCGCCTATGCCGCGTGCATGGCCGGGCTGAACGCGGTCAAGGGGCCGCAGTTGATTGACGTGCGACTTGCAGGTGGACGACCTGTTCTCGGCATTTGTGTAGGAATGCAGGTGCTCTTTGAGCATGGTGTCGAGCATGGTGTGGACACCCCAGGCTTCGGTCAATGGCCGGGTGTTGTTGATGAACTGCGGGCGCCGATCGTCCCGCACATGGGCTGGAACAATGTCAATCCTCCCGCCGATTCGGTGTTGTTCGAGGGTCTGGCGCAGGAACGGTTCTACTTCGTACATTCGTTTGCTGCCCGTTCGTGGGAGCTCGACACTGCCGAAAGTTCCACGGCTTCGCCGCTGCTCACCTGGGCAACTCATGGCGAGCCGTTCCTGGCCGCGGTTGAAAACGGACCCCTATGCGCGACCCAGTTCCACCCCGAAAAGTCTGGCGAAGCGGGCTTGGCGCTGTTGCGAAACTGGCTTGGTTCGTTGAATTAGGGACCACTTTGACTAACCGCAGGGGCGCGCGGGAGCGTAGGTGAGTAGGGTCTTACCCGTGACTTTGGAACTTCTCCCCGCCGTCGATGTGCAAGACGGCCAAGCTGTCCGACTCGTTCAGGGTGAAGCTGGCTC
>JBAYVO010000236.1:0-4201 GCA_041674545.1 Candidatus Nanopelagicales bacterium | reverse complement strand
CACTCGAATGGAATCGAAGTACTTGCCCAAGAACTCGAGCATCTGAGTCATCTCGGGCTCGGTGAGACGTGCAGCGGTCTCGCTCGACATCAGCCACCGCGAACCCGGCTCGACTTCCTGCGCGAGCTGGGCATCGATTTCAGCGAGCGCAGCCTCTCGATCCACCACGTCGTACGCGCGCCGCCGAGCGCCGTCCGTGTTGGCCATCAAGAAGGAAAACACGAGCCGGGTATGGGTTGGCTGCCGTGTCATTGCCGGGTATGTCACGCCTTGTTCAGCGAGCACCTCACGACTACCTGCGAGCGTGTGCTGAAGAAAGGTGGTTCCAGTCTTCCGAGTGCCAATGTGGAAAGTCAGTGAAGCCAAGGGATTGCCAATCTCGCTAGGGTCTAGCCGCTCACCCAATCGTATTGCCGCGATCTGGCCCGGAGATCCTGGGTCCACCGATTCCCATGGCGTCCACATGCCTCCATCGCATCGTGACGTCTAGGCGGGCTCCGCCGCCATCGCGGTTAGAGATCGCGCACTGGGCATCTGGGCCGAGCATTCGCTTGATCGACTCAGGTTCTGGCACCGGTTCTCCTACACCGCGGCCGTCATCCTCGGCGCAAAGACGAAGACCGTCCGACGCGACGTCAAACGTGACAGTGATCGTTCGCGCATTCGCGTGTTTCGCCGCATTGGTCACCGCCTCAGCCACCACTTCTACCAGAACGGTGCCTAGCGCCCGAGACTCAATGACTCGCTCGGCAATCAACTCCGTTCCCACGTAGTCGATGGCTACGATTCCCTGCCAAGCCACACGAATCGATTCCAAACTCGCGGCGATGTCTGAGGTGACTTCTACCTCCCCCAGCATCTCGTCGATCGCGTCGATCAACGAGTTCAATTCGTCGACGGCCATACCGACTGCCGCGATTGTTGAGGTGTCTGGCCCAGTTGCCTCCACAGTCGATGCGGTTCGCCGGAGATGGACGGCAATCAATGTCAAACGTGATTGAACCTTGCCGTGGAGGTACGAACCGCGCTTTGCGCGCAATTCCCGCACTTCGAGGTTCAGCGCATCTAGTTCCCATTGACGCGTCGCACCGGTCGCCTCCAGCATGCCGATTGCCCGCACCCGTTCGAAGTAGGAGGACGACCCTCTGGCAAACAGAATCCAGAGCAGCGCGGACCACATGAATCCAGCAACACCGGTCACCGGATCGAAGTCATCCACCTGCGCCGCGACGAATGCCGTGGTGCAGATGCTGGCCAACGTTGACACCACCACCGCGCAGATGACTGCTAGTGCGCGCATGCCAGGGCTAAGTCGCTTCCTCGTATTGAAGTTGAAGATCCGCGACGACATGGCCAGACCTGCACCAAGAACCAGGCAGCCAAGGATGACGCTGATCATGCCCCACACCCAGCCAATACCCGATACCGCTATGAAAATGCTCCCCCCACCGAACACCAGCGGCATCGCGACTGGGTGGAACGGCGAAATGAGAAAGAGTTCGTCAACCTGGTCTGAAAAGCGAGGTTGAAAATAGTGTCGGTTCCCAGGAGCGCGTTCAGTTCCAACGTCGCCATCGGTCACGTCTTCACTTCGGTAGAGCGAGTGACTCAGCGGACGCACAACTTCTTCGTTAAGTTCGACAATGGCAGCTGCTCCTCGACGAAGGAGTGCCGGTTCTGCATCGGAATCTTGTAGCCGCCGAAGGCCATCGCGAATTACTACCAACTCGGCCCGCATGACGCTGACAACGTTGGAATCAATCGATCGCGCGATCTTGCTAAGAGTTGCCTGAGACTCCGCTCGCTGTCGATCGAGCTGTTCGAGCTCATGCTCAAGATCCGCGATGGCCACCTTGTGGCGATCGTAGACATCCAGAACAACGGCAGCGGCAATCAATCCCACCAACCCAGCGAATGCCGCCTGCACTAGGCGTAGCGCATCCAAGGGGATGTCTAGGCCAACGAGAGAACCGATCAGCACCCCAACCACAGGACGAATCGCACCCGCCAACGCGAAGACCGCGAGCGCCACCCATGGGTTCGCGGTGCCGTTCGGCGCGCCCCGAAGCACTGTGTACCGACCGATCAACAGCACCAATGCAGAACCGAGCGTGAAGGCAATGGCGAGTGCAGCGGATAATGCGAACCCGCGGCCAAGGTTTGATTCGGTGGCGAAGGAACCTGCAAGTGACAATGGCACCGACAAATAGCACCCGGGCAGGGAAACAACTCTCGGACCCCGTAAAGCCGTCCCCAAGACCGCTAGCCAACGCGTCCAACTGACCCAGCGAACATGAGGATGCGTCACATCGTTCAGTTCGGACAATGCTCACTCACGATATTTCTACACCTGAACTGCGGTACTTCTTGAGCGCGGCGACTCTGTTGTTCTCGCCAATGGAATCTGCCGCGCCGACTGCATCGAGGGTGCGCTTCACCATCGCCTCCGCAGCACGAATTCCAGTACCTCGAGCATCGGCGATTTGTTGGTTGGAATAGCCGAGCGCGATCATCCGCAGAACATCGGCTTGGTCGGACGTCACAGCCACAATCTCGCCTTGCCGCGCGAGCAGGTAGCGCTCCCCCGACAGCGCCGCCTTCACTGCCCCCGCGATCGATTCAGCCGTCAACACGTCATTTTTCACGACGTGGACAACATCGGGTGGCATCACAGCGCCCTTCCCCGCGACGAACTCAGGCGACCGGTGACTACTCAAAATGACGATCGCAACCCACGGCGCCTGCTCCCTCACAGCCTTCGCGACATCGAGCCCTGTGACGTGAGTGCCAAGATCAAGATCGAGCACCATCGCGTGCGGATCAAATGCGTCAAGCAGTCCAAGCGCTTCCTGTGCCGTAGCCGCTCGAGCGACTTCAAAGCCGCTGGCCTCCAACATGCTCGCAACCATGCTTCGCGAGAACTGGTCGTCATCGAGTACTCCAACGCGGATTGCTGGCGTCCCGACCATGTCCAAAAACCTAGCGTCCCTGGGAGCGGGTCGCCCATCGAGATACTCCCCCGAGCAAGCGCTTGGCGACTCACTCATCGCTAGCCTATTGACTGCGGTTGCTGCCACTCGTACTCATTGACTGCGACTTGGCGGGTGCCAATAACGCTCGCTGAGCACGTGTCTCCGACCTCAAAAGCGGCGGCAGTGACGTCGTCGCCTTGCCACGGTCGGTTCATAGAATTCGAACATCCTGGTGTGGCCGGCAGCGACGAATTCTCGTCACCATTGTGCGAGAAGTTCGCCGTCGGCCACCACGGCGCGGCCAGCCCGGCGATTGGGCGCTGCGACGGGTCATCGGAGCCCTTGAACGCATACCCGATGTCTGATTGGAAGCTCCGGTTGCTTGGACCTTCGTCATTCAGGTCAAACCCGTCATTCCACTCGTAGTCCCAACTGGATGCATAGTCTGCCCATGGGAGGTCGCTTGCGATAAGACTCGCGGCCGCCGAGCCCGGGCTACCCGCGGACCAGTCGGTTCCGGATTCGGGAACGCAGCTCGGAACGGTGTATCCAGCGGGTGGATGACTCTCTCCGACTCTGCACCCGACGCGGAATGGTGCGGCCGCCAGCGATGGCGCAGTCGGATTGAGGATGTCGAACGCGAGGAACTCCCCTGCGGATGTGCGTGCCGGAACCGTGTTGTGCCATGGGAAGAGCGGCCTACCCGCGTGCCGCGCAGTGCCATCGTCATTCCACATGAACTGCGACCAGGGACCCTTGGAATAGACGAAGCGACCCCAGCCTGTGTCCGGAAACAGACTCGGCGAGGTGAAGTCCGCAGCATTGACACCGGCGATTTTCAGACTTGGATTTGCCCGTTGCGAGGTGGTCGAATTGTCGATCTGTGACAGCAGGCCTGTCCCGCCCGACCTGATATTTGCAGTGAGATTGCCCAGGGTCGACCCATAGGTTCCGTTGCTGCCCGGATCAGACGTCAACATTTGCCAATCGGTCGCATTGTCGTTGCCGCCCACAGGGCCACCGGTCGGCGCACCTGGCCACGAGCATCCACTGTCAGTTCCGTTAACCGTTTTGAAGAAGTCCTCGTCCAACACCAGCAACCTGCTCTGACCCTCACACGTGACCGTGACACTTGGCGGGCGAGTCAAGTCAGCACTAGAAGCGTCTGGCTTCGTTGCTGCCGCGTTCCAGTTCACTACCCCGAAGTTCCCCCACTTCAAGCCGGTGGT
>JBAYVO010000235.1:0-4208 GCA_041674545.1 Candidatus Nanopelagicales bacterium | reverse complement strand
CTGGTGGGGTGCCGCATTCCTCGTTGTTGTGCCGTTCTTGCTGGTCGCGCTCGCGATGTCGATCTGGCTCCTGCCCAAGGATGTTCGCGACTCCGACTCTCCGAAGGTGCCGCTGGACCTGCCGGCCTCAATCCTGACTGCACTTGCGGGTGCGGCACTGATCTTCGCGGTGATCGAGGGGTCCGGTCGTGGCACCGTCAGCCCATCAGTCTGGATCGGTGCGGCGGTCGTCGGTGTGCTCGCCATCGTGGCGCTGATCTGGTGGGAACGCCGCTGCGAGAACCCGCTGATCGACCTGGAGATCTGCCGCCGCCGGACGTTCTCGATCCCGATTGCCGCAATCTTCATCGTGAACTTCGTGCTGGGCGGAGTTATGTTCATGAGCACCCAGTACACCCAACTTGTGCTCGGCTTTAGTCCGTTCATGGCCGGGCTTTTCTTGTTGCCTGCGCTTGTCATCTGGGCGGCCACAGCGACGTTGTCAGGTCGGTTGGCGCGAACGTTCGGAAATCGGCCAGTGCTGGCTGTCGGGTTCGTGCTTGGCGCGGTAGGGCTAGTGATCGTCGGGCTGTCCGGTGCGAATCCGAACATCGCTGTCTTGCTGTTTGGGATGGGCCTGGTGGGCTTCATCGGCGTCGGACCTGCGCAGCTCACGCACACAGCGATCAGTAGCTTCCCTGACGAACGGCGCACGGTGGGGTCAGCCCTGAACAGCCTGGCTATTCGATTCGGGCTCGCGTTTGGTGTTGCAGTATTTGCCGGGGTGCTTGGAGCCATCTACCAAGGTGATGTGCAGTCGGCGCTGTCTGGGCTGACGAGTGCCCAGGTCGACTCCGTGCTCAATAGCCTCGGCGGCGCGGTGAAGGTCGCAGATCAGCTACAAGGCAGTGCCGGGGACGCCCTCTTGGTTTCAGCCCGCGAGGCATTCGCCACCGGCTTCGGAGTCACATTGTTCGCCGCTGCCGGCTTGCTGGTCCTGGCAGCTATTGTCACCTCCATTTTCTTACCCGATATTGCCAAGAAATCGAAGACCCCCGAAGTTGTCGAGGAGTTCACGTGACCGATTCCCCAGCTATCCAAGCGGCCCGCGATGAATGGGATCGGCTAGTACGACAACAGCCAGACCTCGACGAGTGGGTGGCCGAGCAACTTGCGTTCCAGGTGGCGAATGGTCAGGCGCCAAAGGGCGTTCCCCTGTGCCGGGTCGCTCGACCGAATTTCGCGACTAGCGAATCGATCGCACACGATCAGCAAATCCTCGGCGCCGTGGCGGACGCGATCGTGGCATCGGCAGATCGCATCTTGGCGGAACCCTCGCTCGCTGATTTCTACCTCGGGCAATGGCTGCACACGCCGGGGCATCAAGCCGCGATCAATGTCGATGCTGGCTACAGCGAACCGATGGTGGTGGGCCGTTTCGATACGGCGCTGACGTCCGAGGGAATGCGCGTCCTTGAGTTCAACGGTGGGATGCCCGGCGGAATGGCGAACACTGAAGCCGCAGCCGCGCTGGTCACTGGCTGGGATGTCTATCGGCAGTTCAACGAATCGCAGCCTGCAGCGCCGATGCCCGTCCTGCGCCCGGCGTTCGAGGCGTTGCTGGCCGCATGGAAGGACTTCGGTGGGACCGGCAGCGCGTTAGCGGTCCTTGCGATGCCGGATGAGTTCCTGCCGATTGCCGCTGCTCACATCCCCGGCTTCGTTGCGACGTCCGCGGACCTTGGACACGAATTGGTCGTGGCCGATCCGGGGCGCCTGCTCTACGAGGGTGGAATTGTGACTCTTGATGGACGTCGCGTTGATGTGGTGATCCGCGGCTTCCTCTCCGAGATGATCGAGATGATGGGTGAGCGTGTGCAGCCGCTCCTAGCCGCGGTCGCGGCTGGCGATGTATGCATGGTGACGTCGATGCGTTCAGGGGTATACGGGCACAAGGCATTGTTCGCCGCGTTGACTGATTCGACGTTGGATCTCGGGTTGTCCTCAGCGCAGCGAGACCTAGCGATCGAACACCTGCCCTGGACGCGGATGGTCGTCGACGACTGGACCGTTGGTCCAGACGGCGAACGGATCTATCTCCCGGACTTCATTGAATCTGCCCGTGAGCGACTCGTCGTCAAACCTGCCAACGGCTTCGCTGGGATGGGTGTGCACCTCGGGTGGGAAGAGGCGCCTGAACAGTGGTCGGTTGCTGTCGCACATGCCCTGGCCGACGGCGCGCACATCGTTCAAGACCGGATTGATGTGCCGACTCAGGAGTACCCAGAGCTCGCGCCGGGTCTACCTGCACAGCCCTACATCGCTGATCACAACCCGATCATGGCGAACCGGCAGGTTATCGGGTACTTGATCCGGCTGAGCCTCGACGGCGGAATCACCAACGTCTCGACGGGATCCGGGACATTGACGCCCACGCTGAAGCTCGGCTAATCGCCTCGTTCGATTCGCTGCCGGCGCTAGCGGGGAATTGCGGCGTTGATCGTTGCGAGAAGCGTTTGGAGCGGCGCTACCTGATCCGGGCGCATCTTGAGGTTGTTCACGGTGAATCCACCATGGTGGACAGCCTTCACATTCAACGCCGGGCCTCGGCGTGAATCAAGGCGCAGCAACTCGATCTGTTCGAGGTGGGCGATGTGAAGTCGCTCGCTGTTGCCACGTCCGGCGTAGAAAACCTCAACCACTGTGCCATCGAATCGAATGATCAGTTCCTCGATTGCCACCTCATGCATGCCGGTGAGTATGGCAGTGCGCGTTGTCGAATCGCTCGGGCTCTTCCGGGGTCTTTAGCCCGTTGGGCGAGGTGGGTGATCTCTGTGTCGCGGGGGAGTGAACCTTGCCCAGGTGCAGCGGAATTATCGGACCCCAGTGGTACAAATCGCTAACCCAAACTCGGAGTAGTCCTTATGAAGCGAATGATTGGCCGCGTCACTGCGCTCGGCACTGCCTTTGCCCTACCCGCGGCATCGATGATCGTGTTGACTGCGCCGACTGCGCAGGCCGCGACGGCTGACAGTACGGTCTTCACCTACTTCGGCGACGGGACTCGGGCGTTGGTCCTGCCTGCAGACGTCAATCGCATTCTGGTCACGGTGGTTGGTGCTGGCGGCGGGGGAACCGGTGGTGGAACGGGAGGCAACGGCGCGGTAGTGAGCACGTCGTTGACGGTCCCTGCGGGCGCGACGCTAGTTGCGCGGGTTGGCGGCGGCGGCGGTCAGGAGAGCGCTGACGCTGCAGGTGGGTCTGCTACGTCATTGCAGGTCAATGGGGTCTATCTCGCAGTCGCCGGTGGTGGCGGTGGATCGACCAATGGAGCAGGCGGCAGCGGCGCCGCAGCAAACACTGCCGACGGTGGTTCGGGTGCCGGGCAATACGGTGGCGGGGGCGGTACGAGCGCGGCCGGTGGTGTGGGTGGGGGCCCGAACGGTCCAGTTGCTGGCGGCACCGCAGGGTCGGTATCCGGTGGTAGCGCCGCAGCAGGTAGCGCGGGTGGCGGTGGCGGGTACTGGAACAACGGCAACGGTGGGTCAGGCATGTCTGGAGGATTCCCCAACGACGACTACGGGGCGAGCGCAGCGTTCAAGCAGCCAGTCTGGCCACGGGCTGGTGGCGGTGGTGCTGGCTTCGGCGGTGGCGGCGCGAGTGGTGGCGGTGGCGGGTATAGCGGAGGCGGGGGAAGTAGCAACGCGGCCGGAGCTGGTGGCTCCTGGGTGAACGGCGCGTACGTGAATGGCGCGACGACATATCGCCCCGCCCCATACTCGATTGGGGGTGGAACCTACGGGCTCGGTGGCACCACTGTTCGCCCCGGTGGCGATGGCGCAATTCATGTTCGCTGGGGATCGTTGCCTGGCAAGGTCACCAAGTTGAAGGTTGCAGGTAGCTCATCGGCGGGCAAGCGGAAGCTCACCTGGAAGAAGCCAGCCGGAACAGTCACCGGCTACAAGATTGTCGTCATACAAAAGGGCAAGAAGAAGTACAACGGGGTTCACCTGATCTCAAAGACGGTGTCACCGCGCACTACGGTGCTGAAGAAGAAGCAGTTGTTTGCCAAGGCGAAGAAGCTCAACAAGTTCAAAGGATCGCGTGCGAACTTCGTGGTTCACGTGAAGGCACTCAATGTTATGGGCGAAGGTCCCGTTGCGAAGAAGAAATTCCAAGCGGTGAAGTAGCCGCGGATTCCCACTGCAACGGCGCTAGCGTGTCAGGTG
>JBAYVO010000234.1:0-4246 GCA_041674545.1 Candidatus Nanopelagicales bacterium | reverse complement strand
TTTCAGATTTCGCCTCTGCGTACCAGGCCTGAGTTTGGCATGAGACTTCCTCCCCCGAACCAGAAATGCTCCCGCAACCAACCACAGTGACTAGACAAGACGCAGCAACGAGAACTGCGATGCCCTTCTGCCCCACCCGACGTTGACCCCGAGGACTAATCATGTTGGTCTAAGACTTCCTGTCGAACGATCTTTTCGATCATGGCTGCTAGCACGTCACCGTCGAGTTGCGCCGGAATCTGCAATCGCAGGTGACATGCCACGGTGAACGTTGAGAGCCCAATCGCCCGCGACGCCGAATCGGCGTGCGGGCCGCCCGGCATCGGGCGCAGGCTTCATCTGATCGACAGTTCGTGGGATGGTGGGATCGGTGGTATCGGTGGTGTAACCCAAACGATGCCGTTGTGTTCCCGTCGGATTCCCCAGGTCATGATTCCGCAATCTATCTCTTCCATGACAAAGAGCCATATATCGTCCGCTGCGCTGTCAAGACCTTCACCGTAACCCTGATCTAGTTCCAAGACTCCCTGTTTAAATTCGAATCCAAAGCACACCCCTGGCTCTTCCGCCCATTCGAAGGTCACGGCGATGCGAATCGGAGAAACACCCACCACGACGTCGCGGAGGCTAAACCCTGGGTCGATATCAGTATTCTTTCTTGTGAGTGCTTCTCGAATCTCCCCTGGCCACTGCGCGATCAGCGCATCCAGCGAACGGTCAGGTCCGGGTGGGACCGGCAGGTGTTCGAGGTATTCACGGTTCACTCCAGACAAGTCCACTACCGTCGTGTGATGCGTAGCCACGTCAACTGCGACGAGTTCGACGGCCTGTTTCGTGCGCACAAATCCTGAGATGAATAGCCGTCCTTGCGTGCACACGAGATCGTCAACTTGGCCGACTACCGTGAGTTCATCGCTCTGAACTACGCCTGTGTCCAAGTCGAGGGCGCGGATTCTCCCAACCGGATCGGACCGCTCATCGACCGCGTCGGGGCCATAGTGGGATTCACCGATCCACAACGTGGATCCTTCAACCGTGACCGTACTCAGCAGCGGAACTTCGCCCACACGTCGAACTTCACCCCACCGATTGATCGACAGCACATTCAGGGTGCCGTAAGCACCGTTGTGCGCCTCAATCTCATTCTCGCGCAGCACAATGACGTCCTTCTCGCGAGCGATAAGACGCGTGGCGTCACCGCTCGCCACCGGAACTGAATTGATCACTTCAAGCGTGGTCGCGTCAATGCAAGTAGCGGTGTCAAAAGCCCGATTCACGTACCACAACTCGCCGGCCGAAGCCGACATCGCAGGCACATAGCCATCAACACTCCGGCGCTTCACACTGCCATCGCGACCTGAGAGACGGACGACACTTTCGCTTGAATCGTCGTAACCGAAGACGGCCTCCCTATTGGAGGTGATCCAAGTCGACACCGACGGAACCTCAATTGTCGTGACATGCCCAGTTGCGCTGTCGATACGCCGAATGGCCTCTGGTGAACAGGCCAGCCACACGGCGCCCTCAGTTGCGAGCAACGGAGGCGACCCTCCAAGGTCCTCCGACCAGTGTTCGCCGACCGGCTCATATTCCAGCTCGACAGCGACACTCGCCGAAAGATCGTCGATCGCAACCGTCATAACCGATCGACACTCATGATCATGAAGCCACAAACGACCATCACAGATCACACCCCCGCGAGGCGTGAACGACCAGTCACCATCTACGGGGTCATTGTTTGACAGCACCGTCGCAGCATACGACTCAAACGCCTCCGCCCAGGCCCCTTCCTCAACCTCCCCCGCCGCGCAGGCAGCCATAGACCCTCGGGACATCGGACCTTGCGATGTTGCCTTGTAGGTTCCATTCGCCACCGTCAAAATCCGTTAGAAACAAAACGGTTCGATATCCATTCACGTCCTTCGTCACGCATGAGTCAGGCGGGACTTGCCACCCGTCCTCTATTCCCGCCTCTACAACGCTGCGCCGGACCACTTCCGGTGCGTGGCTATTCGAAAAACTTGCCTCGGGGTTGGTCGGAGTCGCGCAAATGCCCGAATCCGGAACCGAAATCTCCACCTCCGTCGAATCAACTGGCACCAGTGCCTCTAGTTCGACCTGAAATGCATCCGACCACTCAACGGGACGGCAATCCCCACTATCGCCAGCTTGACCGGGCATGCATGCCGCGAGGAGACCAACCGCCAGTCCGCTGATCGTCACTCTAAGCAGCATCGACATTCCAATGCGTCTCACCTGCATGATCTAACTCGCTCGCCGTACACGCACTTGAACGATGCTCGCGACTGGCGACCGTTCCATGCCTGCCAGAAGTTCCTGCTCGCGATATCGAACAGGTTCTTAAGGTTGTTCCGATTCCACCAGGCGAGATTTCTGGTGTTGTGTCCTTGAGTCCGTTGGACGAGTGCGCTGTTCTTGCGATCTCGCCTGGAATCGGCGCTAAGGTCGCCCTTCTCGTGCGCGCGAGTCCACGCCGCCGTCCACCTACGGCCAACCTGTGCCATCAACATGAATTCCAGGTGGAGTGGCGAGCTGCATTTATCGGTGACAACGGGGAATCAAGTGTTCCTATCGGTAGGCACCCGCCAGCGGCAGGGAGGTATCCATCCTCCGGTACCGGGTACACCATGTCCGTAGATTCCGCACGCACGGAATCCTTGGCGTACGTGTTCACCCCGAACGAAGAAGTCGTGCTTGTCACGGGTTGACCCACCGTGCTGTACGAATACACCGTCACCCTTCCCGTCACTAGCAACCTCCGGCAACCCCGCCACCGTGCACCGTGCGGCGGCCACCAACCCATCCCATCGAGGTGGCCGCAACGATCCCGGCTTGAGCCTAATATCCGACAGTCGAAGGTGTCATGGGTTTGCCGACTTGGTTTGACCCCGGCTTGCCGGGGCGGTTTCGAGGGATCGTCGCAACCCGGGGCCACCTCAGATCGGCATTCCCACATAGCAGCGGCGAAGAACCTGGGATGCTTCTATTTTTGTCAAGCGGCTAGAAGTGATGATTTCTGGAGCGTTCGGGGCAGGTCGCGTGTGACGTATCGCTTCACGCAGCGCATCGCTTCGCGTTTGGTTCTGCCTTCCGAGATTCGCCGCTGGACATAGGCCTTGGTCTCGGGGTCGCGGCGCATCCGGACCATCACGATCGTGTGGATTGCCCAGTTCAAGCGCCGGTCGCCGCCGCGGTTCAGGCGATGGCGCTCTGTGTTCCCCGAGGAAGCGGGTATCGGGCAAGTTCCTGCCAGAGAAGCGAACGCCGCCTCCGATCGGACACGCCCGGGATGAGACCAGGTCACGATCGCGATCGTGACAGTGACAGGTCCGATACCGGTCATCTCCAGCAGCTTGGGTGCGGTCTGCTCGACGAGCGTGAGCATGTGCCGGGCGTTATCAGCTCATTGCTTGCCGAGCTCTACGGCATGCCTGGCCAAGCGGCACTCTTCGGTTCTGGTGACAGCGACATCCAGTGCGTCGCTGGGCTGCGCCCGCCAGGCAGCGATCTCGCGCAGCTGCGTCGTGGTCAGCGCCTTTCGTGCGTCAATGCCCAGCGGCTCGGTCCTGACCAGCGCCGTCAGCGCATTGATCGTCGCAGTGCGTTCACGAGTGATCATTTCGCGGGCGATGACCAGTATTCTCAGGGCATTCCTCCGGCCGTCAGCTCGGGGAACCCGCAACTCGCCGGCATCGATTCCTAGAACCGAACGCGCGATCCGGACCGAATCGAGCGCATCGGTCTGCCTGTGCCGCGCCGGGCAGCAGCGGGCTGCGGATGCGCTGCGACAACCCGATACCCCGCCGTCGAGAACGCGCGCGAAACAGTCGATCCGTACGATCCGATGCCTTCGACAACCACCAGCGAGCCCACTGGACTCTCGGTCCGGCGCGCCGCCCACGCTCCCGCTCGGGCAATGCCAGCGGACGTGGCGGGAAACTCTGCTTGCGCTAGCGTTCCTGCGCTGACCGCGTCGATGCCCGCGAACGTGTGGCTGGGCGTGAGTGTCCACCCCGATGACGAACTTGTATCCCTCTGCACAATTGCCATGACAATGCTCCTTTTCTCCTGGAAGACGTCGTTTCACCGGTGTCGTCCAGGGTTGAGATCACCGCGAGGCATGCCTGTGATGGGCGACGGCCGCAAGGCCGGGCAGGCTTCTAATCAGGCCACCGAGGTGGGCCGAGTCGGCACCGGTCACTGCCGCGACGGACAAATCCCAGGA
>JBAYVO010000233.1:0-4251 GCA_041674545.1 Candidatus Nanopelagicales bacterium | reverse complement strand
GGCTGGCAGGAAGCCAACCTGCGGGATGACCAGGAGCGAGGCGTCCATTTCTTTGGAACCGTAGAACTGGGTGAAGCACTTGCGGTCAGGATCAACGCCGTTCTTCAACACATCGGCATGAATTTTGTCGGCGAGCGCCTGCCAATGGTCCGCATCACCCGGCAGTCCGTGGTCGCGAATACCACGAATGGTCCGATCGATTGCGACCCACGCCATGACCTTCGAATGAGTGAAGTGTTTGCGTCCACCGCGGACTTCCCAGATCCCGTCGTCCGGTTCTTGCCAGTGCTTCTCAACGAAGTCTGCGAACTGCAACTGAAGGCTCCAGGCTTCTTCGGTTGCGTCGATGCCCTTGCTGCGCCCGTATTCCTGAGCGTCCATAACCTCGCCATAGACGTCCAACTGGAACTGGTCTGAGGCCGCATTTCCGATTCGGACTGGGCGAGAGTTCTCGTACCCAGGCAGCCAGTCAACTTCAGTTTCGGTGAGACGACGTTCCCCGCTAATGCCGTACATGATCTGCATCTGTGATGGATCGCCTGCGATCGCGCGGATCAACCAATCACGGAACGACTGTGCTTCATCCAAGTACCCGCAGCGGTTCAGCGCTTCCAATGTGACTGATGAGTCGCGCAGCCAGCAGTATCGATAGTCCCAATTCCGCTCGCCGCCGATCTGTTCTGGCAGGGAGGTGGTTGGTGCCGCTACAACTCCACCGCTTGGCCAGTAGGTCAGGGACTTCAAGGTAATGAGGGAGCGCATGACGGCGTCGCGGGCTTTGCCTTCATATGTGCATTGCTCGCTCCACTTGCGCCAGAAGGCAGTGGTTTCTTCCAATGCATCCACGTGTTCGGAGGCCGGGGGAATCTCTTCCCATGACCGATGCCACACAATCTGGAACACGTAGCGTTCGTCGGTGCGGACGGTGATTTCGCAGTTCACCGAGTGGTTATCTAACGTCACTTCAGCTGGGCTGACGACGACCACGCCATCGGGTCCTGCGAGGGCGTGGATGCCTTCGTCGAGTTGGCGAACGAATGGCTTGCTGCGGCCATAGTCGAACCGCAAGCACAGGTTCGATGCAACGTCGACCACGCCTTCAAGGCCCTCAACGACCCTGATGATCTCAGGTAGGTGGTGATCAGTGTTCTCTCGGATTGGCATGAAATCTGTGACTCTGATGATTCCGGTATCGCATGAGATCTCGGTCTCTAGGACGAGCGTGTCAGGTCGGTAGCGACGTGACACCGATTCAACTTTGCTAGTCGGGGCGATGGTCCAGTGGCCGTTGTTCTCGTCCCCAAGGAGCGCGGCGAAGCATGCCTCATCATCGAAGTGGGGCAAACACAACCAGTCGATTGAGCCTAGCTTCGACACGAGGGCGACGGTGTGAAGGTCGCCTATGACCGCGTAGCTTTCGATTGGTTTGCTCATAGCGCCATGCTGACGCACAAGAGTTCGCGATGCACTCCGACAGAACTCCATGGAATTGAGATGCCAGGCGCATCAGCAGACAGGTTTGGGCATGTTTCCGCCCAACCACGTACCCAAGGGCGGTGGTTCAGTCGGTGCCCTTGACGTGTCGTTCGATGGCGAACTGTGTGGCAGGGTCAGCCGCTGCAGCGATCGAGCCGTCCGACTTTCGAGGTCCCGGCGCGCGGCGGAACGTGAAGGGTTCGCTTGGTCGGCCGGGTTGGACGAACCAACATTCGCCAGAGCGTCCCGTCGCGAGGACCTCGAGGTAGACATCCACAACTTCGTCGACGCTGAGCAACGGGACGCCTGCGTTCACGAGGCCTTCGCGCATCCCTGCGAGGATCCGCGTGTCTGCAAAGGCTGGACAAATGGCGTTGGTCTTGATGTTGTCGGCTACGCTCGCGAGTCCAAATGATCGAACCAAGCCCACCACGGCGTTCTTATTGGTCGCGTAGATCGGATCAAAGGGGGTGGGCGCAATTCCTGCCATGCTGGCTGTGGCGATGATGTCTCCTCCGCCACGGCGCTTGAGCGCGGGCAGCGATGCCGCGACGCCATAGACCACTCCGTCGAGGTTGATTGCCATCGTCCGGCGGTACTTGACCGGGTCGAAGTCATCCCCGAGCCCGATCCCACTCGTGACGCCGGCGTTCAGAATGACAATGTCGAGTCCGCCGCCGACTGACTCAGCCACGTGGACTGCACGCTGATTGGCGTCGTACTCGGTGACGTCGGTGAGGACGAATGTGGCCCCAATCTCGTCAGCGAATTCCGAGCCCCGGTCTGCGTCAATGTCGGCAATCGTGACGATGCCGCCAGACTCGACAAACCGACGGGCTAGTCCCGCGCCGAAACCGTGTGAACCGCCCGTGATGAGGATTGACTTGTTCGAAATGAGCTCGCTGTGCATGCGCTCTGGCTTAGGCGTTTACGACGTTGAAGGCAGTGGCCGCGATTGCTGCACCGATGATTGGTCCGGTGATCGCGATCCAGGCGTAGCCCCAGTTCGAACTGCCCTTGCCCTTGATCGGTAGTAGCCAGTAGACAAACCGCGGACCAAAGTCTCGAGCTGGGTTGATTGCGTAGCCGGTGGCTCCACCGAGTGAGGCACCGACTGCGATGACGGTGAATGCCACGCCTGCGTACCCGAGGGCGGCGTTGCCGAACTCTGGCGGGCTATCCCCAGTGCCAGCGATGAACGGTGAACTCGCGAGTACCCAGTAGACGAGCACAAAGGTTGCGATCGCTTCGGAAAGGATGTTCCATCCGACCGCTGGCACAGATGCCGATGTGTAAAAGAGGCCGCCGGTGGACGTGTTATCTCCGTTGGTGTCGAACTGCTTCTTGTACAGCAGGTACGCCAAGACTGCACCAAACATCGCGCCCAAGACCTGCGCTGTGATGTAGATCGGGACCGTGTTCCATTCCTGCGAGCTTGAGTCCGACATCGCCAGGCCGATCGTGACCGCGGGGTTGAGTTGAGCGCCACTCTTCCACGCGACGCTTGCTCCGACGAAGACGGCGAACCCCCAGCCGAAGCTCGTCAGCAGCCAGTTGGGGCCATTCCCGAAGGACTTCTTCAGGCTCTGATTGCAGCCAACTCCAATACCGAGGAGTAGCAACAATGCGGTACCGATGAACTCGGAAACGAAGATCGTTGACAGGCTAGGGGTCACACCGCGGGAAGTTAGCGCGTTTGGAGTCTTCGACGCGCGGCCAGTGCAGCACTGCTTGCGAAAATTTGATCTCCGCTGAACTAGGAGTGAGGTAGTTCTGGTTTCAAGCGACTGCTAGAGGAGTGTTTGTTGGTTCGACTAGTCTGAGGCAGTTGGAAACGAACCAGAAACCTGCCATGGATGCCCAAGGGGAAGGATGTACTGAGGGTGCGTCGGAGATTCGTTGGTGCCGCGTCGGTTGTTTTTGCGGGATGCTTACTGGCGTCGTGTAACTCTGCGTCGGACGTTGCACCAGCAAACTCTGAAACTGGGGCGCCGTCTGCGGCTCCTTCTCCGACCGATTCGCCTGACAGTTCTAGCACTCCAACAGCGTCTCCTTCACCTATTCCGCCGCTACCTGCGGCGTTCAGTTTGACGGAGAACAGGGTGGACATCAGCGGGCTCGGCCAACCGCTCAGCGCTGCGGCAGGCACCGTCGACCTGAGTCAGGCCGACGGTGGCGGGGAATTGGTCTCGGTTCGAGGAACCCGTAAGAAGGGTCAGGTGTTGTGGTCGTTGGACGTCGTTGTGACGGGGCAGGGCCGGGCTGGCAGCGGAACGTTTCTCTACAGCGGGCGCACCTGGAATCTCACCAGCAACACTGGCGAGATCAGAATCGCCCGCGACGCTCAGAAGGTGAACATCTTGAGCCTAAACGCAATCACGTTGACGGAGTCAACAGAGCCGAACGTCAACGTGCCGATGGTGATCAATCTCAGTGGAGTCACCATCCGCTAGTTCCACTAGCTGGTGAGCTTGCGTACCGATCCACGGCATTTGATTGACAAGCCTTTCAGCGCAACCGCAACGCATGCCATCCTGATGCAATGCCCGTAGATCCAGCAATCAGTAGCATCCTTGCCGCGTTGGCAGCGATGAACCCTCCTCGTATGAGCCAGGGCACCCCGACTCAAGCCCGCGAACAATTTCGGCTAGTAACGATCGGACTGCGCCAGCCTCAATGGCTGGTTCCGGTCGGTGAAGTCACGGACACGACGTTCGATGGACCCAGCCGGACCCTCGCAGCACGGGTATATCGGCCAGCGAGCGCGGCGCACGG
>JBAYVO010000232.1:0-4300 GCA_041674545.1 Candidatus Nanopelagicales bacterium | reverse complement strand
GTAGAGGTATTTCTGGAACCCGACGAATGCGGTGCGGGCGGTTTCGATGCCGCCGAGCGCATCGATGCCCTCGGAGACCGACTTGTACTTCAACTCCAGGAGCGCGGGGAGCTTGTTGTCGCCTAGCTCGTCCACGCCGGACTCGATGTATTGCGCGAGTACGAAGTCGATGAAGTCGCGCGCCCGCGGGTCGAGCGGTGCGCGTTCACGAAGTCGTAGATCGTGAAGTAGTCCTTGCCGTCGAACAGCCGAGTGCCCCGGCCGATGATCTGCTTGAACTCGATCATCGAATTGACCGGGCGCATTAACACGATGTTGCGGACATTGCGCGCATCAACTCCGGTCGACAGCTCCGCGACGTCGTCAGGATCGTCGGGATTGTGCGTTCGTTGCAAGATCATGTTCATCGTGCCGATGACGTCGACGATCGCCTTGATGAGCGGGCGCGGGGTGTAGTACTCGCCACCGTTGCGGCCAGCGTTGCCCATGTTCTTGATCTTGTCTTCGTACAGGTGCGACATCTCGTGCTTCTCGGTACTAGAGCGGAACCGCAACTCATCGACGAGGTTCACGACCTCGCGCAGGTTGTAGCCGCTTTGGATCCGGTTCTTAATCTCGCTGAATATCTCGCCAATCTTGTATTCGATCGTGTTCGGATCTTCGGTGGTCTCGCGGAACCCAGCAAGGTACGGGAACAGTTCGCGGTTCACGAAGTCGATGAGGTCGTCGCCGGTCAACGCAACGTTGATGTCAATCTTGGCGTCGGCGCCCTTTGGTGCGGCCCACTCCTGCCAGCGGAATTGCGGCTTCAGGATGAACTCGTACGACTTGCCCTCAAGCTGGGCCGAGGCGTCGCGATCCTTCTCGAGGTCGTCGAGGTACTTGAGGAAAATCACCCACGACGCCTGCTCGACGTAGTCGAGCTCGCTGGAGCACCCGGCATCCTTGTGCACGATCTCGTCAATGTTCTTGAAGGTGTTCTCAAATATGCGTCCGTTGGGCCTCTCGTGATTTGCCCAGGAACTTGGCGACGACCGGGGCGAACGTCTCATGGAACTGGAAGATCGCACCGTGGCCGGAGTTTGGATAGATCACCAGCTGACTGCCCTGGATCCGGCGATGCAGGTCCTCAGCCAAGGCCGTGGGCACCATGCGGTCGTTATCGCCGTTGGCGATCAGCGTCGGCTGGGTGAAGGTCGACAGGTCGGAGGGAGCAGAGCGGCCGAACTTCTGGATCGCGCTCAACTGGGTCCGCACCGCTCTGAGGCTGATCTCTTGGTCGCGATCGCTGGTGCGCTCGCGGAGCCGCTTGACGAATTCCTTCCCCGCCGCCTTTCCTGTTGCATCTCGGTTGAAGAAGAGGAATTCCTTCGGGTCCGATCGCGTCAGGGAAGCGCGGAGGATGTCCCAGTAGGTCACGCCGACGACCTTGTCGATGTCCTTGCCGCCCCGCGGTCCGGTCCCAGTCAGGACGAGCCTGCGGACTAGGTCGGGGTGCTTGACGATCAGGTCTTGGGCGATCATGCCGCCCATCGAGAAGGAGAAGACGTCGATCTTCTCGAATCCGAGCGCCGCGATGAACTCGTAGGCGTGATCGGCGGCTTCCTCGAGGGTGCTGGGCACCTGCCCGGTAGAGGCGCCGACGCCACGCTGGTCGAACGCGATGACGTGGCGAGTACGTGCGATTGGGTCGACGATGCGGGGGTCCCAATTGTCGAGGGTCGCCGCGAGGTGGACGAAAAAGATGACGGGGATGCCACCCTTTGGGCCCAGCTCCCGGTAGGCGTAACTCGTCTCGCCGACGGTGATGGTGTGCGTCGGGGCCTGCGCGTAAGAGGTGATGACGGGCCCATCGCTGTTGTCGCTCATGGAGCACTCCTCACGGGTGGTGGCGCAGGCAAGTGGTGGCGTGGCGAAGTCGTCACAGGGTCACCACGACCTTGCCGTTTGCTTTGCCTTGCTCGACGTACGCCATCGCATCGGGGGTGTCCGTGAACGGGAAGGTCCGGTCGAGTACGGGCCGCAGCGTGCCGTCGTCGTAGAGCGCCGCGAGCGTGCTGAGCTGGGCGCCGCTGGCCCACATGAATAGGGATGAGTAGCGGACGCCCAGCTTGTGGGCTTGCCGCCGGACCTTGCGGCTCAGTACGGCCATTACCGGCTTGAGCAGGGGCTGACCGAGCTGGGCCGCGAAGTGCGAATCGGGTGGGCCGACCACGCTGATCGCGAGCCCGCCTGGCTTGAGGACAGTCAGCGACTTCTCCAGATTCGCGGGGCCCAAGGAGTCCAACACAACGTCATACCCGGACAGGACCTCGGCGAAGTCCTGCGCCGTGTAGTCGATGACCTCGCCCGCACCGAGGGCACGGACCTTGTCGACATCCTTGGGGCTCGCGGTGGTCGCGACGTACGCGCCGAGGTGCGCGGCGAGCTGGATCACCGTGGAGCCGAGGCCGCCCGCCCCGGCGTGAACCAGTACCTTCTGCCCAGGCTGGACATCCGCGACGTCGACCAGTGCCTGCCACGCGGCGAGCGCGACAAGCGGGACAGCCGCGGCCTCCTCAAACGACAGCGAGGTCGGCTTGAGCGCGACATCGGCCGCATCGATCGCGATCTGCTCGGCAAAGGCACCGATCCGCAGATCCCGCGGTCGGGAGAACACTTCGTCCCCCAACTTGAAGTCGCGGACGTCCGCCCCGACCTCGGTGACCACACCGGACAGGTCGTGCCCGAGGACGAACGGGCGCTTGTACTTGATGAGCTGCTTGAACTCGCCGTTGCGGACCATCTTGTCGAGCGGGTTGATGCTGGCGGCGCGCACCTCAACAAGGACGTCGTTGGGGCCGACGGTTGGCGCGGGGATCTCGGCTTCTTGTAGTCCGTCGGGGCCGTAGTGGGTGACGATGAAGGCCTTCATTCTGATTCCTGTCGTGTGGGTCGTCCGGGATCGGGCGACGCGGTGGCGATGGTCATGGCATTGGAGTAGGCCGCGGCGAGGATCTGGTCGGACAGCTCGGGGTCCGTCACGGCGCGGGCTGCCTGGAGCGACCCGACCAGGAGGGAGAACAGGCCGATCGAACGCTCGTTGGTACGCTGCGGGTCACCGTCGTCGAGGTGGCGGGCGATCGCCTTGATCATGGAACTGGCACCCGCGGTGTACGCCTCTCGCACGATGAGGTCGCACCGCCCGATCTCATCCAAGAGGGCAGCGGAAGGGCAGCCATCGGCCAGGTTGTCGCGGTGCGCCGGGGACAGATACTCGCGCAGGAACAACTCGACCGAGGCGAGGCCGACGGGCAGTGAGTTGACCATGGCGACTTGGTCATCAAGCTGTTGCTTCACGACTGAGGCGACGAGATCGTCCTTCGAGGTGAAGTGACCGTAGAACGCGCCGTTAGTCAGTCCGGCATCGGCGACCAAACTCGCGATGCCGGAGCCGTCAATTCCCTCTCTTTTGAACCGACGGCCCGCTGCCTCGATCATCCTGCGCCGGGTCGCTTCCTTGTGCTCCGGGCGGTATCTGGCCATGACGTTGGTCTCCTGCCGGGCCCTAGGGAGAATTGCAGTACGGTCATACTATTACGAACGTAATGCAATGACAACCGATAGCGACCAGCAAGGTGAATTTGGAGTAGATGTGTAAGTTCAGATAGCTAGAGCTACCTATCTGATGGATTCAGTAACTCTTCCTGGAAGTGACATGGCAGCGTTCGAAGAAGCCTTCTGGCCGGGCGCGGCTTCCGCCCCACGTCAACGCGACACCTCGATGACTTGCACGTGCTCTTGGTCGGAGCACAATCACACTTGGCAGGATTCCGCACCGAGCAGAACTGGATCGGCGGGAGCGACTACCACCCGCTCGACGCCGAGTTCGCACCGCGCCCCCAAGCCACCTGACACCCCTCCCTGTTCCGCCACAGCCCGGTCGGGTGTGGCCCGTGGCGGGCCACTATCGACCAGGCTGTCCTGTGCGCGGAACTAATTCGCCGCGGCCTTCGCTAGGCGCTTCTTGCGGCGCTGCTTCCAGGCGCGGACCTTGAGCAGCGACTCCTCGTCGGTGACGTCCGCGATCGACATCGTGGTGCCGGTGCGGCCGTATGGGGTGGTGGCTGCCTTCCAACCGGAAGGTGCTTGATCGAGCTGCTTGCCGACTAGCGCGATGAAGATCTTGGCCTTCTGCTCGCCGAAACCGGGCAGGTCACGCATCGCGCGCACTGCCGCGTTTCCATTCTTCGCATCCGTCCAGATTCGCGACGCGTCGCCGTCGTAGTCATCGATCACGATCTGGGCTAGCGCGCGAATG
>JBAYVO010000231.1:0-4313 GCA_041674545.1 Candidatus Nanopelagicales bacterium | reverse complement strand
GTCGTCGTTGGCTGCCTTGCTCCACGGGATGTTCGCAGCGGTCGGGATGTGACCGGCGGTCTGTGACTGCTCCTGCGGAAGGTGCGCGGGAGCGAGCAGCTTGCCGGAGAACTCATCTGGGCTACGGACGTCGACGAAGTTCTGGCTACCAATTGCGGCAAGCACGTCTTCGCGCAGCGCACGAATCGACTTGTCCTGTTCCTTGGCGGTGTACGTCGTGGCGGCGCGGGTCGGGACCTCGGTCACGAGCTCACGTGAATCAAGTTCCCACTTCTTGCGGCCACCGTCGAGCAACTTGACGTTCTCGACGCCGTACAGCTTGAACTCCCAGTACGCGTAAGCGGCGAACCAGTTGTTGTTGCCGCCGTAGAGCACCACCTGGGTGTCGTTGTCGATCCCGTTCGCGCCCAGCAGGGCCTCGAACTGTTCCTTGGTCAGGACGTCGTGGCGAACCGGCTCGGTGAGGTCGGTGTGCCAGTTGAAGCGGATTGCGCCCTTAATGTGGTTCTTGTCGTACGCGGTTGTGTCTTCGTCTACCTCGATGAGGACGACGTTCGGGTTGTCGAGGTTTTCCTCGACCCAGTCGGCTGATACCAGCGCGCTTTCACGGCTCACAATTTCTCCTTGTAGTTACTTAGTGGGGGCGTTGAATGTGTTTGTTGACGTTTGGTTTGTCAGCGTGACCCCTGTTGGACCACGCTGAGCGAACTAGTGCTGAGTAACGGTCTTATTCCCTACTCCAATCCGCTTAAACAGCAGATACATCTCGCAGCCGAGGCAGAAGTTGAACGCCACGTTGAGGAAGGCCGCGGCCAATGCCAATGCGATAGCTGCGTAGAACAGGGCGTCGAGACCGAAGACCAGACCGGCCGCAGCAACCAGCGCGAACCCGAGTCCGACTGCTTGGGCGAATCGTGGAGGCGCTTCATCTTCGAGTTCGGTCGGTGGGCCCAAACGTGGACGCACCAGCTTGCGGAACAACCAGCCATACGGGTGCGCCCGCAGACCAATCAGCGACCCGAGGCCGAACGCGATGGTTTGCGCGATCAGTAACGCCAAGGAGATAGGTGACGTCGGGCCGAGTACGAGAATGAGGGCGAGTACGACCGTCGTGATCCCTGCACCGAAGCGCGGGGCGCGTGGGTCGACGAGTTTGCATTGGTTCGGTTGCACCGCGGATTTGTTGGGGTGCGTGGTCTCGCTTGGCATGAGATTCCTTCAGGTTCGTGTCGCCGATCAGGATGGTGTGAGGGCGCGAACACTGAAGCTTGAAAATGCGAGGGCGAGAAGAATCGTCCAGAAGTGAACGGCCCTGCGATCAAGCAGCAGTGGCCGTGCCAACTGCAGCTAGGACATACACATACAGGTGGTGGCGCGACAGTAATCAACTGTGCGCCGCTTTACGAGTTCCACCTGACGGGACATGTGGGAAAGAGTAGGCCTCCCGGCCGGCAATGTCCATACCGGGTAGGAGATTAGTTAGATCATCGGGGTCAAGCGGGTTTGGCCGCCGCCGGGATGACCCCACCGAGTGCCGCGACAACGTCGGCGTACCGCGGTTGCCCGGATGCGCGGTGACGAACAACGCCAGCCGCATCAAGAACCAGGACCGTCGGGGTCCGCATCACTGAAAGCTGGCGGGTCAGTTCTAGATGCTCTTCAGCGTCGACCTCGATCAGCGCGACGCCGTCAATGTCTGCGACAACACGATCAAGGACTCGACGGGTCGCGCGGCATGGCGCGCAGAAGGCGCTGGAGAACTCGACCAACGTGGCGTCTGCGCCGAGCGGTTCGCCCAGATCCGCGGCCGACAACTTTTGCTCGTGGGGCTTGCTGGGTTTGCTTGCTGCGTTGAACTTGCCGTCGACCTTGCGGCGCCACAACCCGAATGCCGTCGCCGCAGCGAGAACCGCTACTAGGGCGATCAATCCTGCTGTGTTCATTGGCTCACGACTCCGGCCGGGGTTTGCTCCTCACGGGGAGGAACCACGAACCGGTAGCCAACATTCCTCACGGTGCCAATCAGTGACTCGTGCTCAACGCCGAGCTTCGCCCGCAGACGCCGTACGTGGACGTCGACAGTGCGAGTACCACCGAAGTAGTCGTAACCCCAGACCTCTTGCAACAGCTGCGCGCGGGTGAACACCCGGCCGGGGTGCTGCGCCAAGTATTTGAGGAGTTCGAACTCCTTGAAAGTGAGATCGAGAACGCGACCCTTCAGGCGAGCGGTGTACGTCGACTCTTCGATGACGAGTTCACCGGAACGGATCTCTTCAATCGCACCGTCGCTCGAGGCGTCCAGGAGGCGACCGATCGAGAGCCGTAGCCGGGCTTCGACCTCGGCCGGGCCAGCGGAATCAAGGAGGACATCGTCGATCCCCCACTCGAAGGTGATAGCGGCCAGACCGCCCTCGGTCACGATGAGAATGACTGGAACATCGGCACCCGTCGAGCGAATTACTCGGCACAGGCTGCGGACTCGCGGCAAGTCACGACGGCCGTCAATAAGGAGCGCGTCAACACGTGGAGCGTCCAACAAGGCAGCGCCATCGGCGGGCATGATGCGAACTTGATGTTGCAATAAACCCAGCGCCGGAAGCACTTCTGCAGTCGGAGCGAGCGCGTCTGTGAGCAACAGTAGAGCGCTCATGGCGCCTCCTCCCCGCAGTCGCGGACATGATGTCTACCCACAGAGGATACCGATAGCTCAGAAATTCGGGCAATAACGAGAGGGTTAGTTGTGGCACACGAACTCCATCTTGAGGTGGGTCGCACCCTTACCCCGTCCGATTTGCACGCAATTGCCCTACTAGCTGAACGAGTCGCCGAGATCGATGGTGAGCGACCTTTCTCAGACCGGTTCGCCAGGGAACTGATGGACCCGAACCCGAACGGGTTCCTTCACATCTGTGTGTGGGACGCGGACGAACTCGTCGGATACGCAATCGTTGACGACTCTGAGGAGAGCGCCGCTGCAACGGCAGAAATCGCAGTTGACGTGCACGGACGCAACCTACGAGTAGGCGCCCTGTTGCTCGACCAAGCCGCCCGCGAGACCGGAGAGCCGGTGCTTCTGTGGGCTCACGGCGCAGATTCAGCGACCGCGCGGCTAGCTGCTGGCAGTGGATTCACGAAGGTGCGCGGCTTGTGGCGGATGAGGCGCGCCCTTGGGAAGGGCGTCGCGGCATTCACTGCGCCCAACGACATCACAATTCGCCCGTTCGAGGTACATCACGACGAAGTTGATTGGCTCGAACTCAATGCCCGAGCGTTCGTTGATCTCCCCGACCAAGGGCAGCTCACTCGCACTGATCTCGATGACCTGCTCGCGCAGGACTGGGTGGATCTTGATGGCTTCCTCCTCGCGCGCGAGGTCGAGCCGGACGGAAGCGAGGGACGCCTTGTGGGGTTCCATTGGACGAAGATTCACCAGCCCGAAGGGCCACGCCAACCACGTATCGGGGAGGTCTACGTCTTAGGCGTCGACCCTGATGCACATGGCCGCGGCCTCGGAAAGGCGCTCACCCTGGCCGGTTTGAGGTATCTGTGGGAACAAGGTATCCGCGAAGTGATCTTGTACGTCGAAGACACAAACACGGCGGCAATCGCCACGTATGAACGCCTCGGATTCGTCCGCTATGACACGGACGTGCTGTACCGAGCCGCCCTGGCGTAGGAATGCGAGCTCAATAGGCGCAAACGTCGATTTGTGGTCTCCAACATGGCTGAATGCGGACTGCAGGTGGGCGTTATTTGTGGAAAGCTCCGGCTATGGCTCCCGAACTCGACACCGATGAATCCGTCACGACAACAAATCGTCACGAATCGGAGCTTCCACGGGATCGCTTTATCGACCGTGAACTCTCCTGGCTCGCCTTCAACCAACGGGTGCTTGAGCTGGCCGAGAACGAGGACCTGCCGCTGCTCGAACGAACGAAATTCCTGGCAATCTTCGCGAGCAACCTTGACGAGTTCTACATGGTTCGTGTTGCTGGCCTCAAGCGCCGGATCGCAACCGGCATCGCGGTCCGCGCTGCAAGCGGCATGCTCCCCCGCGAAGTCCACGATGCCGTCCTCACGACGAGCCGCGAACTCATGCAGCGCCAAGCGAACTGCTTCCGCGATGACCTCATGCCGGCGTTGTCGGAAGAGGGCATCGAGATGGTCCGCTGGAACCAGCTCAGCGACGGCGAACGCGTCGATATGGCCAACTTCTTTGACCGCAAGGTGTTCCCCGTCCTGACCCCACTTGCTGTTGATCCGGCGCACCCGTTCCCGTACATCTCCGGGCTTTCGCTCAGCCTCGCCGTGAT
>JBAYVO010000230.1:0-4332 GCA_041674545.1 Candidatus Nanopelagicales bacterium | reverse complement strand
ACCCGCTGCCCGGAAGTAGTGGCCCATCGTCGGCACCGTTGCGGGATCGAGCCAGTACATGTCTTCTTCGATCGCCGTCTTTGCCGCACCTGACGTCTGACTGACGCCATGCAGGGACGGGTATTGGCCGGTGAAGATCGACGTTCTGCTCGGCGTACACGCAACCGACATGATGTGGTGATTCTGGAAGTCGTATCCGCGACGGCGCAGGCTGTTGATGTTCTTCAGGTTCGAGTTGCGCCACAATTGGAGCTCAGTGGACTCATAGACCGGCGCGGTTCGCATCTCGTCGACCATGACGATGAGGAAGTTCGGCCGACGCCGCAGACTACGACGAGCCCTCATGTCGCCCTTAGGCTCCGGTGCCGCCTGGGCTGCGTTCGCTCCCGCACCCGCGACGACTGCCGCGCCAGCAGTGAGGCCAGCGAGGCGAAGAAAACCCCTACGACCAAGGTCCTCACGTACCAGCGATTCCTTGGCAGCGCGCTCTTCGGGATCCATACTCATGCTTGGAGTATGCGTTGGCTAACCCCGGTGAAGCCTGCCCAGAACGCCCCAATTGGCAAGCGAATTGCAGTGACGTAGTTCACCCACCTAACGCGCCACCGGACACTGCCAGATTCGCATGCAACGTGCGGGCTACTTGTTGCGCTTGAACGCGACAACAGCCTCGCTCTTGAATGCTGTTGCGTAGACAAACTTGCCGTCTGGGCTAACAGCGACCGAACTGACGCCACCGAGCGCGCGGCCCTTCGTGCAATCAGATCCTGGTTTAGCGGCGACGCAGGTATCCGTGCGGGGCGCCTGCTTCAGCGAGCCACTCGAGGTACTGCGACGCATCACGTCGATCGCGTTCGAGCCGAACGCAGTGGCGTAGACATTGCGCCCATCAGGACTGACGACAAGACCTTCCGGCTGGGACATCTTCCGACCGAAGCGGCAGTTCTGCGCACCTTGGTTGACGGTGCACCCGGCGATGCCGGGCTTCTGCCCAATCGTGCCTGCGCTCGATCGACCGAACGTAGTGACCGCATTACTGAAGAGCGAGGTCGCATACAGATTCTTGTTGTTGGGGCTCAAGGCCACAGCGTTGGCACCCGCAAGTTGACGGCCCGTCGCGCAACCCTCGACCGGAACAGTTGTGACGCAACCACTGCCGTCACTGGCCTGCGTGAGCGAACCATCCGATTGGCGGGTGAGTACCGCGATTGCATTCGAGACGGCAGAGCCTGTGTAGACGGTGTCGCCGACGCTACTGATCGCCAGCCCTTCGATTGCGTTGAGCGCAAGCCCTGTTGCGCAACCAACAGTGGACGTCGCGATGCAACCGGCCTCGCCAGCGAGTTGCGTCAGAGCGCCGTTCGAGGCATCCCGCGAGAACGCCGAGACCGCGTTACCAAAGAACGACCCCACGTAGACGTTGCGGCCGTCGTTGCTGGCCACCACTACGTCGGGCCCGTCAAGTGCGACTCCAGTCGCGCAACCCGTGGTCGCAGTGCCAGCGACACAATTGACCTGACTTAACCCGCCCGTACGTTTGTTGCGGGCGAAACTGGTGACCGAGTTACTGTTGCGAGAGGTGGCGTAGACCGTTCGTCCATCGCTGGAAACGGCGATTGAGTTCGGGCCATCAAGCCCCACAGCACTGCGACATCCGTGCGCGCCATTCAAAGAAATGCAGCCGGATACACCCTTGGATTGGGTGAGGACTCCGGACTTCTTATTCCGCTTGAACACGGCGATCGCGTCGCTGTTTGATGCAGCAACGTAGGCATGCTTGCCGTCTGAGCTCAGCGCAATCGCCCGCGACCCCATGAACGGACCTGGACCCTTGAGTGCGCGAGCCTTGGCGCAGCCCTTTTTGCGCGCTGCCGACATGCCGATGCAGCCCTTGGTTCCGCGCAGCTGCGTGAGACTCCCCCTTGACCCTTTGGAGACTCGCACTGTTGCCCGTGGGGCGAGCGCCGCATCAGGTGCCGCGGTTGGGGCAGCACCTGTCGCGGCAAACGCCTGTGCAATCTCAGTCGTCGGCAGACCCTGCGACGTATCGCTGGATCCGGCAGCGGAGGCGTAACCTGCGCCTGTCACCGCAACAACGCCAGCAACAACTGCCACCAAGACCGACTTTGAGAAACTGCGCATCACCATGGCGCCAACCTAACCGGCAGCGCTGAGTGAAGGCGGTTTGGCGCGCGCCGAACGAGCTTCGTGTGGTGCGAACCACGACAAATGCCCGCGCTCAGTCAGACATCGCTTGGGCGCGCGCCGCAAGGTACTCGCGCTCGACCGCGTTATTCGTGAGTGAGGCCGCCCGCCGGTACGCAGCAGCGGCTTCCGATCGACGTCCCACTTCAGCAAGGAAGTAGCCATGCGTGCTTGACAGCAGGTAGTAGTCCGCCAACGCGCCATCAGCGATCAACCGCTCCACTTGGTCGAGGCCCGCCTGCGGACCGCGCGCCTTACCAACTGCCACTGCCGCGTTGAGGTCCACGATCGGTGAGGGTTTTGCAATTCGGAGGAGTTCGTAGTAGCCCGCGATCTGCTCCCAATCGGTGTCTTGCCCCTGCCGAGCCCGTGCGTGGCAGGCTGCGATCGACGCCTCCAATGTGTACGGGCCAACGTACTCCGAAACTGCATAGGCTTGGCCCAGCGAGCGCATACCGAGGGTGATCAACGTTCGATCCCAGCGTCGCCTGTCTTGGTCCAACAGCAACACAGGTTTGCCTCTGGAGTCGGTTCGCGCAGCGGCTCTTGATGCTTGCAACTGCATCAACGCCAGCAACCCGTGGACCTCGCCTTCGTCGGGAAGCAGGTTTGCGATCACTCGACCGAGCCGAATTGCCTCATCGCTGAGGTACGGACGCATCCAGTGCTCCCCCGAAGTAGCGGAGTAGCCCTCGTTGAAGATGAGGTAGATGACGGCGAGCACGTCCGGCAGGCGCCGTGCACGCTCCTCGCCTTGGGGCACTTCGAATTCAGCGCGTGAATCACGCAGCGCCTTCTTTGCCCGGGTGATGCGCGCCGCCATTGCGGTTTCGCTAACCAAGAACGCGGCAGCGATCTCCGCGACGCTGAGCCCGCCAAGCACCCGCAGCGAGAGCGCAACTCGCGCATCCACTGACAACGCCGGGTGGCAAGCAGTGAAAACGAGGCGCAACAAGTCGTCCTCGATGTGATCGACTGTATCGACCAACTCTTGCTCCTGCGCGCGCGTGCGTAGCGCTTCACCGATGAGTTGGTACTTGGATGCGAGGTTCTCTCGTCGCCTGATCTGATCGATGCCGCGGCGACGTGCGGTGGTGAGGAGCCACGCACCCGGTTTGCGCGGAATAACGTCATTTGGCCACTGTTCAAGCGCCGCGACTAGTGCTTCTTGAGCTAGTTCCTCAGCTGCACCGAGGTCGTTCGTCAAGTGCGTGAGCGCAGCGATCAGCTTGGGAGCCTCGATCCGCCACACCGCTTCAATCTCGCGGTTGACCCGACTCCCAAGCTGATCACTCATACGCTATGTGCGCTGCCGCTATTTGTTCTGCTCAGCAACCTGCGCGCGCATCCGATCCTCGGCCTCAAAGACGTCTGCCGCTTCCTCGCGGACCTCATCGGAGAAGTCCTCAGGCCGCAGTACCTTTCGCAGTTGCACACATTCCTGACCGCTCGTCTGCGCGAACCGAAGGGTCCACTCCCGCGCTTGTTCCTCAGAATCGAACTGCATGATGGCGTAGCCACCGATCAGTTCTTTGGTCTCTGCGAAAGGCCCGTCGATCACGGTCCGTTCACCGTTGCGGAATTCGATCTGAACGCCCTCAGCTGACGGACGCAGACCTTCACCGCCAAGCAGGATTCCCGCTGCTGCTGACTCGTCCATCAACGCACCCATAGTTGCCAACTCGGCTTCAGTGGGCATTGCTCCGGCCTCGCTGTCCGCCGTCGCGTGAACCATGCCCATGTATACGAGCTTGCCCGGCGTGGGTGCGAGCGAACCCTGTGCGTCGCCTGGGCTCCCTGCATTCC
Organism: Candidatus Nanopelagicales bacterium; assembly: GCA_041674545.1. GTDB lineage: Bacteria > Actinomycetota > Actinomycetes > S36-B12 > UBA10799 > UBA10799. The sequence goes on along the minus strand of JBAYVO010000230.1, from coordinate 321 downwards.
ACTCTTCCCGCAGCTTCTCCTCGTTCTCGCGCCACCCGGACTCGTCTTCCATCTCCGGGAAGTCATCGAGTTCAAAGATCTGTCGAATCTCGACCGCCGCATCCCGGCCGTCAGCGTCCATCGGCGCACGCTTGACCCAAGCAATCACTTCGTCCATCGATTTGGCTTGGAGCACCCAGTACCCGGCGATGAGCTCTTTGGTCTCGGCGAATGGACCATCGACAATCGTTGACTCACCGTTCGCGGTGAAGATCTTGTACCCCTGGGAGCTCGGGAGAAGTCCGTTGCCATCAATCATTACCCCGGCGGCAACGAGTTCTT
>JBAYVO010000229.1:0-4342 GCA_041674545.1 Candidatus Nanopelagicales bacterium | reverse complement strand
AGCGTTCCGACTGGACCGTGTCCGGGGACCGTCTGCCAGTTGTCGCCGTTTTTCTCTTGCAGCATTACGCGCATGCCGATGATCGACTGCATGTCGGTTGCGGTGACCTGCACCGGCACGGGGAAGTAGTCCCAGATCTGCTGCGCGGGAATCGGGCCGTCAGCACCCTGTCCGGATGTGGGCGCGAAGTTTGCGTTCAACGTCATGCCGTCAGGAGTTGGCCACGGGTTCAGCTTCTGCGGGGTGCTGTTTGGGGTCGCCGTGGTTGCAGAGCCAGGGGCGACCACCGAGACCGCGACGGGGTTGCTGCGGGCGGCCACCGTTCGGTTCTTTCGCAGCAGGAGAGCGCGGTAGGTCAAGGTTCCGGCGGAGTTGGTCTTGCGGGCGATCGCCTTCTTGCCTTTGGCATTCGTATTGGTCTTGACGACCGTGGACCAAGACGCGCTCGCCGGGCGGTACTGCTGCAGGCGAACAGCCGCCTTGCGCTTTGTCTTCAATGACACCCGGAGCTTGACGGCTTTGCCAACCGTGACCGAAGGGGATGCCGCGGTCAATGCGATCTGATGCTTCGTCGAGGCTCTCTTCGCGAGACCCCCTGGGGAGGCCGCGGCGGGTGCTGACTCACCAGCCTCAAGTTTCGCCACCGCGTCTAGCAGCTCATCTGACTTGCTGCTCGCGCTCGGACCAGCTGACTCGTCTGCTGCTGCGGACCCTGTAATTGCGGGGATGCCGCTGGCGGCGAGAGCTATCGCAAGTGCAGGCACAACAAAACGGCGCATCAAGATTCCTTCTTTCCCAGGTGTGCACTGAGAGTCACACCTGGGAAAGCCCAATGCGCGCCAGCCGGATCTGAAACGATTCAGAATCAGGGTGTACCGGTGCACCGGACAATTTGCGGTCACGCTACGCAATTGCAGAACCGCTGCCGATGCAGGTCTGGCACTGTGCGAAGGGCTATCTTCGGCGTCGCGTCTTTTTCGCGCACAATTCGGTAGTCGACGTTGCTTGTCTGTAACGGTTGAGACCCAGATAGGCGCCCTGGAAGGCCGAGTTCGCCTTGTTGCGACTTACCGTGCGTGAAAAGTGTAGATAGTCCACACAAATCACGCACGCCACTCGATAGGCACCTGAACGGAGCGTGCGACTCCTTGTCGGCCTAGCGCAAAGTGACCTGGCGGCTGATGATGCCTGTGCGCAGGCGCCGGGCCTCTTGGGACAGCGGTGAATCGTCGGTCAGCGCGATGTCGAGGCGCTCACGGAAAGCGGCGGCAGACTCCTCGACGTCGTCCGCCTCATCACCTGGCGCGAGGTCCCACACCGCGGCGAGCACGCCGTGCGAACGGAAACAGCCGATGTATCTCGTGCCCGGGCCGAGCCCCAATTGATCATCGGCGGCGAGTCTGGCGAATGCGTCGAGCAGCGCGTCTTCAGCCTCCGGCAGCACCCAGCGCAGGTGCTCCTTGGTGCCAATCCGGCACCAGTACGCCGCCTCAACAGAGGCCAACCGCGCGGTCGGCACGACCTCTTCGTTCGCGCGGCCGAGCGCGGCGGTGACGTCTTCGCCGGCATCGGTGATCGCACCGTCGAGCCAGTAGTCGAAGCCCGCGTGGACCTCGATCTGCAATTCGGCGCCTGTGTCGAGGAGGTCCTGCAAGCGCGGGCCGGGGCCGGGGCGACCGACGTTGAGCGCGGGGGTGCCCGCGGGGAGTTCGCGGGCATCGAGCAGGGCTGCGGCGATGTCGCGCGAGGGATCTCCGGAGCCGCCAGTAACCTGCAGGCCGACCATCAACTTGCCATCGGCGCGGTGGAGTGCGGGCCAGGCCATCGGCAGCAGCGTCGCGGCGAGCACCGGGTCGGCCTCGGCGTCCTTGAGCGTGAAGGTGGTCGTCGCGGCAGGCACGAGGACTGACAGCGCGACCAAGTCGCACTCACCTGGCAGACCTTCGAACGGCCGGGTGATCAGCGCGGTCTCGGCGCGAGCAGCAGCGCGCCCATGGCACGCCTTGTACCGCCGCCCCGACCCACACGGACAGGGTTCGCGCGGTCCCACAACCGCCACATCACCCTCAACTACCGCCACCGTCTTCTGTTCCCGCCCATTTTTGCCCACCCCTCGACCCTACCTACCGTTGCGAATTTGGTGCGACTTGCCGGCAGGCCGCGCGATTACACCAAGTTCGCAACGGCGGCGGGCGGACTCGCGGACGCGGCGGGGTGGCGCCGGGGTGGCGGGGTGGCGGGACGCGCCGGGGTGGCGGGGGTTAGCTGCGGGGGGAAGGGGCGGCGGGAGTGAGGGTCGCGGCGCCGAAGGGGACCGAGAAGCGGTCGCACCAGATGACGACGCTGCCCCAGGTTTCACCGGTCGCGCTCGCGGGCAGCTCGTAGTTCTGGTTGCCGGAGTTGCCCTTCATGTCGCCGAGGTCGACGTATTTCGCGTCGCGGGCACTCGACGCGTCGCCCGCTGGGTTGACGGACAGCCAGACCTTCACGTCCGGGCCGTTTGACGTTTGGAAGTCCGTGAGGCGCACGATCGTGCGTCCGTCGGGAAGTTGGATCAGCGACGCTTTGCCGGTCGTGGTGTGCTCGTACGACTGGAACGGTCCGCTCGCCAACGTCACGTTCGCGACGGACGGCGGATTCACCGTTCCGCCGGGTGAGGGGCTCACGGTCATGCCCGGGGTTGCGGTCGGGAGGTCTTCGTTGACCTCCTTGCCGGTAATCAACGCCCACGGCTGGAACAGGTACAGCAGGATCGCGATCACGACGGCGGCGGCGAGCACCAGCGTCAGGATGAGCGGCTTGCGGCTCTTGCCGGTCGGCTCGGGTGTCGGCGTGCCCGGGGGCGTCGTGCCCGGGGGAGGAACTGCCGGGCCGCTGGGGTTCTGGTCGCTCATCATGTGACCGTAACCCTGCCATGCGCGCCCCTCATTCCACTTCCGCCCACTTTTCTGTTCCCGTTTGGTAAACACGCCCGGCAGGCCGGGCGTGTTTACCAAACCGGGAGGCGAGGTGGGGCTGGGCGGAGGCGGTGAGGCAGGACGGAGGCCAGGTCCAGGTAGGGCCGGGCGGGGAGTGGGTGGACGACGGTGCGGCTTACGCTGAATCGGTGACCAACGGCGACGCACCAGACCCAGCGAACCACTGGAACAACGCCTACGCCGAGGGCGGGCGTGACCGCAGTTGGTACCAAGACCACGCGTCAACATCCATGGAACTCATCCAACAGTCGGGCAGCGAGAAGCGCAGCATCATCGATATCGGCGGCGGCGCGTCTACCCTCGTTGATGGACTCCTGACCGCTGGCTACGACGACATCGCGGTGCTCGACATCGCACCTGCTGGCCTCGATGCGGCCCGCACACGCCTTGGCGACCGGGCTTTGACGGTCGACTGGCTAGTCGCAGACCTGCTCACCTGGCAACCGCCTCGGACATTTGACATCTGGCATGACCGGGCCGTCCTGCACTTCCTCACGACTCCGGAAGGCCGCGCCGCGTACCGCGACGTCATGCTCGCGGCGACTCATCCGGGATCCCGTGTGGTGATCGGCGTGTTCGGGGTCGACGGGCCGACGTCTTGTTCGGGGTTGCCCGTTCAGCGCTACGACGCGGCGGCACTCGCCGATGTGCTCGGGCCCGAATTTGCGACGATCGACACACGCACCGAGCGTCACGTCACGCCGTCCGGCAGCGTCCAGCACTTCCAGTGGATCGCAGCGACTCGACGGGACTGATGCGAACCCATCAATGCCAGCGCGCACGATGCCGGGTAGCGCTGCCGAGTCCGCGACTGGGCTGCTTCAGCACGCATCGCGCCCAATCCGCGCACCGATCGCTGCTTAGTCCGCGACTGGGCTCGGTTCGCGGCCGAGGCGGCGAAGGACAGAGGCGGGACGGTTCGTGATGATGCCGTCGACGCCTAGGTTTATGCAGAGGTCGATGTCGGACGGATCGTCTACCGTCCATACGTGCACCTGCGCGCCGGCCGAATGCACCCGCGCCACGTAGTTCGGATGCGCGCGAACGATGTGCACCCCAGGACCGGCGATCCGAGCGCCGCTCGGCAGCCATCCGCTTCGTGCACGGACAGGAACTCGGTCCATCAACAGGACGGTCTGCAGGCTCGGTTCTTGTTCGCGTAGCCGTCTCAGCGCGATCTCGGAGAACGACATCAGGCGTACGCGCGGGCTGCCCGGCTCAGGTTTGATCATGTCGTGTCGGCGCAGCATCGCGACCACTTTGTCCTCGACGAGGCCTCCGTAGCGGACGGGATGTTTGGTCTCGATCGACAGGTCAATCTGCCTTGGGGCCTGCTTCACAAGCTCGATCAACGCCTCCAGTGT
>JBAYVO010000228.1:0-4359 GCA_041674545.1 Candidatus Nanopelagicales bacterium | reverse complement strand
GTTGCTCCGGCGGCCTGGAAGAAGCGTCCAACCTCGAGTCCGATGCCCTGCGCTGCGCCAGTGACGATGACTGTCCGGCCAGTGAAGTCGAAATTGATGTTCGGCATAGGGAGCTCCTAGGTGCGTCGGCGATGGGCTGTCGCCCGAAAGGTGTGTTCCAGTGATTCTCGGGGTGAGGATACGTGCGTGCGCCGGCTGGATTTTCCGCCCGCCCGCTCGTCGCCGAACCCGATTGGCCGTGTAAGACTCACGCCGTGTCTGAAGCGAAGAAAATCCTTGACGCCCACGTCGAATATGAGCTCGCGCGTTGGACGGGTGATGCCCGCAATGAGCAGCTCGCTGAAGAGGTCGCTGAAGCGTTCACGTGGCTCGGTTCCGTCAAGCTGAACCAGCTATTCACCAGCGCCGAGATCGTTGACTGGTGCACTCGGTATGCCCAGCAGATTGAGCTCACCGATGAACTGTTGAAGATGATCGGTTCTGCGGCGCGTTCGGCCTACGTTGTAGCAAGCAAGGACGACACCCGCGTGGTTGATCTGGTTCCCCAAAACAGCTACGACACCATCGCTGATGCCGTCATCGACATGACGGAGTTGCGTGAAGAGATCACCAAGCAGATCACTACCAGCGAGGTCTACTCCCAGCTGATGTCCCACGTGGTCTACCAGGGCATCAAGAACTATCTGCAGGCAGAGAACGTCATCGCTCGAAAGGTCCCGGGGGCTTCGACGTTGATGAAGATGGGACAGTCCGCGATTAACACGGCGGCGCCAAAGCTTGAACAGGCAGTCGACAAGCAGCTGACCGCATTTGTGAACGCGAATATCCAAGACAACATTCGTGAGAGCAAGCGCTACATGGACAAAGTGCTCGACAAAGCTGTCCTGTCGGCGGTTGCGAGCGAGGTGTGGGAAACCAACGCTCAGGCCACGGTTTCTGAACTAGCGAGCCTTGTGCCGGTCGACGCGGTTGACGATGTGGCTGATGCTGCGCGCGAAGCCTGGGTGTCAGTGAGGGGGAACGAATTCCTTACGGCGGTGCTTACGCGTGTGGTCGACGACTTCCTCAAGCAGCAAGGTAAGCGGAAGGTCGCCGAGGTACTTGCCGACGTCGGTATCACGGAGTCGCTTGCGACCGATGTTGTTATCGACATCACTGGACCCGTTATCGACAAGGCGCTTGCCGACGGGTACGTCGAGGCGCGCATACGTGCTCGGCTCGAGGGGTTCTACTTGGACTATTTCGGCGAGGTCTAGCTCGAGTCTGTTGGAGCCTGCCTAACTAGCTCGCGGGGGAGGGCTTCGCGCTCTCTAGTGCCGCGATTTCTTTGTGGAGGAACTCTTCGACGGGTTCGGAGGCCTTTGCTTTCCCGAGTTGGCGGTACATCGCCAGCCCGGCAACGGCGATGATCACGGCGAAAATCACGAGCGTGATTCGGAACGAGGACACATACATCGAGGCAATCGCGTCGCGGGAGATCTGTGCAAGCGCGGAATCACCTGTCGTTCCCTTCTGAAGGTATCCGGTGATTTCGGTCCACGCTTCGTCGCCGGACACTGCGCCGTTCGTGGCGTCTGAAACCTGATTCAAGGTGAGCAGGCTGATCAACGCGGTGCTGCCGGATAGCCCGAGGGAGTATCCGAACTGACCGACCGTCACCTTGCTTGAGGTGACCGGACCGAAGAATTGCTTGGGGGCTAGTCCGATGAACAGGCTGCCCTGTGAAGTTGCGTTAGACATCCAGCCAAAGGCGGCCAAGATCATGCCTGGGATGAAGACGAGGATCCCAGCTTGCACCCCCGGAACCGCGAGTGCCAGGAAGCCAACCACCATCATGATGTAGCCGATCCCAGAAACGTTCTTCGCTGGCGATCCACGCCCGAGTTTGCGCCCGCCCCAGACAGCTCCGCACGCCGCAAAGAGCGCAATGAAGACCTGGTACACGGCGACGCGGCCGGTGCCCCAGCCTTCGATGTATTGCCACACGTTGGGCAGCATCTGGCTCGCTGCCCCGTTTGCGAAGTTCCAGAAGATTCCCATGATGACGGCGCCGAGAAACGCCGGGTGTGTGAGGAGGCGGATTGGGAATACCGCATACGTGCGCTTGCCTTCGACGATCGCAAAGAGGGCGAGAGCGACGAGGCCAAACAGGATGGGTCCCCAACACGAAGGTGAAGTGACGGATTGCGCAGCGTTGCTCACGCCGTAGAGCAGGCCCACGACACCGAGGCCGATGAGCACCATTCCGAGAACGTCTAGTTTGCCGCCAGGAACCTTCGGCACGTTCGGCAATATCTTCGGGATCAAAATGAAGCAGACCGCACAAGCGATAGGTGCCAGGAGGTAAGCGAGGCGCCAACTGGTGAGAATCAGGATGCCAGCGATCACCACCACCACTGCTGTCAAAACAAGGTTCATCACATTGAATAGCCCCATCGCGGGGCCCAGCTTCTCCGCGGGCGCGACGTCGCGCAGTAGGCCGTATGCCGCGCCGAAGACAACACCGAGCGCAATACCTGCAATTACCCGTCCGAGTAGGTACATCGAGATGGATAGCCCGAATGCCGTGGTGAGTTCACCGATAGCAGTGACGACCAGGGCTCCCATGAGTACCTTGCGACGACCGAGGCGATCCGCGATCAACCCGCCGGGAATGACTGTTGCAGCTAACGCAAGCGTCGAGATTCCGGCAGCGAGCGCCATTGTGGAAGCCGGGAACTTCAAGTCCGACCCTGCTTGGACGAGCGCGACCGACGAGACGACCGGATCGAAGACCTGGATGCCACCGATAACGCCAAGCAAAGTGACGGCGGCACGGTTGAAGCCTGCGGGCTCTTTCTTCGCAGATACGTCTGTTGCAGACATGGTCCTCGCTCAATCGGGTGGGTGATCGATTCTCGCGGCTGACGTCAACCGAGTCCATCTGGCGCCGCTGAATTGGGGGAGGTCGCGCCGAAAGCCCAGAAGATGGCAGCAAGATTTGTCAGATGTGACGCAGAGTGCCTGCTTTGTCGGCGCCGATTCGACTGCCAAGGTTGGCGGATGAGTGATCGGTACGGCCGCGACGTTCTCGCCAACAATCCCCATCGGCCTTCGGTCGTGATACCTGAAGACGTGGTTGCAGAGTTTGGTCTCGTTGTTGAATGCGCCGAAACAGGATTCTGTGGGTCGGTTGTACGCACGGAGAAGTCAATTGAGGGGCGAACCGTCGAGCTTGAAGATCGGCACGGTCGACGCCGCCTGTTCGTGATGAGTCGTGGGGCGTTCCTGATTGACGGTGTCTCCGTGAACCTCGTGCCTGTGGCAAGTGGGCCGATGCAGAAATCACGCACGGCGTCGGGTTCAATCGCGTCGAAGTCGCCGAACGCCCAGGTGGCCAAGGCAAGTCGCATCTGGGTTGAGGGACTGCACGATGCGGAACTTGTTGAGAAGGTCTGGGGCGAGGACCTTCGTGGTGAGGCGATCGTTGTTGAACCGCTGCACGGCGCGGACGATCTGGTCGGTGCGCTTAGGGATTTCTCGCCGCAGGCAGATCGGCGTGTAGGCGTGTTGTTGGATCACATGGTCAGCGGGTCGAAGGAATCACGCATCGCAGCAGAGGCGACCGCGGTCTTCGCTCCGAACGTCCACGTCATCGGCCACCCGTACATCGACATTTGGCAGGCGGTTAAGCCTGCAGCAGTTGGTATCGACGTCTGGCCCACGATTCCGCGAGGAACTCCTTGGAAAGAAGGAGTAATCGCCGAACTTGGTTGGAATTGCGACAGTGCCACAGCCTGGAAGCGAATCCTCGCCAGCGTCCACACCTACACGGACCTAGATCCGGCGCTGCTCGGACGGGTAGAGGAACTGATCGACTTCGTGACAGTTGGCTAGACACCAACCCGTGGCGCCCTAGCCCACAGAAAACAAAGAGTGCCCCCGGCAGGAGCCGTCGGACGCTACCGCGTCCTGCTCCCACTACCTTTCAAATCTGGACGCCAAACTCAAACAAGGGAAGCGGCCGACGCCGTCGCACTCCGAATGGTTGGGTAAATCCGACTGTCCGTTCCGGGAACGAGACGCGGGAGGTCCGCCGCGTGCTCGTATTTGGCGCAAGGCATCACCTCGCAATCATCTCGGTCGGCAATTCACCGTTGTCTGCAGGTCCGCGACCGTCAATTCAGTTCGTCCAAGAATTAGGAAGCTTCGCCTGGCAACACGACAATAGTTTCGAACAGGTGTTCGAAGGTTCTGGTAGGTTGGTCGTATGGCAAATCAACCGCAGGGCTCATTGGGGCGAGGCACTCGTCGGGTGTCGTTCGCTGCTGCCGAGTTGCCGGGTGTTGAGTCGCTTATTCACTTGATTGAGACGGATCC
>JBAYVO010000227.1:0-4380 GCA_041674545.1 Candidatus Nanopelagicales bacterium | reverse complement strand
GTTCCGGTCTCGTCATTGGTATCGACCGTGACCGTTGACCCGTCGAGCACCTTGCCCGACAGGATCTCCTTGGCCAGCGCATCGCCGATCGCTGTCTGGACGAGACGACGCAGCGGCCGCGCTCCGTAGATCGGATCGAACCCGTGCGAGGCAAGCCAGTGCTTCGCGGCATCGGTCACGGCCAGTGTGAGGCGGCGGTCGTCCAGGCGCTGCTGCAGCAACGCCAGCTGCAAATCAACGATCCGGGTGAGCTGCTCGGTGCCAAGCGGACTGAACATCACAATGTCGTCGAGCCGGTTGATGAACTCCGGCTTGAAGTGATTGCGCACGACCTCCATTACGGCGGCCTCGCGCTCAGCTTGTTCCCGCTCCTGTTCGACCAAGAACTGCGAACCGAGGTTCGACGTCATGATCAAGATGGTGTTGCGGAAGTCGACCGTGCGACCTTGACCATCCGTCAAGCGCCCGTCGTCAAGAACCTGCAGCAGGATGTTGAAGACCTCTGGATGCGCCTTCTCAACCTCGTCAAGCAGGATCACCGAGTACGGGCGGCGCCGAACGGCCTCAGTGAGCTGGCCGCCTTCCTCGTAACCGACGTAGCCCGGAGGTGCCCCGACGAGACGGGCGACCGCGTGCTTCTCGCCGTACTCGCTCATGTCGATTCGCACGATCGCGCGTTCATCGTCAAAGAGGAACTCCGCGAGGGCCTTCGCCAATTCGGTCTTTCCGACGCCGGTCGGTCCGAGGAAGAGGAACGAGCCGGTGGGACGGTTCGGGTCCGAGATTCCGGCACGCGACCGGCGCACTGCATCGGCGACAGCTTGCACGGCAGCGGGCTGGCCCACGACGCGCTCGTCGAGGACCGATTCCATGCGCAAGAGCTTCTCGGTTTCGCCTTGCAGCAGGCGCCCGGCTGGGATTCCGGTCCAGGCAGCAACCACTTCGGCGATGTCGTCGGCACCGACCTCTTCACTGACCATCGCCGCACGACCACTGGTCTCTTCGATAGCGGTTGCGAGCTGCGTTTCGAGCTCGGGGATATCGCCGTACAGCACTCGCGAGGCCTGCTCGAAGTCACCGTCGCGCTGGGCCTTCTCTGCGACGCTTCGCAGTTCGTCGATGCGCGCCTTGAGATCACCAACACGGTCCAGGCCGGACTTCTCTTGGTCCCACTTGGCGCGCAGACCGCGGAGTTCTTCTTCCTTGTCCGCGAGGTCCGCCCGGATCTTGGCGAGGCGGGCCACCGACGCTTCGTCGGTCTCGCGGCTGACGGCCATCTCCTCCATCCGCAGCCGATCCACGGAACGCTGCAGGGTGTCGATGGACTCCGGTGAAGAGTCGATCTCCATCCGCAGGCGTGACGCCGATTCATCGATGAGGTCGATCGCTTTGTCGGGCAGGAACCGGCTAGTGATGTAGCGGTCGGAAAGGGTCGCCGCTGCAACGAGCGCAGAGTCAGCGATCGCAACCTTGTGATGCGCTTCGTACTTCTCCTTCAAGCCGCGAAGAATGCCGACGGTGTCTTCAACACTCGGCTCCCCCACCAGCACCATCTGGAACCGACGTTCGAGCGCCGGATCCTTCTCGATGTGCTCGCGGTATTCGTCAAGAGTCGTCGCGCCAACCATTCGCAACTCACCGCGAGCCAACATCGGCTTGAGCATGTTTCCGGCGTCCATCGCAGAATCACCGGTCGCGCCCGCCCCAACGACGGTGTGGAGTTCATCGATGAACGTGATCACTTGGCCGTCGGATTCCTTGATCTCTTCTAGGACTGACTTAAGTCGTTCCTCGAACTCGCCGCGGTACTTGGCACCGGCGACCATCGCACCCAGGTCGAGTGAGATCAACTTCTTGCCGCGCAATGACTCGGGGACGTCTCCGGCGACGATGCGCTGCGCAAGACCTTCGACCACGGCGGTCTTGCCCACGCCGGGTTCGCCGATGAGAACCGGGTTGTTCTTGGTCCGCCGACTCAGCACCTGGACGACGCGACGGATCTCACTGTCGCGGCCGATGACCGGGTCGAGCTTGCCGTCTTCGGCGGCAGCGGTTAGGTCGACGCCGTATTTGTTGAGCGCCTGGAACGACCCCTCCGGGTCAGCCGAGGTCACGCGCGATGCGCCGCGAACCTTGCCTAGCGCATCAAGCAGGGCGTCGGGCGTTGCACCTTGGGCGGCCAGCGCGGCGGTTACTTCCGAACCACCGCTCTTGGCGAGACCGATCAGCACGTGCTCGGTGGAGATGTACTCGTCGCCGCGTTCGGCAGCAATACCTTGGGCGGTTTGCATCGCAGTGAGCCCCTGGCGTGAGAGCTGAGGCTTCGGACCATCGCCCCCACTTGCCGAGGGCAGCGCCGAGACAAGCGCGCGGGCCTTCGCGACGAGGGCGGTTCGGTCCGCGCCAACGGCATCGAGCAGCGCGACGGCAATGCCCTCTTCGCCTTGCTGGAGCAACGCCATCAAGATGTGCGCAGGCACGATCTCCGGGTTGCCATTCACCAGCGCGACCTGCATCGCCGCAGACAGCGCTTCTTGGGTCTTAGTCGTGAGCTGCATGTCCATGTCTTTGTTCACTTTCTGTTGTTCGTGGTGGGCCGTGGTGTTTTCGGTCCTTGACTGGGAAGGAACTGCCACGGTCCTGTCAGTGACTGGGGCGCTGCGGGTGAGCCGCGCGGCCAGTGGCGTCGGGGCAAACCGTTGGTCGCGGTCCGCGGCAAATGCGCTTGGGGAGGTCGCGTCAGGGCTAGCGACGTGGGCGGGGACGCCAGACGACCAGAGCCGTCGACGTTTTCTCGCGCTCGTACTGCGCAAGACGCGCACGCAGGTGCTGGTTCTCAGCTTCGAGTGCCAACACGCGCTGGATACCGGCCAGGTTGAGGCCTTCGGAGGCGAGTTGTTGAACCTCACGAAGACGCATGATGTCGGCCATGGAGTAGCGCCGGTTGCGACCGCCGCTGCGGTCCGGGGATACCAAACCGAGGCGTTCGTATTGCCGCAGAGTTTGTGGGTGCAGGCCCGACAATTCGGACGCAACTGAGATGACGTAGACCGGCTGGTCATCGTCGAGTGGATTCGCCATTACGCACCTCCGACTTTCTTGATCAACTCTTCTCGCGGGTCGTATCCGGCCCGCGCTTCGCGCAGCGCTTCTAACGCCGCGCGCTCTTCGGCTGAGATCTCCGCAGGTACTTCCACAATGACGGTGACCAGGAGGTCGCCAGCAGGTTTGCCCGCCGGTTGTGCGCCCTTGCCCTTGACCCGAAACTTGCGTCCGTTGCTCGTTCCTTGCGGGAGTTTGAGGGTCACCGTGTTGCCGTCCGGAGTCGGCACCCGGACGTTCGCGCCGAGCGCCGCCTCGTCGAACGCGACCGGCAAGTTGATCGTCACGTTGTTGCCGTCGCGCCCGAAGACCGGGTGTTTGTCGACGTGGACCAAGATGTAGAGATCACCGGCCGGGCCGCCATTTGTGCCAGGGCCGCCTTTGGCTTTGAGTCGGATCCGTTGGCCGTCTTTGACGCCCGCTGGAATGCGCGCGTTGATCGTGCGAGTGCTCACTGCCTGCCCGGTGCCGTGGCACGTTGGGCACGGGTCTTCAATGAAGAGTCCGCGACCATGGCACTGATCGCACGGTTCGGAGAACGCGAAGCCACCCTGGTTGTGGACCCGCGAGCCCGAACCTTGGCATGCCGGGCACGCCTTTGGTGCGGTACCTGGACGCGCGCCCGAACCACCGCAACTCGTGCAGATTCCGTCGCTTGATAGGCGCAACGGGAGCGTGACGCCGTCGAGGGCATCGTTGAAGCCGAGCGTCACCTCGCTCTCGATGTCGCTGCCGCGTCGAGGTTGGCGTGCACCCGCGCCGCCAGCGCCGCCTCGGTTGAACAGTCCGCTGAACACATCGGAGAAGCCGCCGCCAGGTTGCCCACCACTGAACATATCGCCGAAGTCGGCCTGGGAGTACTGACCGCTTCCACCACGTCCACCGCGGGAGCCGCCGCCTCCGAAGCCGCCAAATCTGCCGCCTGATCCGTAGAGTTCGCGAGCTTCGTCGTAGTTCTTGCGCTGCTCAGCGTCCCCTAGAACGTCGTAGGCCTCGGACACTTCCTTGAAGCGCGCCTCGGCTTTGGTGTTGTCCGGGTTCGCGTCCGGGTGGAGCTCGCGTGCGAGTTTGCGATACGCCTTCTTTATCGAGGCCGCATCCGCGTTCTTCGAGACGCCCAGCGCCTTGTAATAGTCCTTCTCAAGCCATTCGCGTCGAATGTTCTCTTGCCCTTGTCCGGCCACTGACCGTCCCTCCTCTCGATGTACGTACAACCGCCTATGGGCGGGCCCTTCCGTCCACCCTCACCGCTGCGCACCCGCCGCGGCCCGACCCTCC
>JBAYVO010000226.1:0-4428 GCA_041674545.1 Candidatus Nanopelagicales bacterium | reverse complement strand
GGATCGAAGGTCATGTTGGTGTGCGCGAACCCGGCGGATGGCACCAACTTCATGGACCCCGCGCAGATGGCGCTGGCCCTCGAACTCGGTGCCGCGCGCGCGAACGAGGACGCCGCGGCGCTCGCCGCGTTCTGGAACGACTAGGCACCGCGGCAAGCAGCGGGCGCAGGCTTCACTAATGGCAACTCGGGTGAGCCCCCGCGTGGGATCGGCGTTGCGGATGGCGATCGCCGTCGTCATCTCCGACCTCGTTGGGCTCAACCTGTTCGACACCGTGCACGCGGCGACGTTCTGCTCGTTCGCCACCGTGGCGGCGCTGTACTTCTTGGACTTCGACGGCTCGACCCGCGAGCGCCTCGGCGGGTACGCAGCGGCGACGGCGGTCGGCCTCGTCGGCCTCGTGATCGGCACCCTCGTGGCCCGCACGCTGTGGCTTGCCGCGATCGCCGCGCTGTTCGTCGGGTTCGCTTTCGCGTTCGCGCGCGTGCTGCGCGGGTACGTCGCCCGCAGCGCAGTCGGCGTGCAGATGGCGTTCGTCCTCGCGGTCCTCACCCCGGCGCAACCCGCGGACCTCGACTCCTACCTGCTCGCTTGGCTCACCGGGTCCGTGATTGCGGGGATCGCGGCGTTGGTGATCTTCCCGAAGCGCCACACCGGTGAGCTGCGGACCGCGCTGAGTGAATGGTGTTCGCGCGCCGCGGTGCTCTCCACCAGCATCGGCACCCCGCGCGCCACGGAGCACATTGCGGACCTTGAGCAAGCCCGCGAGAACCTCCGAAGTCAGTGGTTCGGAACCGCCATCAGGCCCGGCATGGTCTCGATTCGGATGCGGGCGCTCGTGCAGATGCGCTTCGAGGCGGTGATGGCGACGCGATCGCTGTCGAGCCTGGTCGCAGCGTCGCCGACGATCCCGAATGCCCAGCCGCTGAGCGGCGTCTGCGCGCAGGGTTTCGAGTTCGCCGCGGGGACGGTGGTGGCCGGTCACCCCGTCGCGGGGCGGGCGCCGGTCGAGGCCGCGCGCGTCGCCGACGCCGACCGAACCGAGCAGTGGGTCGGCGACACGCTGCGGGCGTCGGGCACAGGACCGAATCGGGGCGAGCAACCGGGTGCGGAAGACGCACCCGACACCACCCGTTCCGGGCAAGGTGCAACCGGAATCCCGGAGACACCCGCGGCACAGGCTGTACGCGAGCTCGAGGCGCACAACACGGTGCGGGTGCTGTCAATCGCGGCGGAAGCGATGCAGCGAATGGCGGCGCGATCGGTCGGTGCGGCCTCCCCCGACCCGACGCTCACCCTGCCCCTCAAGGGGTCCGTCGGCGAGCAGTTGCGCGCCAACCTGTCCTGGCATTCCTTCTGGTTCCGGAATGCGATCCGAGCCGCAATCGCAGTAACCGCGGCGATCGTTGTTGCCCGCCTACTCGGGGTTGAGCACGGGGTCTGGGTCGCGATGTCAGTGCTGAGCCTGATCCAGGTGACGTTCAACGAATCGGGCGCGCAGCGGTCAGCTCTGCGAACGGCGCTCGGGGCAGTTGGCGGAGTCGTGATCGCGGCGGTTGTACTCGCCTTACTGCCAGAGGGCTGGATGCTGCTCGCGGTGTTGCCGTTCGCTGCGTTCGTCGCGAAGTGGGCGGCGATCGGCCGACCAGGGCTCGGCCAGATCTCGTACACGCCGTTCGCGATCATCAACATGGCGGTGTTGGCGTGGCCGAGTCCGACTGACCTCACGACCGAACGCCTCCTCGACATCTTGCTCGGCATGGCGGTTGCGTTGGTTGCGACGTTTGTTGCCTTCCCGCACGGGATCGCCACGATCGTGTCGAACGGGTGGCAGACGGCGCACGCGGCGGCACAAACGTGCCTGAGCGCCTGCGTGAAGGTACTGACCGATCCGGACCCCGATGGCGACGTGCAGCGCGAGGCGCGGGCGGCTCAGCAGGAACTCGCTCGGGTCGCGACGTCGTTCAGCGACACCGTGGATGCTGCGTTTATGTCGGAGTCGGCGGAGACCGAACAACTGCGCGCGGCCGCAGAGCGGGAGGGGTGGTTGCTGGAGGCGCTACTCGTCAGCTCGGTGTTCCGGACCTTCGGCGACGTGCCGGTGCGCCCCGCCGCAGTCCCCAGCCTCGCCGCGGCCTTGGCCGGTGGCGGCGGTGTGGCGGTCGTCGCTGGTGCCGCATCGGCCAGTGACGGCACGGCCGGTGCGGCGGCGTCTCGTGGCAGCGCAGCATCCGGTGGCAGTGTCGGCGCGGCGTCCGATGGCGACGCGACCTCCGACGCAGGTCCGGCGTCGGCCGGTGGCGTCGATGGAGCGTTGGAACAGGGGGACCACATCAGCAGATTGGCACTCGTCTACGCCGCCGCCGACAACGACACCGAGGCGATCATCGCCGCACCCCGCGCACTGGTCTCAGCAACCTGGGCTGCCTGGTGGTTCGACTATCTGGACGCCACCGCGCCCACCGATCGCCCGACCGTCACCGCGGCGCGTTCCGTCACGTAGCCGCCCGACCGTCACCGCAGACAAGTCCCGCGAACCGCGTCACCCCACCCCACGCCACCGGGTACCAAAGGGTCTCGCGCCTAGCGGTACGTGCGGACCTTCTTGTACGCAGCGGTCGAGGCGGTGGGTTTCGCGGACCACGTTACGGTCAGCTTTACCGGATACCCGAACGTCTTCAGCAACGTACGGCCGTTGGGCTTGCGGATCACCTTGTAGTACTGCACGTCGCCGCGCGTGGCCAACGCACGCCCCTTCACCTTGACCTTGACGGGCTGACCAGCGGTCGTCTCGCAACCCGGCTTCAGCAAGCGGACTTTGCCTACCAACGGCACGGACGCGGGCGCCTTCGCGCAGCCGTTCACCGGAACCTGCGGCTCGTCGGGAGTCGGTGGCGGCGGTGGAACCTCGTACGTGAATCCATCAGCAAGCTCGACCGTCTGCTCGTCCGGGTTGACGATCTCAACGGCTGCCGCGCCAGCTGTCCCCGCTGGGGCGGTGCACGTCAGCTTCGACGAGCTCAGCCACTCGAGATCCGTGCACTCTGCGCCACCGATCGTGACCTCGGCCGCCTGGAAGTACGAGCTACCGTCAATCGTGATTCGCGTCCCGCCACTGGGGTCGCCGACGTTGGGTGAAACGCTTGTGATCGTCGGCGGCGAGACTGCTGCCAGCCCGACCGGGTAGTACTGGTTAGGCACGAACGAAGCCTCGATTTCCGTCCCGTCGAGGAGAGCGCGCGCGACCGACTGAGTGCCGGTGTAGTTCGTCCAGTAGATGTGCTCGGAGTCAACCGCGATCCCATACGTCCAGGACCCAGACTGGCTGATGAACTCCAGCTCGCGGTCCGACCCATCCAGTGGCGCACGCCCGATTGACTCCCCGCGGAAGTTCGTCCAATAGATGTATGAGGAGTTCGTCGCGACCATCTGCGGGTCATTCACACTCAGCAAAACCTGGGATGTTCCATCAGAAAGCGCGGCCCGCACAATATTGCCGCCACCGGTATTGGCGATGTAGAGGTAGTCGCCCTGGACTGCCAGGCCATGCGGCCCATTCATGTCGGTGACGAAGTCCCGGTCGATCTCATTGCCATCAAGCGTGGCTCGGCCGATGCGATTGTTCCCATCCTCGGCCCAATACATGTGAGTGTCAGTAACCGCGAGGCCCGCTGGCGACGAAACGCCGACGAACCAGTACGGATCCGGATCAGACCCATCGATCTTCATTCGCCCGATCGAGTTTTCGTCGTAGCTCGCCCAGTAGATGTACCCGGTGAAGCCGACCGCAACGGCGTTGAGGTTCTGTGCAAGCCCGGTATCGAGCACCGTGGCATCAGATCCGTTGAGCTTGGCGGTGGCGATCGACGAGTCGCCGTAGTTCGCCCAATAGAGGTTCGCGTTCGCGGCACCCGCGGACACGAGGAGCATCCCGAGTGCAACTGCACCGACGAGGACGGACCGTAATTTGGTGCGGGTCTTTGCGTGCATGGCGTAGATGTTAGGAGCGTTCGCCCAAGATTTCGCGCTATCGAGCCCTCCGTTCGGCAGCACGGGTGGTCGCCTAACAACTACGCGGCCGACGAATGGGCGACGGTTGCAAGCACTGCGGTTGTCGGTCTTCGCGACCATCGGCATCGGATCGCGGACAGTAGGGGGTGTTCCGCATCGCAATGCCTACTGCGCGAGCGCATCCAACGACGCGGCGGTGTTGAGGGATCCCGCCGCCACCCGATTGGCAGTTGCCGACGAACGAGTAGCTCCCGCTAGCAGCGCGCCCTTGACCTCTGCCGCAGTCGCCGTCGGGCGCGCGGACAGCAGGATCGCTGCGGCACCGGAGACCATCGGTGCCGCGAAGGACGTCCCGGTCTTGAACACCGGGTTGCCGTTGCGCCCGGCGGCGAGGAGATCCGCACCTGGGGCAGCGAG